>NZ_JANFAK020000022.1 GCF_024721315.2 Streptomyces sp. Isolate_45
TTTTTAATTAAACGGCGACCACCTATATCTACACTTGCTGGAACAGTCTTGCCGTACACGACGCTCTTCCGATGTGGTCAGGGCCCGGCGGGCGGCGGGGCCCGCCACCCGGCCGGCCGGCCCGGGGCGAACGGTGACCCCGGGGAGTTCACCGAGCCGGAAGCGGGCCCGCACGAGTCCACCCCGCCGGCCGGGCGCGACGGCTCGGCCCGCGACGTCGGCCGGGCCCCGGGGCGGGCGGCCGCTCACACCGGGCCGCCGACGGGGAGCGGGGCCGCCGGGGCGGGATCCAGGGGTGACCACAGGTCCTCGGGGGTCAGGTCGGCCGGCCGGTACTGACCGACGGCGCTGATCAGCAGCCGGGCCTCAAGGGCGAGGGCGTCCACCAGCCGGACCAGGCCCTCGCGAGGGTCCTCGTCCACCGCGAGCAGGGCCGCCCGGCCGAGTCCCACCGCCGTCGCGCCCAGTGCCAGGGCCCGCACGGCGCGGCCGCCCTCCCACATCCGACCCGACGCCAACAGGTGGGCCCCGGAGGGGCGTTCGATCCTGCGCAGGCACTCCCCGAGGGGCAGCCCGGCCCGGTCCAGGAACACCCTCGGCGCCCAGCCGGTGCCGCCCTCGGCGCCGTCGACGGTGACCGCGTCGGCGCCCGCCGCCCAGGCCGTCGTGGCGGCCCGGGCGATGTCACGGCCCGGGTGGAACTTCACCCAGGTCCGGGCCAGCGGGAAGTTGTTCCGCATGAACCGCAGCTGCTGGCGCAGGATCTCCTCGGTGAAGGTCCCGGGGGTCGCGGACCGCAGCCGGCGCCCGGCGGGCTCGCCCAGCAGGTCCCGCACGGCGAACCGCCCGGCCAGCCGCTCGGCCTCGGCCGCGTCGACCACCGTCATCCCGCCGAGCCCCGGCTTCGCGCCCTGGCCGGTCTTCAGCTCGAAGCCGAGCCGCCCGGAGTCCCGCAGGGGGCGGGAGCCCGGATCGCTGTAGAGGAGGTTCCACACCTCGGAGTCGGCGTCCTCGGTGGACTGCTGCACCACCACCCCGCCGACCCCGTCCGCGAGGTCTTCCGCGTACGCCGTGACCCGCTCCAGCAGCGCCGAGCGGCTGCCGTAGCCGTGCACCGGAACCATGTTCTCGCCGATCACCATCGGGATGCCGAGTCGTGCGGCCTGCCGGGCCGCGGCCACGCCGAGGTCCCCGCTGCCCGCCCGGGTGGAGCCGAACGCCGAGAGGTAGAGGGGCAGTCGTGAGGCGAAGCCGCCCACGGGGGTGCGCAGGTCCACGTCCTCGTACGAGGGCTCCCGGCCCAGGTCGATCAGCTTCTCCAGCCGCCTCGGCATGAACACCGGCGGGGCGAGGCGCAGCGAGTCCAGCCAGTCGCCGCCCTGCCCGTCGGGTGCCGGGCCCGCACCGGACCCGTCCCGGCCGTGCGGTTCGGGCGCGGCACCGAACAACCGTGTCCCGTAGCCGTCGGCGGCGGGGAAGACCTCGGCCGTCCCCGCCCGCGCCCGGGCCCGTACGGCCTCCGCCGGGAACCCGGCCGCCTCCAACGCGGCGCTCACGGGGCGATCACCCCCGGCAGCTTCGGGTAGGCGCTGACCTGCCACAGGGCGTCCAGGCCGGTCAGGAACCGGACGAGGCGCTGGAGGCCCATCCCGAAGCCGGCGCTGCCCTCGATGCCCTCGCGGGCCAGTTCCAGGTACCAGGCGTACTTGGCCGGGTTCTCGCCGCTCTCCCGCATCCGGGTCACGATCGTCGCGTAGTCGTTCTCCCGCTCGCTGCCGCTGACCAGCTCGCCGAACCCGCCGTGCGCGATCAGGTCGAAGTTCCTCAGGACGCCGGGGTGTTCGCGGTCCTCGCGGTCGTAGAACCCGCGCGAACCCTTCGGGTAGTCGTTGACGAAGAACGGTCGGTCGGCCTCCAGGGAGAGGATCCGTTCGCCCGCCCAATCGATCTCCGCGTCCGGGCTCTGGGCGTGGCCCCGGGCCAGCAGCCTCGCCACGGCCTCCGCGTGCGTCAAGGAGTCGAACTTCCCCTGCCGCAGCTCCGCGAACTCCAGCTCGTCCCGCCCGAGTTCGCGCAACACGTGCGGGAGCGTCGCCCACACGTGACGCACCACGTGCGTCAGCAGCCCGGCCGCGAGCTCCTGGGCGTCGCGCCGGGTGCCGGCCGCCAGTTCCACGTCGATCTGGTGGAACTCCACCAGGTGCCGGCCCGTGGACGCGGTCTCCGGCGGCTCCACCCGGACGTTCGGGGCGATGTAGAACAGCCGGGGGAAGCCCTTGAGCGAGGCCTGCTTGTAGAGGATCGCGCTCGTCATCAACTTGTACGGCTGCCCGTAGTAGTCCACGTCGAGGGCCTTCGCGCCGCGTCCGCCCGGATCGGTCACCGGGCCGATCAGCGGCGGCAGCAACTCCACGAAGTCCTCACCGCGCAGGAACTCCCTTGCCGCGTGCAGGACTTCCTGCTGCACCAGCATCGCGGAGCGCAGTTCCGGCGAACGCAGGTGCTCACCGAGCGGGGGAGGGGTCCGAAGCTCCATGTCGACTCCTGTCGGTCTGTGGGTCATTGGTCGGTGGGTGGGAGGCCGGGTGGCCTGGTGGCCGGGTGGCCGGGTGGCCGGGTGGTCGGATGGCCGGGTGGGTCGGGCCCTGCGGGCCCGCCGCCCGGGGCCCGTTCACTCCCCGTCGTCCGGTGCGTCGTAGCGCAGGGCCACCCCGTGCACGGCGGCGAGCAGTCCGTCCGAGGTCATGGCCGGGGCGGAAACCCCCGCGCGGGGGGCCGTACGGGCGGCCGCCGGCATCGAGCCCGTCTCGGACCAGCGCAGCCGGCCGCCCGCGTCGACGAAACTGCGCGATCGGCCCGCGTTGTCCGGGTGCAGGCAGTACGGGACGTCCAGCACGCCCCGCGCGAACGCGGTCCGCAGCGCGCGTCCGAGGTCCTCGTCCAGCTCCAGCACCGCTTCCACGAAGGCCCGGGCCTCCCGGTACACCTCGCTGTCGGCGCCGGCGGCGTCGTCGGTGGCGCCGTCACCGGGGGCCGACGGCCCACCGCCCGGGGAGTCCGGGCGTTCCTGCAGCGCCGCCGTCGCCGCGGCCGTCTCCAGCGCCCGTACGTTCTCCAGCACCGTCGGGATCCGGTACGCCTCGGCGGCCGTCTTCACGATCAGCCGCTGCGCCCCGGACCGTACGGCGAGCCGCGCCGAGGCCTCCAGCAGCCGGGTGGCGCCCCGGGCCGTCCGCGGGAAGACCCCCATGTACGTGTAGAGCACCACGTGCCGGTCCACCCCGGCGGGCAGGAACTCCCCGGCGAGTCGGCGCAGCGCCCGGACGGCCTCCGCGTCCTGCGCGGGGTCGGTCTGTTGGGCGTAGCTGAGGGAGACGCTGCGGATGCCGTGGCGGACGAAGAACATCCCCTCCAGCAGGCTCAGCGCCACCAGCAGCCCGGGAGGGCAGAGCTGCCCGAGCATGCAGCCCCCGAAGCTCTCCAGGTGCGGTACCCGGGGCGCGGGTGCCAGCGCGGCCAGGAGTTCGCAGCAACGGGCCCAGTTCTCCACGGACTCGGCGAGGGGGGTGCGGCCGTAGGGCAGGCAGTACGAGACCGGTCCCCCCTCGGTGGCGTCGAGTCCGGCGGCCGCCAGAGCCCGCACGATGGCCTCGGGCCGTGAGGAGCCGTGCCGGACCTGGACGGGGAACCCCGGGCCGGCCAGCCCGTCCAGCAGGGACCGGGTCAGTTCGACGGGGTGGGTGGTGATCGGGTAGCCGTTGAGGGCGCTGCCCTCGGCCACGGCGGCCCGCGCCGCGGCGACGTCCCCGACCCGGGTGTAGCTGTCGATGGTGAGGGTGCCGACGGTGGTGGCGACGGCGCCCTTCGTGCGTTCCAGCCCGGCCCGCATCCGGCGCGGGTCGCCGAACCCCATGCGGGGCTGCACGACGAGCTGTCCGGCGGCGGCGGCGCGGGCCACGAAGCCCCCGAAGGAGGCGTCGGGTTCCGGGGCGCCCGGCTCCCGCTGCACCCCGGGGGCCAGCAGGGCGGCGCCGCCGGTCATGCCACGGCCCGCGGGACGGACCGGCCGACGGTGAGCGTGGTGAGGTAGTCCCGCAGCGCGGCCACGTTCCCGTCGTCGAAGACGGCGTCACAACCGGCGTCGAGGAGGCGACCGCGCTGCTCGGGGTCCGCCACCCCGGCGACGCCCAGTTTGCCGCCGATGACGACCGGCAGGGTCAGACCGGCCCGCCGCACGGCCCGCACGGCGCCCAACCCGTCGCGGTAGCCGTGACCGTTGACGCTGCTGATCACCAGGAGGTCCGGCCGGGCCGGCCCGTCGGTGGCGCAGGCTCCGGTCAGCAGGTCGTCCGGGACGCAGGGGCCGAGGTTGTCAACCCGGTGCCCGAGCTCCTCCAGGAACAGCTGGAGGTAGACCAGGTTCCAAGTGTGGGAATCCGATGCCGTACCGCTCAGCAGGATGTCCATATTCCGTCGTCGCATACCGAGAATATAGAAAGCGACCGGACCGCCGAGGGGAAGTTGTGGCGGCAGTATCGGGGAATTCCGGCCGGGTGCCGGCGGCGCGGGCACGGGCCGGCGGGGCAAAGGGAAATGGTCGTGCCCCGCGGTGCGGGGCACGACCATTTCGGTCCGGGAATCGGGTGCGCGATTTCGTTCAGGAGTACTGGGCGACCAGGCTCCGGGGGCGGATGTCGGTCCAGCTCCGCTCCACGTAGGCGAGTGCGTCCGCCCGGGACCCCTCGCCCCACACGATCTCCCAGCCGCCCGGGACCTCGGCGAACACCGGCCACAGGGCGTGCTGCCCCTCGGCGTTGACCACGACGCGGAAGGTGCCCTCGGTGTCGTCGAAAGGATTGGTCATGACAGACTCCTCAATTTCTCGGAAAGGATACGGCCGATCATCGCAAGTGGTTCCGGTTCGCCCATCCTGGTGTGCGGAACACCGATCAGATGGTTCTCCACCCGGCCCTCCACATAGGGAATCCAATGCTGGGCGAGGGTGTTTTCGGTTTCCCCGTCCTCCAGGGCCGCCAGGAACAGGAGATCGGTGGCGACCGGGCGCGGGGCGTACAGGTTCATGATTTCGGCGTGGTTGATGGAGGCGCCGATCACCGAGCGGATCTCCGCGTCGGAGAAGGCACCGAGGACCGGGTCCTTCAGTCGGACCAGCCCGATGAGCGCGTCCACGTCGAAGGGGGCGTCCTCGGGCTCGTCGGTGGCGTCGCCGACGAGCATGTCCCGCTTCTGCGCCGGCGTCATCCGGCGCCGCTCGGGCTCCGTCGGCAGCAGGTGCACGTCCATCATGACCAGCAGGTCGGTGCGTTCCCCCAACTCGGCGAGGTGCACCGCCAGCGCGTGGGCGACCGTGCCGCCGAAGGACCAGCCGAGGAAGCGGTACGGCCCGTGCGGCTGGATCCCGCGGATCAGCGGCAGGTAGTCGTCCACCATCTCCTCGACGGACCCGGGGGAGTGCCCCAGCTCGCTCAGCGCCCGCGCCTGGACCGCGTACAGCGGCTGGTCGGGCCCGAGGTGGCGGGCCAGACCGGCGTACGGCCAGCCGACGCCCGTCCCCGGGTGGAGGCAGAACAGCGGCCGCTCCGCGCCCCGGGTGCTCAGCGGCAGCAACACCCCCATCGGGTCGAAGCCGGAGGGTTCGTCACCGAGGAGACCGGCGACCGTCGGCGTACGGAACAGGTCCCGGACCCCGAGCTCCAGGCCGAGGACGGTCCGCATCCGGCTCACCAGCCGCACCCCGAGCAGCGAATGACCCCCCAGGGCGAAGAAGTTGTCGTCGATGCCGACCCGTTCCAGACCCAGCACCTCGGCGAACAGGGAGCACAACACCTCCTCGCGCGGGGTACGGGCCGCCCGCCCGCCGCCCCGCACGGCCGGCGCGGGCGCCGGCAGGGCCGCCCGGTCGGGCTTGCCGTTGACGGTGAGCGGGATCGCGTCGAGCAGCACCGCCGCCGAGGGCACCATGTGCTCGGGCAGCTCGTCGGCCGCCCAGCGCAGCAGCCCCGGCCCGGTCAGGGTGTGCCCGGCGCGGGGCACGGCGTACGCCACGAGCCGCTTGCCGCCGGGACCGTCCTCGCGGACCGCGACGGCGACCTGCCCGACGCCCGGGTGCCGGGCGAGGGTCTCCTCGATCTCGCCGGGCTCGATGCGGAACCCGCGCAGTTTGACCTGGCCGTCGGCCCGCCCGATGAAGCGCAGTTCGCCGCCGGGCGTCCAGTGCGCCAGGTCGCCCGTGCGGTACATGCGGCTGCCGTCCGCCGCGAACGGGTCCGGAAGGAACCGTTCGGCCGTCAGCCCCGGCCGGCCGACGTAACCGCGGGCCACCTGGCTGCCGGACAGGTACAGCTCGCCGGGGACCCCGACGGGCACCGGGCGCAGCCGCCCGTCCAGTACGTGGGCGCGGGTGTTGTCGAGGGCCGCGCCCAGGTACACGCCGCGGACCTCCCGCTCGGTGAGCGGGAACCGTTGTCGGTGCGAGGCGAAGGTGGTCTCGGTCGGCCCGTAGGAGTGGACGAGCACCGTGTCGGGGCAGTGTTCCAGCACGCGCTGGAGCGCGCTCGGGGAGGCCACGTCCCCTCCGGTCCACACCTCGTCGAGGAGCTTGAGGGTGTCGAGGCCCTCGTCCGCCATGATGTGGAACAGGCCCATCGTGAAGTAGGCGGCGGTGACCTCGTTGCCGCGGATCGCCCGGTCCAGCTCCGCGACGTCGGTACCGTCCCCGGGCGCGATCACCAGTTGCCCGCCGTTCAGCAGCGGCACCCACAGCTCGTAGGTCGAGGCGTCGAAGCCGATCGCCGAATGGACCAGCATCCGACGGTGGTTGGCCAGGTCCCAGCAGCGGTCGGTGACCAGGTCCACCACGTTGCGGTGGGTGACCCCGACGCCCTTGGGGCGGCCCGTGGAGCCCGAGGTGAACATCACGTACATCAACGCGTCCTCGCCGACCGGCACGCCCGGATCCGTCGTCGGATGGCCCGACACCGGTGTGTCCACCGACAACACACGCACGCCGGCGGCGAGTTGTGCGCGCACGGCCGGTAGGTCGGCCTGGGCCTCACCGACGAGCAACACCCGCGCGCCCACGTCCTCCATGACCATGTCCACCCGCGCCTCGGGCAGCCGCGGGTCCAGCGGTACGTACGCGGCCCCGCACTTGAGCACCGCCAGCGCCGCGACCAGCAGGTGCGGGGTGCGCTCCAACAGCAGCCCCACCGCACCGTCCCGGCCCACGCCCGCCTCGATCAGCCGGTGGGCCAGCACGTTGGCGCGCGCGTCGAGCTCGTCGTACCGCAGGCTCTCCTCCCCGTACGAGACGGCGGTCCGCCGCGGCGTGCGCCGGGCCTGCGCCGCGAACCGCTCGTGCACCAGCCCGCACGCCGCCCGGGGAGCGGCCGTGTCGTTGTACTCGACGACCAGCCGGTGCTCCTCCTCGGCGGACAGCAGCCGTACGTCCCCGATCCGCTGCTCCGGGTCCCGGGCCACGGCCCGCAGCGTCCGCGCCACGTGCCCGGCCAGCACGCCCGCCGTGGGCCCGTCGTACAGGTCCGTGGCGTACTCCAGCACGCCGTCGAGTCCGCCCGGAGCGCCGTCCGCGTCCCGTGTCTCGCGCAGCGACAGCGTGAGGTCGAACTTGGTGAACCCGGAGGCCGTGCCGACCGCGGTCCCGGCCAGGGCCGTCGCGCGGGGCGGGCCCGCCTCGGCCGGCTGGACCTGGACGACCGCCTGGACCAGGGGGTGGTGTGCGGTGGACCGTACCGGGTTCAGCTGCTCGACGACCAGGTCGAAGGGCAGCTCGGCGTGGGCGTACGCCGCGTAGGCGGTGTCCCGGACCCGGCCGAGCAGCTCGGTGAACCGGGGGTCTCCGGAGGTGTCGCAGCGCAGGGCGAGCGTGTTGACGAAGAAGCCGACCAGGTCGTCGAGGGCCTCGTCGTCGCGACCGGCCACGACCGTGCCCAGCGGCAGGTCGGTGCCGGCGCCGTGCCGGGTGAGGGTGGCCGCGAAGGCCGCCTGCACCACCGTGAACAAGGTGGCCCCGTGCTCCAGGGCCAGGCGTTCCAGCCGGGCGTGCGTGGCGGCGTCCACGGCCAGCGGGGCCGCCGCGCCCCGGTGCGAGGCTTCGGCGGGGCGGGTCCGGGCGCCGGTGAGCTCCAGGACGGGCGGCGCGTCGGCGAGGGTCTCCTTCCAGAAGGCGACGTGTTCGGCGGCGGCCTCGCCGTCCAGTGCGGCACGCTCCCACAGGGTGTAGTCGGCGTACTGCACCGGCAGCGGCTCCCAGTCGGGGGCGCTCCCGACCAGTCGGGCCTCGTAGGCCGTGGTCAGGTCGTCGAGCAGCGGCCCGGCGGACCAGCCGTCGGCGGCGATGTGGTGGACCAGTACCACCAGGACCTGACCGGTCCCGCAGTTGATCAGCGTGGCCCGGAAGGGCAGTTCGGCCGCCAGGTCGAAGACGTGACCGGCCGCCGCGTCGACGGCCGCCTCCAGCGCGTGGTGCGGCGGGTCGTGCGGTCCGGGTGCCGGACCGTCCCCCGGTACGGTCACCCGCTCCAGCACCGGCCGGGCCCCCGCGCGCACCCGCTGGTACGGCTGCCCGTCCACCGCCGGGTACACGGTCCGCAGCACCTCGTGCCGCTGCGCGACGTCGGCCAGCGCCTCGGTGAGGGCCGCGGGCTCCAGCGGCCGGTCCGGCCGCAGTACGAACGGGATGTTGTACGAGCGGCTCGGCCCCTCCAACTGGTCCACGAACCACAGCCGGCGCTGCGCGTACGACAGCGGGATCCGCTCGGGACGGAGCTCGGGCGGCACGGCGGTCGGCGCGGGCCGGGCGGCGGGCCGGTCCTGCCGGGCGGGGTGCGGGGCCGGCCCGCTCCCGTCCGCCGGGCCCGAACCGTTCGCCTGACCCGTCCCGTCCGGTGGGCCGGCCTGCGCGTCCGGGTCGGCGAGGAGCCGTCGCGCGAGGCCGGCGGGTGTCGGGTCGAGGAACAGGTCGCGGATCCGCGCCTGCACCCCGAGCGTCGCGCGGATGCGGTTCACCAGGCGGATCCCCATCATCGAATGGCCGCCCTCCGAGAAGAAGTTGGCGTCCGGGGCCACGGGCCCGGGGAGTCCGATGACCTCGCCGAACAGCGTGCACAGCAGCTCCTCGGCGGGGGAGTGCGTGGCGGGGGCGGCGGTTTCCGCGGCCCGCTCCACGGGCGGCCGCTCCCGGAGCCCGGCCAGGAGCGCCTCCTCCTCGGGCGTCGGCAGCGGGCGGGCGCCCGGCCGGGCGTCGGGGTCGGCGGCGGCCCGCGCGAGGGCCCGTACGAACAGGTCCAGCAGCAGCTGCGCGGTCTCCGGGTCGAACAGGTCCACCGCGTACTGCCACCACACCTCCAGCCCGCCGTCCGCGCGTTCCACGCAGGAGGCGCTGAGGTCGAACTTGGCCACCTCCAGACCCGGTTCGACGAACCGGCCCGACAACGGGCCGCCGTCCGCCGCCCCCGCGGCCCCGGCGGCTTCCGCGTCGGTGGCCTCCTGCGCGGTCAGCATCACCTGGAAGAACGGGTTGACGGCCGACGTCCGCTCCGGTCGCAGGTGCTCCACCAGCAGGTCGAAGGGCAACTCCTGGTGCGCGTAAGCGGCCAGGTCCGCCTCCCTCGCCCGGTCCACCAGCTCCGCGTACGAGGCGTCGCCCGAGACGTCGGTGCGCAGGACCAGGGTGTTCACGAAGAAGCCGACCAGGTCGTTCAGGGCCTCGTCGGCCCGGCCCGCCACCGGGGTGCCGATGGCGATGTCGGTTCCGGCGCCGGCCGACGCCAGGGCCAGCGCGAGGGCGGGCTGCACCACCATGAGCAGGCTGGCGCCGCGTTCCCCGGCCAGCGCCACCAGCCGCCGGTGCGCCTCCGCGTCCAGACGGGCGACGAGCGTCGCACCCCCGCCGCCGGGCTCGGCGGGTCGGGGCCGGTCCGTCGGCAGGTCCAGTACGCCCGGCATGCCGGCCAGGGCGGCCCGCCAGTGCTCCACCAGGCCCCCGGGCTCCTCCAGCAGCTCCCGCTGCCACAGGGTGTAGTCGGCGTACTGCACCGGGAGCGGCTCCCGGTCGGGCGCGGACCCGGCCAGCCGGGCCGTGTACGCCTCGCCCAGGTCGCGCAGCAGCGGGCCCACCGACCAGCCGTCGGTGGCGATGTGATGGGTCAGCAACGCCAGGGTCGCCGATCCGTCGCCCGGTACGAACAGGGCCGCGCGGAGCGGGAGCTGAGTCGCCAGGTCGAAGGTGGTCGCGGTGAACCCGGCCACCAGGTCGGCCAGTTCACCCGCCGCGCACGGCCGCACGGTCAGCTCCACCGGCGGGGAGGGAAGCACGTGCTGGTACGGCTCCGAGTCCACGGTCGGGTACACCGTCCGCAGCACCTCGTGCCGTTCCACCACGTCGGCGAGGGCCGCGGCGAGGACGGCCCGGTCCGGGACGGCGTCCAGGCGCAGTACCACCGGCAGGTTGTAGGTCGCCGAGGGTCCCTCCAGCGAGGCCAGGAACCACAGCCTGCGCTGCGCGTACGACAGCGGTACCCGCTCCTCGGCGGGCAGCACCACCCCGTCGAACACCTCTCTGGGGGTGGGCAGTTCCGGAACCGACGTGCCCCGCAGCGCCTTGCGGTCGATCTTCCCGGAGGAGGTCCGGGGCAGCGACTCCACCAGCGTCACCGTGCCCGGCACGGCCGCTGCCGGCAACTGGGCCCGGACCCGCTCGCGGAGCTCCCGCGCCTCCACCCCGCCGTCGGCGACCACGTACGCCGCCAGCAGCCGCACCCCGTCCGCCGTCTCCCGCGCCACCACGGCCGCCTCGCGCACCCCGGGGTGCGCGGTCAGCACCGACTCCACGGACGCCGGGTCCACCCGGTGCCCGTTGATCTTCACCTCGTCGTCCGCCCGCCCCCGGAACCCCAGCAGGCCGTCCGGCCGTACGTGGACCAGGTCCCCGGTGCGGTACGCGCGTTCCGTGCCCAGCGTCGTGAACCGCTCCCGGGTCAACTCCGGTCGGCCCAGATAGCCCTCGGCGAGGCCGCCGCCCAGCAGCCACAGCTCCCCGTCGACCACGGCCGCGCGCACCCCGGGCAGCGGCGCGCCGATCGGCACCGGACCGCCCGCGTACCGGGACAGGTCGGCGACGGTCGCCACGACGGTGGCCTCGGTCGGCCCGTACGTGTTCAACAGCCGGACCCGCTCCGGATCCACCGCCGCGCACCACTGCGCGACCCGCTCGGGGAGCGCGGCCTCACCGCCGATGACCACCGTCCGCAGGCTCCGGGGCAGTTCGGCGATCCCGGTGGACAGGGCGTGGGCCAGTTCGTGCCAGTACGCGGTCGGCAGGTCGAGGACCGTCACCCCGTGCGCGGCGCAGCCGGCGAGGAGTCCGGGGACGTCGAGCATGTCCTCGTCGCGCAGTACGAGCGCGGCGCCCGACCCCAGGGTCAGGAAGACCTCCTCGACGCTCGCGTCGAAGTGCAGCGGGGCGAACTGCAGCACCCGGTCCCCGGGGACGATCCCGTACCGGACGCTCGCCCCCGCCACGAACCCGGCCAGCGCCCCGTGCCCGACGACCACGCCGTTCGGGGTGCCCGTCGACCCGGAGGTGTGGATCACGTAGGCGGTCCCCTCGGGGACCCGGGCGCCCGGAAGGGTGAACTCGCCATCGGCGAGCTCCAATTCGCGCCCCGTGCAATCGGCGAGGATCGCCGCGTTCCGGGCGGCCGGGGCCGCGGGATCCAGCGGCAGGTAGCCGGCGCCGGTCCGCAGGGCGGCGAGCAGCCCCACGACCGCGTCGATGCCCCGGGGCCGGTGGACGGCCACCAGCCGACCCGGACCGGCCCCGCCGGCGGCCAGCTCGTCGGCGCGCACGGCCACCGCCAACGCCAACTGTCCGTACGTCATGCGCCGCTCGCCGTGCACCAGCGCGGTCCGCTCGGGGTCCTGAGCGGCGATCCGGTCGAGTACGCCGGGTGCCGGACTGATCGCCGGGCCGCCGTCCAGGACGGCGGAGGCGGTGGGGGCGGTCGAGGGCATCGCGGGGCCTCCAGGCGAGGGGATCGGGAGCGGTAGCGGACTCCGTGCCCCCACGCTAGGCACCCCCGACCTCCCCGGAAGGCAGTCGCTCCGGCAGCTCCCTACGCCGCCGGCTGCCGCCCCCGACTGCCGCCGCGCGCCGGTCGGGCGGCCGGGCCGGACCGGAACGCCACCGACCCGGGAACGCGTGGTGGCCGCCCGCGGTCACGGGCGGCCACGACACGGGACACGGAGGACCGACGGCCCGGACGGGCCGGATCGGCCCGGTCCCTCAGCTCCGCACCCGGCTCCCCGCGTGCGTGCGGCGGCGCAGGGCGGGTGCGGGCGCCGCCGGGGCGGGGGACGTCGTGGCCAGGAGGCTCGCGAGGCGGCCCGGGGTGGGGTGGCGGAAGACGTCGCGGAGGGTGAGCTCGTGGCCCAGCTCCGCGCGGACCCGGTTCACCAGGCGTACGGCGAGCAGGGAGTGGCCGCCGGCCTTGAAGAAGTTGTCGTCCGGTCCGACCTGCCGTTCCAGGACCTCCGCGAAGAGCCGCAGCAGCGCGGCGGCCCGCGCCCCGACGGCCGGGTCCTCGGCGGTGGCCGCCGTGCCCGCCGTGCCCTCCGCGTCGGCGCCCCTGCCGGGGCCCGTCGCGCCGGCCGGCTCGCCCGGGACCCGTACCGCCGCCGGGACCTCGTACTCCGGCAGGCGTTCCGCCGCCCAGGCCTGGAGCTCGGCCTCCGTCACCGTCCCACCGGCCGCGGTGACCTCCGCGAGGAGCCGGCCGTCCGCCACCCGGGCCCGCGCCCCGCCGACCTCCGGATGCGCCGAGAGGACCGCCTCGACCCGGGCCAGGTCGATCGGGTAACCCCCGACGAGCGGACGCGGAGCCCGCCGGTCCGCCGGGGCCGCGAGGCTCGACACCCGCCGTTCCGGATCGGCCGCGAACAGCTCCAGCGCCGACACCAGCAGCGCCGCGAGCCGGCCCGCGCCCGAGGGCTCGTACAGGTCCGTGGCGTACTCCAGCACCCCGGACAGCCCGCCCCCGTCCCGCTCGGTGAGGGCGAAGGTGAGGTCCGACTTCGCGGTCCGCGCGGCGAACGACCGTTCCGTGCCCGCGAGCGGACCCGCCGGTGGACCGGCCGGCGCCGGGTTCACCTGGAGCATCACCTGGACCAGCGGGTGATGGGCCGAGGAGCGGTGCGGGTTGAGGGCCTCCACCAGCAGGTCGAAGGGCAGGTCCTGGTGCGCGTACGCCGCCAGGTCCGCCTCCCGGACCCGGTCCACCAGGTCCCCGAACCTCGGATCGCCCGACACGTCGGTGCGCAGCACCAGGGTGTTCACGAAGAAGCCGACCAGGCCGGACAGGGCGTCGTCGCCGCGGCCCGCGACCGTCGTGCCGACCGCGAGGTCGTCGCCCGCCCCGGTTCGGGCCAGCGCGGCGGCCAGGGCCGCCTGCACCACCATGAACAGGGTGGCCCCCCGGGCGTGCGCGATCCGCAGCAGCCGCCGGTGCGTGTCCGCGTCCACGGTGAACCCGGTGACCGCGCCGCGCCCCGAGGGGACGGCGGGCCGGGGCCGCTGCGTCGGCAGGTCGATCAGCGGCGGCAGCCCCGCCAGCGCCGTGCGCCAGTGCCCGGTCGCGGTTCCGGCGTCGAGGCCGGCCCGCTCCCACAGCGTGTAGTCGGCGTACTGCACCGGCAGCGGCTCCCAGTCGGGCGCGGTTGCGGCCAGCCGGGCCTCGTAGGCGGCGGCCAGGTCCGCGAGGAGCGGTCCCGTGGACCAGCCGTCGGCCGCGATGTGGTGCAGGAGCAGCACCAGGGTCTGCGGTCCGTCGCCGTCGGGGAGGAACAGGCGGGCCCGCAGCGGCAGGTCACGCGTCAGGTCGAAGACCTCCGCGGCCGCCTCGTCCACGGCCGCCGCGAGGTCCGCCGG
Source organism: Streptomyces sp. Isolate_45 (assembly GCF_024721315.2). Lineage (GTDB taxonomy): Bacteria > Actinomycetota > Actinomycetes > Streptomycetales > Streptomycetaceae > Streptomyces. Next base: position 13,967 of record NZ_JANFAK020000022.1, read on the forward strand.
GCGCGCCAGCTCCAACTGGGGCCGCGCCCCCTCCAGGATCCGCTGGTACGGCTCACCGCCCTCCGCCCCGTACACCGTGCGCAGCACCTCGTGCCGCGCCGCCACATCGGCCAGCGCCCCGGCGAGCGCCGCCGGGTCCAGCGGCCGATCCAACTCCCGTACCAGCGCGATGTTGTAGGTCGCGGACGGGCCCTCCAGCTGGTCCACGAACCACAGGCGGCGCTGCGCGTACGACAACGGCAGCCGCTCCGGCCGGTCCGCGAGGGCGACCGGCGCGAGTCGAGCCGGGCCGCCCGCGGCGGCGTCGCCGAGGCGCCGGTGCAGGGCCGCCGGGGTCGGCGCGAGGAACAGGTCGCGGATCCCGGCCTCGACGCCGAGGACCGTACGGATCCGGTTCATCAGCCGGCTGGCCAGCAGGGAATGCCCGCCCGACTTGAAGAAGTTGGCGTCCGCCGCCATCCGTTCGCGGCCCAGTACCTGCGCGAACAGCCCGCAGAGGATCTCCTCCCGGGGGGACGACACCCGGCCCGGGCCGCCCGCGCCGCGGGCTGCGGCCCCGGCCTCCCGCAGGTCCCGTTCGTGCCGTTCCAGCGCGGCCCGCCGCTCCTCCAGGGCCTGCCGCTCCGGCTCCCGCAGCAGCTCCAGCGCGCCGAGCCGCCTCCCGGGGTTCCGCCCGAAGGCGCGCAGGGCCCGCACGAACAGGTCCAGCAGCAGTCGGGCCGTGTCCTCCTCGTACAGGTCGCCCGCGTACTGCACCAGGACGTCCAGCCCGCCCGGTCCGCCGTCGGGGGCGCGCCGCTCCGCACAGTGGAAGGACAGGTCGAACCGGGCCGCGCCCAGATCGGTGCTACCCGCCCGGCCGGTGATCCCGCCGAGCTGCACCCGGCCCGCATCGGCCTGCCCGACGGTCAGCATCACCTGGAAGAAGGGGTGCTCGCCCAACGCCCTTCGCCGTCCGGCCAGTTGCTCCACCAGCACGTCGAACGGCAGGTCCTGGTGGTCGAAGGCCGCCAGGTCCGCGTCGCGGACCCGATCGACCAGCTCCGACGCCGACGGATCGCCCGACAGGTCGGTGCGCAGCACCAGGGAGTTCACGAAGCAGCCCACGAGGTCGTGGAGGTCCTCGTCGGAACGGCCCGCCGCCGGGGTCCCGATCGCCAGGTCCTCACCCGCCCCCGCGGCGGACAGCGCGGCGGCCAGGGCCGAGCGGACCACCATGAACAGGCTGGCCCGCCGCTCCCGGGCCAGCGATGCCAGCGCCCGGTGCGCGTCCTCCTCCAGGGCCGCCGACACCGTCGCGGCCCGCCCCGACGGTTCGGCCGGCCGCGGCCGGTCGGCGGGCAGCGCGGTCCGCTCGGGCAGTCCCTCCAGGGCCGCCCTCCAGTGCGCCAGCAGAGCCGCCGGCTCCGCCAGCAACTCCCGTTGCCACAGGGCGTAGTCGGCGTACTGGACCGGCAGGGCCCGCCAGGTCGGCGCCCGCCCCGCGCCGCGCGCCCCGTACGCCTCGGCCAGGTCCCGCAGCAGCGGCGCCAGGGACCAGCCGTCGGTGGCGATGTGGTGGAGCAGCAGCACCAGCACCGAGGTGCCGTCCCCGGGCCGCAGCAGCCGGGCCCGCACGGGAACCCGCGCCGCCAGGTCGAAGGACTCCCGGCCGAAGCCCGCGACGAGGCCCTCCAACGCATCCGGCGCGCAATCGTCCACCTCCAGCAGCTCCCCGGGCGCCTCCAGCACCCGCTGGTACGGCTGCCCGTCCTCCTCCCCGTACACGGTGCGCAGCACCTCGTGCCGAGCCAGTACGTCGCCCAGCGCGGCCCCCAGCGCCGCCGCCCCGGGAACTCCCTCCAGCCGCAGCACCAGTGGCGCGTTGTACGTCGCCGACGGGCCCTCGATCCGGCCCAGCAGCCACAGCGAACGCTGCGCCGCGGACAGCGGGAGCCGCTCCGGCCGCTTCCCGACCGGTACCGCCACCAGCGCGGGGCGGGCGGCGGCGGCCCCGACGCGCCCGGCCAGCCGCCGGTGCAGCGCGGCCGGTGTCGGGGCGAGGAACAGGTCGCGGATGCCCGCCTCGACGCCGAGCGCGCCCCGGATCCGGTTGACGAGTTTGCTCGCGAGCAGCGAATGGCCGCCGCTGCGGAAGAAGTTGGCGTCGGCGTCGAGCCCGGGCCGGCCGAGCACCTCGGCGAACAGCCCGCACAGGATTTCCTCCCGGGGCGCCAGTGCCTCCCGACGCGCCCCGGCGGCGGCCACCGGGGCGGGCGCCGCGGCGGTGGTCCGCGGCCGTCCTGCCAGCGCCCGCGCCTCCTCGGACGTCGCCGGCCCCAGCTCGCGGAGCCGCGCGTCGGGGGTCCACCCGAAGGCGTCGAGCGTCCGCACGAAAAGTTCCAGCAGCAGCCGGGCCGTGTCCTCGTCGAAGAGGTCACCCGCGTACTGCAGGGCGACATCGATGCCGTCCGGCCGCCCGTCCGGGGTGTGCCGCTGGGCGCAGTACCAGGTCAGGTCGAACTTCGCCGTGCCCAGGCCGACAGCGGCGAGCCGACCGACGAGGCCCCCGCCCAGGTCCACCGGCGCGGAGCCGGCCGCATCCGCCTCCACGGTCAACATCGTCTGGAAGAAGGGGTGGTGGCCCAGCGCCCGCTCCGGGCTCAGCTTCTCCACCAGCAGGTCGAAGGGGAGTTCCTGGTGCTCGTACGCGGCCAGGTCCGCGTCCCGGACCCGGTCCACCAGCTCCGCGGCGGACGGGTCGCCCGACAGATCGGTGCGCAGCGGCAGCGAGTTGACGAAGAAGCCGACGAGTTCGCGCAGGTCCTCCTCGGGGCGGCCCGCGACGGGCGTGCCGATCACCACGTCCTCACCCGCCCCCGCCGCCGACAGGGCCGCCGCGAGGGCCGCCCGCACCACCATCGTCGCCGTCGCGCGCCGGGCACGGGCCAGCGCGAGGAGCGCGCCGTGCGCCGGAGCGTCGAGCCGACCGGTCACCGTGCCGCCGCGCCCCGACGGCTCGGCCGGACGGGACCGGTCCGCGGGCAGGGTGAGGACCGGCGGAGCGCCCTTCAGGGCGTCCCGCCAGTAGGCCAGCTGCTCCCCGGCCGCACCGTCGGGGTCCTCGGGGTCGCCGAGCGCCTCGTGCTGCCACAGCGCGTAGTCGGCGTACTGGACGGGCAGCGGCTCCCAGTCGGGGGCCCGCCCGGCCAGCCGGGCCCGGTGGGCCCGCGCGAGGTCCCGCAGCAGCGGCCGCACGGACCAGCCGTCGGTCGCCACGTGGTGGATCAGCAGGACCAGCACCCCGACGCCGTCACCGGAGCGGAACAGCCGTGCGCGCAGGGGTGGTTGGCAGGTGACGTCGAACGTCTCCCGGACGAAGGCGGCGACCCGCGCGTCCCGTGCGCCGTCCGCGCAGTCCTCGACGGCCAGCCGGGGCACGTCGGCCGCCGCCAGCACCAGCTGGTACGGCTCCGCGTCCGCGCCGGCGGGCAGCACCGTGCGCAGCACCTCGTGCCGCTCCACGACGTCGGCCAGGGCGTCGGCCAGCGCGTCGACCGGCGGCCCGGCCGGCGAACCGACCGGCGCGTCGGCGGCCGGGTCGGCGTCCAGGTGCAGGACGACCGGCGCGTTGTAGGCGGCGGACGGGCCGTGCAGCCGGCCCAGGAACCACAGCCGGCGCTGCGCGTACGACAACGGGATCACGGTCATGTCCTCGGCGTCCTCAACGGTCCTGGCTCGCGGTGGCCGCGACGAGCGTGTCGATGTGGGCGGCCAGGTCCCGCAGGCGCGGGTTGGCGTAGACGGCCTTCACGGGCAGGGCGACACCGAGTTCGGCGCGGACCCGCGAGACCAGTTTGATCGCGAGCAGTGAATGGCCCCCGAGCTTGAAGAAGTTGTCGTCGGGACCGATGCGCGGGGCGCCGAGCACGGTGGCCCAGACCTTCGCGATCAGCTGCTGCGAGGCGCTCAGCCCGTCGGGGGCTCCGTCCTCCCCGGCCGGGACGACGGGCCCGGCGGTGACCGGGGCGGGCAGCGCCGCCCGGTCGACCTTGCCGTTGACGGTGGTCGGGAACCGGTCCAGGGCCACGAACAGCGCCGGAACCATGTAGGCCGGGAGGGCGGCCCCCAGGTGGGCCCGAAGGTCCGCCTCGGCGACGGCGCCGCCGCTGCCCCGGTGGTAGGCCACCAGGCCGGGCGCCCCGTGCACCTCCGGGTGCAGCACGACGACCGCCTCGGCGACCCCCGGGGTCGCGGCCAACGCCGCCTCGACCTCACGGAGCTCGATCCGGTGGCCGCGCAGCTTGACCTGCCCGTCGGCGCGGCCCAGGTAGGCCAGCCGCCCCTCGGGCAGCACCCGGACGAGGTCACCCGTGCGGTACATGCGGGCCCCGCCCGCGCCGCTCGCCCCGTCAGCGCCGCCGTCGGCCTCGTCGGGGCCCGCCCGGTCCGGGAGGAACCGTTCCGCCGTCAGCGCCGGCCGCCCGCGGTAGCCGCGGCCCACGCGCGGCCCCGCCAGGTACAGCTCGCCGCTGCCGCCCTCCGGCACCGGGTTCAGTGCCGCGTCCAGGACCCGCGTCCGCAGCCCCGGCAGCACCCGCCCGATGTGCGGTTCGCCGTCGGGACCGATCCAGCCCGCGGTGGCGTCCACCGTGCACTCGGTCGGCCCGTACAGGTTCACGGTGCGCAGCACCCCGCGCGCGCCCAGGGCGCCCAGGCGCCGCCACAGCGCGGGGCTGACGGCCTCCCCGCCGACCAGCAGGGTCAGCGGGCGGGGCCCGCCGTCCGCGCCGAGCAGGTCCAGCAGCGGTTCGGCGTGCGACGGGGTGATGTCCAGGTCGGTCAGGGCCTGCTCGTCGACGAACCGGGCCAGCAGCGTCGGGTCCGCGCGGGTCTCCTCGTCGATCATCACCAGGGTGTCGCCCCGGCACAGCCGCACCCACTGCTGGACGGAGGCGTCGAAGGACGGCGAGGCGTTCCAGCCGACCCGGCCGCCGTCCGTCACCGCGATGCCCGCGTCCTCCAGCTCGGCCAGCAGCGCGGAGACGGCCGCCCGGCCGATCTCGACGCCCTTGGGGCGGCCGGTGGAGCCGGAGGTGTAGATGACGTAGGCGAGGGTGTCGGAGCCGACGGCGACCGGGACGTACGGCAGCTCCGGGCCCGGCGCCGACAGGTCGGCCACCGGCAGGTGCGGCGCAACCCCTGCCGTCGACGCCTCGCCCTTCCCGGCCGTGACGACCAGGTCGGCGCCCGCGTCCTCGATGAGGTAACTCCGGCGTTCAGCAGGCAACTTGGGGTCCACCGGCAGGTACGCGGCCCCTGCTGTCAGGGTGCCGATCAGTGCCACCACCAGGTCCGCGCCGCGCGGCAGGCACAGCGCGACCACGCTCTCCGGGCCGATGCCGCGCGCGGTCAGCCGGTCGGCGAACCGCATGGCTCTCGCGCGCAGCGCGCCGAAGGTCAGCTCGTCCCCGCCCGCCACGACGGCGGTCCGGCCGGCGGGGGCCTGGGCGAGCCGCTCCAGCAGGTCCGGCACGGCTCCGGGGGCCGGGTGGAGGCGGGCACGCTCGGGAAGTACGGCGGTCACGGCGCTCACTCCCCGGTGTGGACGCTGGTGGACGGCTGGGTGGCGGGAGCGCAGTCGGCCAACGCGACCGGCTCGCCCATCGCGACGAGGATCTTCCGGTCGCCCCGGTAGGCCTCGCGGCCGTGCGCGCAGAGGATGTTGTCGACGATCATCAGGTCGCCCGTCCGCCAGGTCTCCCGTACGGTGACCCGGTCGTAGACGGCGTTGACCGCGTCGACCTCGGCATCGGTGAGTCGGGAGCCGTCACCCAGGTAGGTGTTGAACGGCAGCCCGTCCTCCCCGTAGGTGTCCAGCAGCACTTCGCGGACGTCGGGGTCGAGGGTGCGGCTGTTCCAGAAGGCGAAGTGGTTGAACCAGGTCCGCTCGCCCGTCACCGGGTGGGTGACGATCGCGGACCGGCGCTGCCGGGTGATCATCGAGTCGCCTTCGTCGGTCCACTCGTAGCCGATCGTGTTCTCCTCGCAGTACGCCTGCGCCACCGCCTTGTCCTCGGTCGCGAAGGTCTTGTACCAGGGCAGCCCGGCCAGTTCCGAGTAGTTCCGTACGAGGAGCCAGCCGGCCCGCTCGAACCGCCGGACCAGCTCCGGGGGCAGCAGCCGCAGGGCCTCGCGCATGTCGCCGACGGTGGTGGCGCCGCCTTCCTCGGGGGCGGTCACGCAGCCGAAGAGCAGGACGCCGGGGAAGTCGAGGGTGTAACTGTTCTCGTTGTGCAGTCGGATCGGTTGCACGGCGGGCAGGTCGGTCGAGGAGAACACGCCCTCCCCGAAGTCGGTGCGCGGGGTGGCCTTCTCCTTGTAGCCGGCGCGCCGTTCGATCAGGGCGTCCCGGGCGGCGGCGAACGAGGCCGCGTCCTCGACGGGCAGCCCGCGCAGCAGGACGGCCCCGCTACGGAGCAACTCCGCCTGGATCGCCACCCGGTGCTCGGTCAGCCAGGCGACGGAAGCGGCGAGACCGAGTCCGGCCGGGGTGTGCACGACGACGGGCTTGCCGGGCTCACGGATCGGACTGATGCCGGTGCCGGTGCCGGTGCCGGAGGGCGCGATAGCCGCGGGCGCCGTGGGTGCTTCGGTGTGCGTGGTGGTCATGGGACGTCCCTTGGGATGCGGAGGGATGAGAGGAGCGAGGGATGAGCGCGCGGTGCCGTGCGGTGAGGTGCTTGGCGCCGGGGCGGAGGGTCAGGCGGTGGCCGGGGCGTGTCCGCCCACCACCGGGGCCAGTACCGCGAAGAACTCGGGGAGCCGCTCCTGGAAGTAGAAGTGGCCGCCCGGCAGCACGTGGGAGGAGAACCCCCGGTCGGTGATCCGTGCCCACCGGTCCAGGGAGGCGGCGGGGGCGACGGGGTCGACGTCCCCGCCGATCACCGTCACCGGGCACTGGACGCGCGCCGCGGACTCCTCGCACCGGTAGACGTCGTCGATGGCGAAGTCGGCCCGGATCGAGGGCAGGATGATCTCGCGGAGCTCCGGCTCGTCGAGGATGCCGTCGTCGGTGCCGCCGCGTTCCTTGATCGCCGCCACCAGGGCGTCGTCGTCCAGCAGCTCGGGGTGGACGGCGCACGGGTTGGCGAGGAACGGCGCCCGGCAGGCCGATACGACCAGGGCCCGCGGCGTACGGCCCGCCGCCTGGAGGCTGCGTACGACCTCGAACGCGACGAGCGAGCCCATGCTGTGCCCCAGCACCACCAGGTCGTCGGTGACCCCGGCGGGCAGGGACGCCACCACCGGGCCGGCCAGGTCGCCGATGTCCCGGGGCAGGTCCTCGGCGAACCGGGCCCCGCGGCCCGGGTACTGGCCGATCAGGAGCCGGACGTCCGGGGGGAGGTGGTCGCGCCACTGCGCGTAGGCGTGGGCGTTGCCGCCGGCGTGCGGCAGCACCAGGAGTGAGGTGCGTTGCGGGCCTTCGCCCGGCAGGTCCCAGACGACGTCGTCGGGTGCCGGTCGGAAGGCGGGCTGCTGGTCGTGGCTCATGAGGAACTCCGTTCCTGGTCGGGGGTGCGGCGGCGCAGGGCGGGCCTGGCGCGCCGGGGTGCGGGAGGCGCGGTCAGCAGCCGGGTCCCGATGTGTTGGGCGAGCGTGGCGGGGGTGGGGTGCTGGAAGACGTCGCGGAGGGTGAGGGTGACGCCGAGCGCGCTGCCGAGACGGTGGGTGAGGCGGGCGGCCAGGAGCGAGTGGCCGCCGTGGTCGAAGAAGTCGTCGTCGATCGACAACGGCGAGGGCGTGCCCAGGGCCTCGCTGAAGGAGGTGCGCACGGTCTCCTCCAGGGGCGTGCGCGGTTCCCGCCCGCCGGGTGTGGTCTCCGCGCGGGGCGACGGCAGGGCGCTCCGGTCGATCTTGCCGTTGGGCGTCAGCGGCAGCCGGTCCAGCAGGACCACGAACGCCGGAACCATGTGGTCGGGCAGCAGGGTCCGCAACCAGAGGCGCACGTCCTGCGGGGCCGGAGCGGGCTCGGTGGTGACCAGGTAGGCGGTCAGCTGCGGGGTGTTGTGGTGGTCCGGGTGTGTGGCGAGGGTGGCTTGGGTGATGTGGGGGTGGCTGGTGAGGGTGGTTTCGATTTCGGTGGGTTCGATGCGGAAGCCGCGGATCTTGATCTGGGTGTCGGTGCGGCCGGTGTAGTGGAGGTTGCCGTGGCTGTCCCAGTGGGCCTGGTCGCCGGTGCGGTAGAGGCGGGTGCCGGGGGGTCCGTAGGGGTTGGGGATGAAGTGGGTCGCTGTGGTGGTGGGTTGGGCGAGGTAGCCGTGGGCGATGCCGTCGCCGGAGAGGTGGAGTTCGCCGGTCGTCCCGGGAGGGGAGGGCCGCAGCCTCGCGTCGAGTACGTAGGCGTGCTTGTTGGTGAGGGGTCGGCCGATGGGCAGGGGGCCTTGGACGTCGGGGGTGGGTTCGATGGTGTGGGTGGTGGTGAAGCCCATGGATTCGGCGGGGCCGTAGCCGTTGGTGATGGTGAGGTGGGGGTGGAGCTGTTGGAGGCGGTGGACGTGGGCGGGGGAGGCGGGTTCGCCGCCGGTGTAGACGATCCGGGTGGTGGTGAACGTCTCGGGGTGTTCGTCGGTGAGGTAGTTGAAGAGACTCGATGACAACTGGAGCATCGTCACCCCGTACTTCTGCGCCAACTTCGAGAGCACCGCAGGCTCGGGGCGTTGCCCGGGTTGGAGGACGGTGCTTCCGCCGTGGAGCAGTGCTCCCCAGAATTCGAGGCTGAAGGCGTCCCAGGAGACGGGGGAGCACTGGAGGAAGGTCTCGTCGGGGCCGAAGCTCGCGTAGGTCTGTGCGGTGAGGGTGGAGACCAGGTTGCGGTGCGAGGACAGGATGCCCTTCGGCCGGCCAGTCGACCCGGACGTGAACATCACGCACGCCACGTCCTCCCACGACAACCCAACCCCGGGATTCCCGCCCCCGGCCGCCGAGATCACCGCCCCGTCCGCGTCCACCCGTACGACCTGCCGGGGGCCGGTGAGTCGGTGTTGGTGGTCGGTGTGGGTGACGAGGAGGCGCAGGTGGGCGTCTTGGGCGGTGCGGGTGAGGCGTTCGTCGGGGAACTCGGGGTCGAGGAGGGCGTAGCCGGCTCCGGTCTTGGTGACGGCGAGGAGGGCGACGGCGAGGTCGGTGGAGCGGTCGAGGAGGATGCCGGCGAGGTCGCCGCGGCCGAGGCCTTGGGCGATGAGGTGGTGTGCGAGGCGGTTGGCTCGGGTGTTGAGTTCGGCGTAGGTGAGTTCCTGTCCGCCGAAGACGACCGCGCGGGCGGCGGGCCGCAGCCGGGCCTGCTCCTCGAAACGGTCCGTGAGGGTGGCCACTTCCCGGGCTTCGCCGGTGTCTGCGGTCCCCCCGCGTACCCCGCTCCACTCCTCCAGCAGGCGCCGCCGCTCCGCCGCACCCAGCAACTCCAGCTCCGACAGCCGCACCCGCGGCTCCCGTGCCACCTGCTCCAGCGTGCGCCGCAGCATGTCCGCCATCCGCTCCACCGTGGCGTGCTCGTACAGGTCGGAGCTGTAGAGCACGGCGCCCGTCAGCCCCGATTCCTCCTCGGCGTGCAGCAGGAACTCCAGGTCGAACTTGACCGCCCCCGTCGCCAGCGGCTCGGCCGCCCCGGCCCGCAGGCCGGGGAACTCCGGCACGACCCGGGGACCCGACTCGACGGCCAGGCACACCTGGAACAGTGGATGCCTGGCGGCCGAGCGCGCCGGGTTCACCGCCTCCAGGACCAGGTCGAACGGGGCCTCCTGATGGGCGAACGCGTCCAGGTCCGCGGCCCGGACCCGGGCCAGCAGCTCACGGAAGGCCGGGTTCCCGGAGGTGTCGGTCCGTAGCACCAAGGTGTTGACGAAGAACCCGACCAGCGGGTCCAGCGACTCGTACGGCCGGCCCGCGACCGGAGCCCCGAGCGGCACGTCCGTACCCGCCCCGAGCCGGGTCAGCGTCGCCGCCAGCGCCGCCTGCACCACCATGAACGGCGTGCACCGCTCGGCCCGTGCCAGCTCCACGACCCCCCGGTACGACTCGGCGCCGAAGTCCACCCGCACGACCCCGCCGCGCTGCCCGGCCACCGGCGGACGCGGCCGGTCGTGGAGCAGCCCCAGTTCCGCGGGGAGCCCCGCCAGCGCCGTCCTCCAGTGGGCGATCTGGGCGTCCAACGCCACCCCGCCGGCCGGGCCCGTCAGGGCCGTGCGCTGCCAGAGCGCGAAGTCGGCGTACCCGGCCGGCAGCGGCGCCCAGTCGGGAGCGCGCCCGACCAGGCGCGCGGCGTAGGCCAGGGACAGGTCCTCGAACAGGGGGAGCAGGGACCGGCCGTCGGTGGCTATGTGGTGCAGCAGGACCAGCAGCGTGTACTGCCCCGGCCCGCTGCGCAACAGGCTTACGCGCAGGGGGTGTTCGGTGGCCAGGTCGAAGGAGTGGCGTGCGGCGGCCAGGAGCTCGGCATCGAGCCCGTCGGTGGGGACGGTGCGCGACGCGAAGGAGTGGCGGGGGACCGGATCGACGACCTGGTACGGGTCCCCGTCCTGCGTCGCGAAGCGGGTGCGCAACGGCTCGTGCCGGGCGGCGAGGTCCTCGAAGGCGGCCCGCAGCGCGGCGACGTCCGGCTCGCCCTCCAGTCGGACCGCCATCGGGACGTTGTAGGCGGCGCTCCTCCCCTCGCTCCCGGCCGCTCCGTCGACAAGCCACAGTCGCTGCTGGGCGAAGGACAGCGGGAGCCGCTCGGGTCGCGGGCCGTGGGCGGAGAGCGGGGGCAGGGCGGGCCGGGACGAGACGGCCTCGATGCGCCGGGTCAGGGTGGCGGGGGTGGGGTGCTGGAAGACGTCGCGGAGGGTGAGGGTGACGCCGAGGGTGGTGCCGAGGCGGTGGGTGAGGCGGGCGGCGAGGAGCGAGTGGCCGCCGAGCTCGAAGAAGTCGTCGTCCATGGACAGGGGAGCGCGGATGCCCAGGACCTCACCGACGAGGGCCCGTACCAGTTCCTCGGTCCCGTTCCTCGGCCCGCGACCCCCTTCGGTCGGGGCGGGCGCGACATCCGGCAGCGCGGCCTTGTCGATCTTCCCGTTGCGGGTCAGCGGCAGCCGGTCCAGCAGGACGAACCGGGCGGGGACCATGTGCTCGGGGAGCCGCTCCCGCAGCCAGGCGCGCAACCCCTCCGGCGCCGGCGCCGTGCTCCCCGGGAGCGCCGTCAGGTACGCGGTCAGCTGCCCGTCGGAGTGGACCAGGGTGGCTTGGGTGATGTGGGGGTGGGTGGTGAGGGTGGTTTCGATTTCGGTGGGTTCGATGCGGAAGCCGCGGATCTTGATCTGGGTGTCGGTGCGGCCGGTGTAGTGGAGGTTGCCGTGGCTGTCCCAGTGGGCCTGGTCGCCGGTGCGGTAGAGGCGGGTGCCGGGGGGTCCGTAGGGGTTGGGGATGAAGTGGGTCGCTGTGGTGGTGGGTTGGGCGAGGTAGCCGTGGGCGATGCCGTCGCCGGAGAGGTGGAGTTCGCCGGTCGTCCCGGGAGGGGAGGGCCGCAGCCTCGCGTCGAGTACGTAGGCGTGCTTGTTGGTGAGGGGTCGGCCGATGGGCAGGGGGCCTTGGACGTCGGGGGTGGGTTCGATGGTGTGGGTGGTGGTGAAGCCCATGGATTCGGCGGGGCCGTAGCCGTTGGTGATGGTGAGGTGGGGGTGGAGCTGTTGGAGGCGGTGGACGTGGGCGGGGGAGGCGGGTTCGCCGCCGGTGTAGACGATCCGGGTGGTGGTGAACGTCTCGGGGTGTTCGTCGGTGAGGTAGTTGAAGAGACTCGATGACAACTGGAGCATCGTCACCCCGTACTTCTGCGCCAACTTCGAGAGCACCGCAGGCTCGGGGCGTTGCCCGGGTTGGAGGACGGTGCTTCCGCCGTGGAGCAGTGCTCCCCAGAATTCGAGGCTGAAGGCGTCCCAGGAGACGGGGGAGCACTGGAGGAAGGTCTCGTCGGGGCCGAAGCTCGCGTAGGTCTGTGCGGTGAGGGTGGAGACCAGGTTGCGGTGCGAGGACAGGATGCCCTTCGGCCGGCCAGTCGACCCGGACGTGAACATCACGCACGCCACGTCCTCCCACGACAACCCAACCCCGGGATTCCCGCCCCCGGCCGCCGAGATCACCGCCCCGTCCGCGTCCACCCGTACGACCTGCCGGGGGCCGGTGAGTCGGTGTTGGTGGTCGGTGTGGGTGACGAGGAGGCGCAGGTGGGCGTCTTGGGCGGTGCGGGTGAGGCGTTCGTCGGGGAACTCGGGGTCGAGGAGGGCGTAGCCGGCTCCGGTCTTGGTGACGGCGAGGAGGGCGACGGCGAGGTCGGTGGAGCGGTCGAGGAGGATGCCGGCGAGGTCGCCGCGGCCGAGGCCTTGGGCGATGAGGTGGTGTGCGAGGCGGTTGGCTCGGGTGTTGAGTTCGGCGTAGGTGAGTTCCTGTCCGCCGAAGACGACCGCGCGGGCGGCGGGCCGCAGCCGGGCCTGCTCCTCGAAACGGTCCGTGAGAGTGGCCTCGCCGGTTTCCACCCGGATCCCGGTCCACTCCTCCAGCACCCGCCGCCGCTCGACCGCACCCAACAACTCGACCTCGGAAAGGGGGCGTTCCGGCTCGGCGAGCACCGACTCCACGAACCGCAGGAAGCGGTCCTGGTGCCCCGCCACCGCCTCTAGGTCGCACACCTCGGGCGCCGCGTCGAAGTCGATCCGCAGCCCGCCCTCCGGCCCGAGGTCGTACACCCCCACCGCCAGGTCCTCGACGGGGCCGTTGCTCAGGTTGTGCTGCGTCGTCGGCAGACCGCAGAAGCGCATCCCCGGGGTGAACGCCATGATGTTCACCAGGGGCGCCGTGATCCGCCGGTCCGTCTCGCCCAGCCCCAGGTCGCGGCACATGTCCTCGTACCGGGTGCGTTGACGCGCCAGCCCCTGCCGCGCCTCGGCGACCACCGTCGCCAGCAGCTCGCCCGGTGTCCCGTCCGCCCGCACGGGCACCCGCAACGGGATGACGTTCGACAGCATGGCCGGGGTGCGGCGCGCCAGATCGGTGCGCCGGCCGGTCACCGGAAGCCCCAACACGGGCTCCGGGCTCCCGGAGACCCGGTGCACGTACGCCCCGACCAGCGCGATCACCAGCATCGTCCAAGGTGCCCGGTGCGTCCGGGCCACCTGCCGCAGCCGCTCCGCCCGGTCCGGCGACAGCAGCACGGTCCGCCGTACGAAGGGCAGCGCGCCCGGCGCCGTACGGCCGGAGCGGCCCTCCCCGAGGCGCGGGGTCTGCGGCAGCTCCGTGAGGTGCCCCGCCCAGTGGGCGCGGTCCGCGGCCGCCTCCGGCGACGCCCGGTGGGCGGCGTCCTCCTCCAGCACGTCGGCCAGCGACCCGAACGGGCTCGGCCCCCAGGGCTCGCCCGCGGCCCCCCGCTCGTACAGCTCGACCAGCCGCCGGTCCAGCAGTGCCACACCCATCCCGTCGACCACCAGGTGGTGGAAGGCGTGGAAGTAGAACCACCGGTCCTCACCGCCCCCGGTCGTACCCGCCTTGAGCAGGGCGTGCCGGGTCAGCCAGTCACCGGCCAGGTCGAAGGGGCGGGCCAGCTCCTCGGTCATCCAGGCTCCGGCCGCCCCCACGGGATCCGCGGCGCCGCCGAAGTCGAGGAACTCCAGTCGACGATCATGCGGTTCGGGGTGCAGCAGTTGCCACAGCCCGCCGTCCTCGTCCGAACCGGTACCCCTGACGCGCAGGACGTCCGCCTCCCGGGCCAGTTGCCGCCAGGCGCGGGCCAGTAGCTCCGTGTCCAGCGGCCCGACGAGCTCCCGGTACTCCCCGATGTTGTAGCGGCAGCCCGAGGCGTCGAGTCCGTGGGCCATCCAGATGTCGCGCTGCGCCGCCGACAGGGGCAGCCGCACAGCGGCCGGCCCGTGCGCGCTGCTGCGTTCGGACGCGGTGGGGGACATGCGGATGCTCCTCGCGAGGGGATGGTGGGTGGGGTGGGTGCCGGTCGCCCGGTGGCGGTGGTCCGGCCGTACTTCATCCAACCGGCGGTCCGCCCCGGGGGCGGCAGTTGCTCCGGCACTCCGGCAGCAGTTGAGCGGCAGGACGGTCCGGCGCCGGCCACCGGGACGGGTCGCCCCGGACGGTGGCACGGTCGATCCGCCGGCAGGCGGGGCGTGGTGCGCGGCCCCCCCGCACCGGTGGTCACCGCGCTGCCGGCGCTCGCGGCGGGCGACCGGCGGCGCGGGGCCCGGGGGGTGGGTGGTCGTACGGGATCAGGGCGCGACCGCGGCCGCCACCCGGGAGCCGCCGCGCACCGCGGCCCGGACCAGGCCCAGCACCCTGAACCGGGAGCCGCCGCTCTCGTGCGCGGCCCGTACGGCGCCCGCGATCAGCAGTTCCCGCAGCATCCGGCCCGACTCGGGCAGGCCGAGGCCGGTCAGCGCGGTGATGCCGGTCAGGTCGAACTCGGCTCCGTCACGGTCCGGCCCGACGTCCGGGGCCCGCGCGCAGAGGGAGTCCAGCAGCTCCCTGGCCCCGACCGACAGCCGGTCCAACCGGCGCCGCAGGGCCACCCGGAAGCGGTCCGCGCCCGCGCCGCCGCCGAGGTGGTCGAGGAGCGCCACCGGATCGGAGTCCAGGCCGTGGCACAGGGTCGTCAGATCGCACACCACCAGCCAGGACGCCGCCGAGGCGAGTGCCCCCGGGTGCCCGTCGAGGCGCCGGCACAACCGGGCCACCTGCTCCATGTCGACGGGCCCGGGAACGAACTCCGGCCGTACCCGCCGTACGTGGTCCAGGAACACCCGTACCGCCGGCGACCCGGCATCCACCGCGCCCTCCGCCGGCACCTCCAGTGGGGCCAGTAGGAAGATCCGCTCACCCGGCACCTCCCACGGCTGCTCCGAGGTGACCAACAGCCGCAACCCCGGGCAGGCCCGCAGCAGTCCGGTCAGCCTCTCGCAGCGCGGTCCCGCCGCCGGCGCCCCGTCCAGTACGAGCAACAGCCTTTGTTCGCCCACCAGTTCGGCGATGGCCGCCACTCCGAACCCGGCCGCGCCGACCCCCGGGAGTACCGGTCCGTCCGGCCCGTCGGAGAGCGCGCCGGCCGCCGCCGGCGTGGCGAACAGCTCCGCCACGGCCCCCGCCACCCGGTCCGACAACTCGCCTTCGCCATAGGCCAGATAGTCGGCCGACGCGCCCGGGAACCCGTACCAGAGCACCGGCATCCCGGCGCCGTGCACCCGCTCGGCGACCTCCAGCGCCACCCGCGTCTTGCCCACCCCGCCGAGCCCCACCAGATGCACCAGCCGCTCGGCACCCGAGGACAACTCCCTTACCAACAAGGCTGTTTCGGCGTCCCGCCCCGGCATCGCGTGCAGCGCCGTCGGCGGCGCCGGGGGATGCGCCCAGCCCACCCCGCCGCCACGACCCTGCTGGGCGGCGGCCTCCAACGCGGCCCGCGCCCGCTGCCCGAGCCGTAAGGCGTCGGCCATCAGCCGCACGGTGTCGGGGCGGGGCCGTCTGGCCTTGCCCTGCTCCAGGTCGCGGATGGCCCGCACGCTGATCGTCGACAGGTCGGCCAACTCCCGCTGGGTGAGCCCTATCCGCAGCCTGTGGGCCCGTATCAAGGCTCCCACCCGGGAGGTTTCCTGCGCGGGCCCCGTGGGGGCGCCGTGGTGCCGGTCCGTGCTCGTGTCCTTGTTCGTATCCGTATGCATGGGCGCTCCCGGGGACGGTGAGGGAGAACGGCGGGGCCAGGGGTGACGGCCCGGTTCCTGTTCCCCATCCTCAGCAGGCCGCTATCGCGTCGGCATCACCCGACGAACAGCGCCCGCCCCGCCGGCCCTATCGGCAGTCCGGGCAATCTCGACCGGTCCGTGATAGCGCGGGGATAGGAGCACGGCCGGTCCGGGGATTCCGGCCCTTCCTACGTTGGTGTCCAGAAAGAAGGAAGCGCCCCGGAAGCCCCCGGAGCGCACCGACGAAAGGACCCGACATGACCGTCTCCCGCACCCTCCGCACCGCTTTCGTCACCGTCGCCCTCGCCGGGGCGGCCGTCCTCGGCACCCAGGCCGCCCACGCCGACGGCGCTGCCTCCGCCACCACCCTCGGCGCCGGCCCGCAGGCCACCCCGGCGGCCGGCTCCTCCACCAACACCAACCCGTGGGACTGACCCCGAACCCGCCCGGCGCCCCGCTCGGGACCTCGGGGCGAGCGGGCCCCGTACGCCGCGGCACCCGGCGTACGGTCAGACCCCGGCCGCGGAACCCGCCGCCGGCGCGCGCACCACGGCCACCGCCTGCCCCGGCACCGCGGGGAGCGCTCCGGACAGGACCCCGGGAGCGGCACCCACCGATCCGGGAGCGACCCCCCTCACGGCTCCGCCCACCGCCGGCGCCCCGCCCGACCCCGTCGTCACGCCCAGCATCCGCTCGGCCTCGGCCAGCTCGGGCTCCATCCGCCGGTCGCGGAACGCCCGTACCGCACTCTCCAGCAGCTCCCGGGACCGCGACCGCTCCCCGGCACCCCCGCTCGCCGCGAGCAGTCGGGCCAGGTCCAGGCGCACCAGCGCCGCCCCGCCCTGGTCCATGATCTGCTCCCGTACCGACAGCGCCTGCGCGTAGAACCCGCGAGCCGCCTCGCACCGGCCCATCTCTGCGTGCGCGTGCCCCAGGTCCCGCAGCAGGTGCCCCTCGCCGATGACGTCCCCGCTGTCCCGGCACAGTTCCAGCACCTCGGTGAAGGTCGTCACCGCCCGCTCGTGCTCGCCCTGCCCCTGGAGCAGCTGCCCCGCCCGCCGCAGGGTCCGCGCCTGACCACCCGTGTAGCCCACCGAGCGGTAGATGCCGAGCGCCTCGTCCAGGCGGCTCTGCGCGGCCGAGGTCTGCCCGCGCCGCATCCAGATGTGCGCGCTCTGCGTGAGGACGATGGCCCGGCCCACCACGTCACCGGCCCGGTCGAAATCCCGCAACGCCCGGTCGTACAGGGTCAGCGCGTGGTCCTCGTTCCCCCGCATGCGCTCCAGCAGCGCCAGGTCGCGATGGCACAGCGCCAGCCCCTGCCGGTCGCCCAACTCCTCGAACAGGCCGAGCGCTTCCGTCAGCGCGGCCCGCGACTCACCTGCCTGGCTGCGCCCGAGGTGGAGCACGCCGAGCGAGCTGAGGAGGGCCGCCGCGCCCCGGGTGTTACCGCTCGACCGTACGCATTCCAGGGCGAGTTGGTGCGTACGCTCCCAGTCGTCGAAGTAGCCGCGCCCCTCGAACAGGGTGGCCAGCGTCGTCGCCAGGTCCCAGCACAGCTCGTCCATCCCCTCCGCGGCGGCGTGCTCCACCGCCTGCACCAGGTTGGCGTGCTCACTGTCGAGCCACTCCAACGGATCCACGAGCAGCTCCTCCACGCAACCCCGCGGCGGCTCCCAGCGCGGCGCGCCGCCGTGCAGGACGGTGAAGTCCCCGCCGTAGATGCGCCGGTGGGCCTGTTCCGCCAGGGACATCCAGCCGCCGAGCATCCGGCCCGTCGCCGCCCGCTGGTCGGCCGGCTCGTGGTGCGCGGCCAGCTGCTCCCGGGCGAAGACCCGGATGATCTCGTGGAACCGGTAGCGGAACCCTCCCGTGGACTCCATGCCGACGACGTCCAGCATCTGTACGTCGACCAGCGGCTCCAGCAGATCGGAGGCGAAGGGCCGCGGATCGTCCAGCAGCGGCCCGGCCAGCCAGCCAGGCAGCGTCGGGCCCTTCGCGAGGCTCAGCAGCCGCAACAGCCGACGGTCCTCGGAGGCGAGCCCGTCGTGGGTGAGCGAAAGGCTGGCCCGCATCGTCATCTCGCCGTGGGTCAGCTCGTCCAGACGGTGCCGTTCGTTCGCGAGGCGGTGCACCATCGACGCGATCGTCCAGTGCGGGCGCGCCGCCAGCCGGGCCGCGACGATCCGCAGCGCGAGCGGCAGCCCGCCCACCGTGCGGATCAACGCCTCGACGGCGACGCCCTCGCGGGCGACCCGCTCCGCCCCGATCACCCGGACCAGCAGCTCCACGGCGCGCGCGGTGTCCATCACGTCGAGCTCCACGCGGTGCGCCCCGGGCAGCCCCGTGAGCCGGACCCGGCTGGTCACCAGTACGGCGCAGCCGCCGCTCCCCGGCAGCAACGGTCGGATCTGACTCTCCGACCCGGCGTCGTCGAGCACCACCAGGACCCGCCGGGAGGCGAGCAGCGTCCGGTACATCTCGGCGCGCTCGTCCTGCGATTCGGGGATCACCGGCCCCGGTATCCCGAGCGCGCGCAGGAACCGGCCCAGCACCTCGCCGGAGGTCGCCGGGGTACCGGTGCCGCGCAGGTCGCAGTACAGCTGGCCGCCGGGGAAGGCGGCATCGCCGAGCCGGTGCGCGATGTGGGTGGCCAGGGTGGACTTGCCGGTGCCCGGCTTGCCGACGATCACGGCCAGTCCGACGGCCCGCCGGGTGCCGTCCCCGAGCAGCGCCCGCTCGATGTGCAGGATCTGTTCCTCGTCGCCGACGAAGTCGGAAGTGTCCGCCGGGAGTTGGCGGGGCGTCTCCTCACGGTACGGACCTGCCTGCGCGGGGCCCCCGTAGGCCCCGCCGGGTCTCTCCGCCCCGCCTTCGGCAGCTCTGCCCGGCCCGGGGTCGACCCCCCAGGGGCCGGCCGGGGCGCCGGCCGTCGCCCGGACCGGGCCCGTCTCCCCGCCCGGACCGACCCCGACCCCCGACCGACCGTCGCCGGGCTCCCCGCCCGTTCCGCCCGGGCCCGCACCGGCGTCCCGGAACGGCCCGGGGGTCCCGACTCCCGCTCCGCCCGCGCCCGGTTCCCCCTGACCGGCGGGAACGCCCCGGCGATCGGTGAGCGTCCCCGCCGCCGCACCGCCCACGCCCAGGGCGCCGCCCTCGCGGTGGCCGTCGCGGCCGGTTCCGGGCAGGCCTCCCGACGGGGCCGCCCCCTGCGTACCGCCCTCCCGGGTCGGGCCGCCGTCACCGGCGTCCGCCGGGCCGGCGAGGAGCGCACCGACCAGCGCGCCGCCGAGGGCGTCAGCCGCACCGGCCCGACCCGGCAGGGCCGGCAGCCGCGAGGCCACGCCGCCGGGCGGGCCGGAGCCGAGCCGTACACCCGCCGGGGCGCCACTGCCGGGCCCCCACACGTCGATGCCCCCCGGACCCGAAGCCGCCGAGCGGTCCGGGACGCCCGATGCCGCAGAGGCGTCCGCCCCGCCATGGATCCCCGCCCTGCCCCACGCCCCCGCGCCCCCCGGCCCACCCGACGCCCCACGGGCGTCCCGGGCGCCCTCCGCCTCGTCGGGGCCGTCCGGACCCGGCCCCTTCCCCGGGGTCGTCGCCGGGAAGGCGGCGGACGGGACGGAGCCCGAGAGGATGGCCCGCTCCAGTTGCCGCAGTTCGCCTCCGGGCTCCAGCCCGAGTTCCTCCACGAGGAGTTCCCGCCCGACGCGGTAGCTCTCCAGCGCCTCGGCCTGCCGGCCGGAGCGGTACAGGGCCAGCATCAGCTGCCCGCGCAGCCGCTCCCGCAGCGGGTGGACCCGTACCAACAGTTGGATCTCGCCCACGAGTTGGTGATGGCGGCCCAGGTCGAGTTCGAGGTCGATCCGGGTCTCGGCGGCCGTCAGCCGCTCCTCGTCCAACTGGAGGGCCTTGCTGCGCAGCGTCTCGCTCGACACCCCGCTCAGGCAGTCGCCCTGCCACAACTCGGCCGCCGCGAGCAGGAGTTCCACCGCTCCGGCGGGCTCCCCGCGCTTGCCGAGGGCCCGCGCTTCCGCGACCCGGCGGGCGAAGATCGCCGCGTCGACGAGCTCGCCCTCCGTCTTGAGTGCGTAGCCCGGCGGCCGGGTGGTGATGGCGGCGGCGATCCGCGCCGCCGAGAACAGCTTGCGCAGCCGCGACACGCAGATCTGCACCTGCGTGCGCGCCGTGTCCGGCGGCTCGTCGTCCCAGATCAGATCGACCAGGTAGTCGGTGCTGACGACCCGGTTCGCCTCAAGCAGCAGGGCGGCCAGAATGACCTCCTGCCGCCCCGGTGGAATCCTGACCGGCCCGCCGAGGCCGGTCACCTGTAACGGTCCGAGGATGCGGAACACCACCGTGTCCGGGGTGTGCGGAACCCCGCCGGGCGAAACGGTCATGAGACTCCCAGCTGGAGGCACGCCAGTGAACGGGTGGAGCGCGGGGTCAGTCTCTCCGAACACCTCTCCGGTTGTCCATGGTGTGGAGATTGCGTGGTGATGAAGCGTGATAGGCAAGGGATAGCCCCGAGTTGCGGACCTGGAGGAACGTGGATCCGTCGGCACCCGGAGGGGGTGCGGACGTACGAAAGGACTGCCCATGACCAGTCGGCACGCCGGGCGGGTGCCACCCAGCCGCGTCATCACCGACTCCGGGGTCGACCACGTGCGGCTCGCCTACGACTACTTGGACGCGGGAGACCTCGACGGCTACGGCTCGCTCCTGCACGCGGGCACCCTCGGCGCCGACCTGGAGTGTCCCCGGCCGGACGGGGTCCGCCACCACATCGACCGGATCGTCGCCGACGGGGACTGCGTCGTCGTGATGGGCTGTCTCTCCCCCCAACAGAGCGAGTTCGTCGACGTGTTCACCCTGTCGGCCGAGGGCATGCTGCGGGCCTGCCGCCGCTACTACCGCTGAGCCGACCGGCTGCCCGCCGAAACGGGCCGGCATCCTGGGCGACAACGAAGCGCCACCGAACGCCACGGCCACCGCCGAAGGCCCGGCGCGGCGCGCGCACCGCACCACACCCAGGAGTCCCGGTTGTCCCGTCCGCACGACACCCCGCCGTCCCGCCACGTCGCGTTCGACCGCCTGCACAACTTCCGTGACCTGGGCGGCTACCGCTCGGCCGACGGCCGCACCGTCGTCCGGGGCGCGCTCTACCGCTCCGACAACCTCGCCAAACTCGCGGGCGACGACTGGGAGCGGTTCCTCGGGCTGGGCGTGCGGACCGTCATCGACCTGCGCTACCCCTGGGAGATCGAACGGCGCGGCCGGGTGCCGCAGGCACACCTGTTCACGTACGCCAACCACAGCATCGAGCACCGGCCCTACGACCAGGCCGAGATCGACCCGGACACGGACCCCTGGCGCTACCTCGCCGACCGGTTCGCCGAGGTGGCCGAGGACGGGGTCGTGGAGATCCGGGAGGCCATCGAGCTCATCGCCGACGCCCCCGGCCCCACCGTGTTCCACTGCGCCTCGGGCAAGGACCGCACCGGGCTCATCGCCGCTCTGGTGCTGACCCTCCTGGACGTCCCGGAGGAGGAGATCCTCGCCGACTTCGCGCTCACCGAGCTGGCCACCGAGCGCCTCGTCGCCGACTGGCGGGCGGCCCATCCCGGCCGCACCCTGCGCTGGCCCTCCTACGGACGCGCCCCGGCGACCGTCATGGCCCTCGTCCTCGCCGACCTGACGGCCCGCCACGGATCCCCCTCCGCGTACCTCACCGGCCCCGTCGGCATCACCCCGGCCACCGTCGCCCGCCTGCGCGAGCGCCTGCTGACTCCCCTCCCGCAGAACTGAGGACGCCGACCGGCCCGAAGGTCGGGCACCGGCCGGCCGGGCACCGTCCGCCGCCGCGGTCAGTCGCGCCGCAGCGCTTCGGCGACCCCCTCGGCCACCTCCCCCGTGGTGAGGTAGCGCAGCAGGGAGTGGCCGCCGAGCACGAAACGGCTCGGGCCCGCGTTCACCACGAGCCGGTCCTCGACGCGGTCCCCGAAGACCGGGCCCAGCCCCTTCACGAGCGCGACGGGGTCCTCGTCGGCCGCCACGTTGATCCAGCGGGCCACGTTCGGCCACGGCGGGCCGCCGTCGGGCCCCGGTGCGGGCGCGAGCCGCTCCCGGACCGCGCGGATGCCCAGCGGCGAGCC
The DNA here is from genome assembly GCF_024721315.2 of Streptomyces sp. Isolate_45. Classification (GTDB taxonomy): domain Bacteria; phylum Actinomycetota; class Actinomycetes; order Streptomycetales; family Streptomycetaceae; genus Streptomyces. The sequence continues at coordinate 35,868 of NZ_JANFAK020000022.1, forward strand.
CACGGTGATCAAGGTGTCGACGTTCCACCCCGGGCGGGCGGCGCAGAGCGCCTCGTACGCGACGACCGAACCGAGGGAGTGCGCGACGACGACCCGGGTCTCGGGGGTGACCACCCGGGCGAAGCGCTCCTGCGCGCAGCCGCGGACCGTGTCCTGCTCGTCGAGGTAGCGCCGCACCTGCCGGACGAGCCAGATCACCACCCGGGCCGGCGGCAGTCCCAGCACGGGGGAGGACTCCAGCCGGCGCAGCGCGGCCTGCGCCATGCCCCTGCCGGTCACGGCGGGCGCGTCGAGCCCGGCTGCGATCGCCTCCAGCAGGACGTGTTCCAGCGGGTCCCGTACGTCGCCCTCCCGCAGCGGCGGCACCAGGGCGAACTCGTCCTCGTCGGTGTCGGCGCCCTTGGTGCCCAGGCTGCGGTAGCAGTTCCCGTAGTACACCGCCGACACCTGGTCCGCGGGCGGGACCGCCACCGCGGTGTCGGTCATCCCCAGGCGAAGGGCCTCGTACCACGCGGTGAGCTCGGTCTCGCGGTGTTTGTACTGGTATCCGATGCCATGGCACATCACGACTCGGGACATGCGCACCCCCCTCGATGCCCCGGAATTATAGGGAGGTCGATCCCCGGGGCGGAGGCTTTCGGGTGGACGCCCCCGAGATCGGGTCGATGCCCCCGGCCGGGGTCGCGGGGGCGGTCCGGGATGACGTGACAACAATTACATTCGCCCCATTAGTGACCCTTTCGGGTGATCCTGGATGTCCGGAATCGTCATCTATGGGCCGCTGTCGCGGCCCGCGCCCGCCCTTCGACCGGCGGTGCAACAGGGAGACACATGGGACGCGCGGGCAACAGGACGGTCAACTGGCGGATCGCCCTGTCGGTGGCGGGCGGCGCGGCCGTGCTCGGGCTCGGCGGCCTCTACGTCACCGGACTCGTGACCGGTACGGACGTCGACCGGGGCACCTTCGTCCGCGGCGTGGACATCGGCGGCATGAGTCGTGAGCAGGCGCAGCGGACCCTGGACCGGGAGCTCGGCCCCCTCGCCGCCGCCCCCGTCGCGATGACGATCGGCGACCGTGCCGAGGAGGCCCCTCCCGCCGACCTCGGGCTGTCCCTGGACACCCGGGCCACCGTCGACGCCGCCGTCCGCACCGGCTACGCCCCCACCGCCGTCATCGGCCGGCTCTTCGACTCCGAGGAGCGCCGGGACCTGGAACCCGTGACCCGGATGAACGAGAGCACCGCCCGGGCAGCCCTCGAACGCATGGACGAGAAGACCCGGCAGCAGGTCCGCGACGGGGTGATCGCCTTCGAGAAGGGCGAGGTCAAGTCCGTCGCCCCGCTCCAGGGCGTCGACCTCGTCGAGGACCGGGCCCTCGACACCCTCCGCGACGCCTACCTGCGGCCCGCGCCCGGTCCCGTCGTCATGCCGGTCGAGCGCACCCACCCGAAGGTCGGGGACGAGGAGACCGGACGGGCCCTGCGCGAGTTCGCGCAGCCCGCGATGTCGGGCCCCGTCACCCTCGAGGTCGCCGGTACCCGCATACCGATCAGCACGGCCGTCCTCGGCGCCCACCTCAGGATGAACCCCGACGACGGGGGTCGCCTCGTCCCGGCCCTCGATTCCAAGGGCCTGCTCGCAGACCCCGCCGTGGCCCGCCCCGTCCGGGCGGCCACCCGGGCCCCCCGCGACGCCTCGCTCACCACCGGCGCCGACGGCCGCGTCGTCGTCGCCGACCGGGGCCGCACCGGACAGAAGGTCACGGACGCGGCGCTCGGCAAGGCCGTGCTGCCGCTCCTGACCCGGACGGGCGCGGCCCGCAGCGCCGAGGTCGACACCGTGGCCGTCCAGCCGGACCTGACGAGCGCCGAGGCGCAGCGTCTCGGGATCAAGGAGAAGCTCTCCTCCTTCACCGTCGAGTTCCCGGCCGCCCCGTACCGCACCACGAACATCGGCCGCGCCGTCGAACTCATCAACGGCTCCGTCGTCCTGCCGGGCGAGGAGTGGAGCTTCAACCGCACGGTCGGCGAGCGCACCCCCGAGAACGGCTTCGTCGACGGAATCATGATCAATGACGGCCGCTACGTGAAGTCCCCGGGCGGCGGCGTCTCCGCCGTGGCCACCACCATGTACAACGCCGCCTTCTTCGCCGGGGTCAAGACCGTCGAGCACGGCGCCCATTCCTTCTACATCGAGCGCTACCCCGAGGGCCGCGAGGCCACGGTCGCCTGGGGCACCCTGGACCTGCGCTGGATCAACGACACCGGGCACGCCCTCTACGTGCAGGCGCGGTCCACCGACACCTCGCTGACCATCAGCCTCCTCGGTACGAAGAAGTACGACGAGATCCGCGCCACCAAGGGGCCCCGCACCCAGGTCACCCCGCCGGCGAAGATCGAGGGCGGCGGCCCCACCTGCGAGGTGCAGACCCCCCTCGAAGGCTTCGACGTCTCCGTCGGCCGCGTGTTCGTACAGGGCGGGCGCGAGGTCAAGCGCGAGGAGACCAAGACCCACTACACCCCGCGCGACGAGGTCACCTGCACCCCGCCCGCGGCACAGGACCCGCAGGCGCCGGCCGCCCCGGTATCGCCCGACCCGGTGCCGCCGACGACGACCCCGGCGGGCGCCGCGCTGACGACGACGGCCGCCGCGGGACCGACCGCACGGTGACCCGCGGGGTGCTCCGCGGGGTGACCGGTCCGGCGCGGAACGCGCCGTTCGGGCGCCCCGGGCGGCCGGAAGTGCTACAACTGGGTTCGTGACCTTTCTCTGCCACCCGTGCCGGGCACGTCGGTGCGGTCACTGCTAGGCAACCGGTTCAAGAGCGTCGCCGGACAGGTATTCATCCTCCAGGTGGCGATCGTGGTGTTGCTCGCCGCCGGATCGCTGCTGGCGCTCGTACTCCAGTCCCGGCACGACATCGACCGCGAGGCGCGCAACAGGTCGGTCTCCGTCGCGGAGACCTTCGCGCACTCCATCGGACTCCCGGCTGCCCTGGAGTCCCGGAACCCCTCCGCCCTGCTGCAGCCGCTCACCGAGGAAACCCGCAAGGCCGCCGGTGTCGACTTCATCGTCGTGATGGACACCAACGGCATCCGCTACACCCATCCCCAGCCCGACCGCATCGGGAAACGGTTCGTCGGCACCATCGAACCCTCACTGGCGGGGCAGGTCCACACCGAGAGCGTGCAGGGCCCGCTCGGCAAGGAGATCCAGGCGATCGTCCCGGTCACCGCGTCGGACGGCCAGGTCATCGGCCTGGTGTCGGCGGGCCTGACCGTGAAGAACGTCAGCGGGGTCGTCGACCGCCAGCTCCCCGTCATCCTGCTGGCCATCGCCACCGGCCTGGCCCTGGCCACCGTCGGCACCTGGCTGATCAGCCGAAGACTGCGCCGCCAGACCCACGGGCTCGGCACGCAGGAGATGACCCGGATGTACGAGCACCACGACGCGGTGCTCCACGCCGTCCGCGAAGGGGTGCTCATCACCGACGGCGACGGGCGGCTGCTCCTCGCGAACGACGAGGCCAAACGCCTCCTCGGCCTCCCGGACGACGCCGACGGCCGCCACCTGGGCGAGGTACCGGGCCTGGACCGGCGGATGGCCGACCTGCTGCTGTCCGCGCGGGTCGCCACCGACGAGGTGATCGAGAGCGGCGACCGCCTGCTCGTCGTCAACCAGCGGCTCACCCACCCCGGCGGCCGGCCCGAGGGGACCGCCGTCACCATCCGGGACTCCACCGAGATGCAGGTCCTGACCACCCGCGCCGACACGGCCCGGCGGCGCCTGAAACTGCTGTACGACGCCGGCGGCGACATCGGTACCAGCCTGGACGTCGTGCGGACCGCCGAGGAACTCGCCGCCGTCGCCGTCCCCCGATTCGCGGACTACGTCACCGTCGACCTGGCCGATCCCGTCCTCGTCGGCGACGAACCCGGCCCCGACGCCGACATGCGGCGCACCGCCGTCCACGGCATCCGCTCCGACCACCCCCTCTACCCCCGCGGCCGGCTGATCGACTTCCTGCCGTCCACCCCCCAGGCGCGCGGGTACGGCACCGGCCGGGCCGAGCTGGTCCCCGACCTGGCCGAAGCGCCCGGCTGGCACGCCCAGGACCCCCCGCGCGCGCAGGCCATCATCGACTACGGCATCCACTCCCTGATCGCCGCGCCGCTGCGGGCCCGGGGCGTCGTCCTCGGCGTGGTCAACTTCTGGCGCTCGCAGAAACCCGAGCCGTTCGACGAGGACGAGCTGTCGCTGGCCGAGGAACTCGTCGCCCGCGCGGCCGTCAGCATGGACAACGCCCGCCGCTACACCCGCGAACACGCCCTCGCCGAGACCCTCCAGCGCAGCCTGCTGCCCCGCGCCCTGCCCGAGCAGAGCGCCGTGGACGTGGCCCACTTCTACCTGCCCGCCCAGTCCGGGGTCGGCGGCGACTGGTTCGACGTGATCCCGCTGCCCGGCAGCCGCGTCGCCCTGGTCGTCGGGGACGTCGTCGGGCACGGCCTGCACGCCGCCGCCACCATGGGGCGGCTGCGCACGGCGGTGCACAACTTTTCCTCCCTCGACCTGCCGCCCGACGAGATCCTCGCCCGCCTGGACGACCTCGTCCAGCGCATCGACCACGACGGGGACGGTGGCGACGGGGACGGCGGGATCCTCGGCGCGACCTGCCTGTACGCCATCTACGACCCGGTGTCGCGGAACTGCACCATGGCCCGCGCCGGGCACCTGCCACCCCTGCTCGTCGCCCCCGACGGCTCGACGGAGATCGTGGAACTCCCGGCCGGACCCCCACTGGGCCTGGGCGGCATGCCGTTCGAAACCGCCGAGCTCCGGCTGGCCGAGGGCAGCCAGCTCGTCCTCTACACGGACGGACTGGTCGAGGAACGCACCCGGGACATCGCCGAGGGCCTGGAACTGCTGCGCCGCGCGCTCAGCCACCCCGACCGCGATCCCCACGAGAGCTGCCGGGCCGTCCTCGACCTGCTGCTGCCCGACCGGCCCACCGACGACGTTGCCCTGCTCATCGCCCGGACCCGGACCCTCGGCCCGGACCGGGTCGTCCAGTGGGAGGTGCCGTTCGAGCCGAGCGCGGTCGGCGTCCTGCGGGGCGCCGCGGCCCGCAAGCTCGAGGAGTGGGGCCTCGAAGAACTCTCCTTCGCCACCGAGCTGATCCTCAGCGAACTGATCACCAACGCCCTGCGGCACGGCACCGCCCCCGTCCGCGTGCGGCTGCTGCACGACCAGACCCTGACCTGCGAGGTCTGGGACGGCAGCAGCACCGCCCCCCACCTGCGATACGCGGCCACCACCGACGAGGGCGGACGCGGCCTGTTCCTGGTCGCCCAGCTCAGCGAGCACTGGGGCACCCGCTACACCCCCGAGGGCAAGGTCATCTGGGCCGAACAGACCCTCCCCGGCAGCGCGGGCGGCCCCGGCGCCCCGGAGCCGGCCCTGGCGGCCTTCCTGGACGTGGACCCGATCTGACCGTGCCGGCCCCGGCGCCGCACCGTCCGTTCCCGGACACGCCACCAAGGGTTCAACGAGAAAATCCTTGATGTCGCACTAGAATGGCAGGTTGTTTGGCGCCGGACCGGAACAACCCGGGCAGACCCGGGCTCCGCCGGCGACCCGGACACATCCGGGAGCGAAGACGCGAGGGCCGATGGCAGCCACACCTGAGCACGGTGAACTCACTCTGCTCGACGGCGGGAGCGCGGGGGACGACGCCCCCGGCGAGCCCGGCAAGTCCGCCCGTTTCACGGCCGGACCCGCTGCCCCCGTGCGCACCCTCGTCGACGTCTTCGAAGCCTCCGTACGGGCCCACCCCGACGAGCTCGCCCTGGACGACGGGACCTCCCGGCTCACCTACCGCGCCCTGGCCGCCGACGTCGAGCGCCGCAGGCGCGCCCTCGCCGCCGCCGGGGTCGGACTCGGCGACCGGGTCGGCGTCCGCGTCCCCTCCGGCACCAACGAGCTGTACGCGTCCGTCCTCGCGGTCCTCGCCGCGGGCGCCGCCTACGTCCCCGTCGACGCCGAGGACCCCGACGAACGCGCCGAGCTGGTCTTCGGCGAGGCCGGCGTCCGGGCCGTCCTGGGCGCCGGGCAGCGCGTCGACGTCACCGGGACCGCCGGCGAGGCACCCGCCGCCCGGCCGGGCCCCGAGCACGACGCCTGGATCATCTTCACCTCCGGCTCCACCGGCAAACCCAAGGGCGTCGCCGTCAGCCACCGCAGCGCCGCCGCCTTCGTCGACGCCGAGGCCGCGCTCTTCCTCACCGAGGAACCGATCGGGCCCGGCGACCGGGTCATGGCCGGACTGTCCGTCGCCTTCGACGCCTCCTGCGAGGAGATGTGGCTCGCCTGGCGCTACGGCGCCTGCCTGGTGCCCGTACCGCGCTCCCAGGTCCGCAGCGGCGCCGACCTCGGCCCCTGGCTGGTGGAACAGGAGATCACGGTCGTCTCCACCGTCCCGACCCTCGCCGCGCTCTGGGAGTCCGAGAGCCTCAACGAGGTCCGGTTGCTGATCTTCGGCGGCGAGGCCTGCCCGCCCGAACTGACCCAGCGGCTGGTCACCGAGGGCCGCGAGGTCTGGAACACGTACGGGCCCACCGAGGCCACCGTCGTCGCCTGCGCCTCCCTGCTGACCGGCGAGGAACCCATCCGCATCGGCCTCCCGCTGAACGGCTGGGAACTGGCCGTCGTCGACGAGTCCGGGGAACCGGTGCCCATGGGCGGCAGCGGCCAGCTCGTGATCGGCGGAGTCGGCCTCGCCCGCTACCTCGACCCGGCGAAGGACGCCGAGAAGTACGCCCCGCTGGAATCTCTCGGCTGGGAGCGCGCCTACCGCAGCGGCGACCTGGTCCGCGCCGAACCGGAAGGGCTGGTCTTCCTCGGCCGCGGCGACGAGCAGATCAAGCTCGGCGGCCGGCGGATCGAACTCGGCGAGGTGGACGCCGCGCTCCAGGCACTGCCCGGCGTCGCCGGCGCGGCCGCCGCCGTCCGCACCGCGCGCAGCGGCAACCAGCTCCTCGTCGGCTACCTCGTCACCCAGGACGGCTGGGACCACGCGGCGGCCGTCGAACGGCTCCGCGCGGAACTGCCCGCCGCCCTCGTACCGCTCCTGGCGCCCGTCGAGGCGCTGCCGACCCGCACCTCCGGCAAGGTGGACCGCGACGCGCTGCCCTGGCCGCTGCCCGACGTACAGCCCACCGGCCCCACCGAGCAGCTGTACGGCACCGAGGCCTGGCTCGCCGAGCAGTGGACCGAGACCCTGGGCGTGGCCGTCGCCGGCGCCGGCGACGACTTCTTCGCGATCGGCGGCAACAGCCTCGCCGCCGCACAGCTCACCACCCGACTGCGCACCCGCTACCCGAGCGCGGCCGTCCTCGACATCTACCAGCAGCCCACCCTGCGCAAGCTGGCCCGGCGGCTGGAGAAGTCCGTGCAGGACGACGGGGCCGCCCGCACCGTCGCGCCCGTCCGGCTCCGCTCCCAGGTGATCCAGACGCTGCTGCTGCTCCCGCTTTTCACCCTGGTCGGGCTGCGCTGGACCGTGGCGCTGCTGGCCCTCGGCAACGTCCTGCACCGGTTCGGGGCCTACCCGTGGGCGCCGACCGCCCCGTGGTGGCTCGTCGGCGCGGGCGCCGTCCTCCTCTTCAGCCCTCCGGGCCGCCTCGCCATCGCCGCGGGCGGCGCCCGGCTGCTGCTGCGCGGGGTCAGGCCCGGACGGTACCCGCGCGGCGGCAGCGTGCACCTGAGGCTGTGGACGGCCGAGCGGCTCGCCGAGTGCGCGGGCGCGACCTCGCTCAGCGGATCCTGGCTGGAGCGCTACGCGCGGGCCCTCGGCGCCAAGATCGGCCCCGAGGTGGACCTGCACTCCCTGCCCCCGGTCACCGGCATGCTCAAGCTCGGCCGCGGCTGCGCCGTCGAGTCCGAGGTGGACCTCTCCGGGCACTGGCTCGACGGGGACCGGCTGGAGATCGGCCCCGTGAAGGTCGGGGCCGGAGCGGTCGTCGGCACGCGCAGCCTGCTCTTCCCGGGCGCCCGCGTCGGCAAGCGGGCCGAGGTCGCCCCCGGCTCCGCCGTCGTCGGACAGGTCCCGACCGGTCAGCGCTGGGCCGGGGCGCCCGCCCACAAGCTCGGCAAGGCCAAGCGCAACTGGCCGCCCGGCCACCGCCCGCCGCGGTCGCTCGCCTGGCGCGCCATGTACGGGGCCAGCGGCCTGTGCCTGACCGCCCTGCCCCTACTGGCGGCCCTCCCGGCGCTGCTCGTCGTCAGCCGGTTCGTGCCGGCCGATGCCGGGCTCGGGCAGGCGCTGCGGGCGGCGCTGCTCGCCGTGGTGCCCGGGGCGCTCGCGTTCGGGCTGGCGTACGCGCTGCTGCTCCTGGTCTCCGTACGCTTGCTCAGCCTCGGCCTGCGCACCGGCAACCATCCGACGCACAGCCGGATCGGCTGGCAGGCCTGGACCGTCACCCAGCTGATGGACCTCTCCCGGGAAACCCTCTTCCCGCTGTACGCCGGTCTGATCACCCCCGTGTGGCTGCGGCTCCTCGGCATGAAGATCGGCCGGGGCGCCGAGGTGTCGACCGTGCTCGCCCTGCCCAGCCTCACCACCGTCGGCGAGGGCGCGTTCCTCGCCGACGACACGCTGACGGCCCCCTACGAGCTGGGCGGCGGCTGGATGCGGATCGGGCCCTCCGAGATCGGCCGCCGGGCGTTCCTCGGCAACTCCGGGATGACCGCGCCGGGCCGCTCCGTCCCGGACGACGGGCTGGTCGGCGTCCTGTCCGCGACCCCGAAGAAGGCCAAGAAGGGCAGTTCGTACCTGGGCCTGCCGCCGGTCAGGCTGCCGCGGTCCGCCGCTGCCGCCGACCGGAGCCGGACCTACGACCCGCCCGCCCGCCTGCTGTGGGCACGCGGCCTGGTCGAGCTGTGCCGCCTCGTCCCCGTGTTCTGCTCGGCCGCGCTGGCCGTCCTGACCGCGGCGGGGCTGTGCGCGCTGATGACCGCGAGCGGGCCGGGAGCCTGGGTGGCCGCCCTGCTGTCCGGAGTCGTCCTGCTCGTCGCCGGCGCGGCCGCCTGCCTGACCTCCGCGGCCGCCAAGTGGCTGCTCGTGGGCCGGCACCGGACGGGGGAGCACCCACTGTGGAGCGGCTTCGTGTGGCGCAACGAGCTGGCCGACACCTTCGTCGAGGTCCTGGCCGTGCCCTGGCTGGCCGGATCCGTACCCGGCACGCCCCTGATGACCCTGTGGCTGCGCGGCCTCGGGGCGCGGATCGGACGCGGCGTGTGGTGCGAGAGCTACTGGCTGCCCGAGACCGACCTGGTGACCCTGGGTGACGCGGTCAGCGTGAACCGGGGCTGTGTGTTGCAGACCCACCTCTTCCACGACCGGATCTTGAGGACGGATACTGTGGTCCTCCGCGAGGGCGCCACCCTGGGCCCGGGCGGAATCGTCCTGCCCGGGAGCACGGTCGGAGCCCGCAGCACCCTGGGACCCGCCTCCCTCGTGATGGCCGGGGAATCCGTCCCCGCCGACACCCGCTGGCTGGGCAATCCGATCGAGGCGTGGCGGTCCTGAGTCCGTACGGCGGCCCGTGCGCCGGCCGGGCCCGGCGGGCGCCGGCACGGCAACACGGACACGTCGTACGAGCACGTCGCACGAGCACAGCGCAGGGAGCGGAAGCGTCAGTGAACGGCCAGAGGACAGCGGCAACCGACCCGTACTTTCCGGCCAACGGCGATCCCCGTTACCGAGTGCACCGGTACGAACTCGCTCTGGAATACCGGCCCGCTCCCAACCGGCTGGCCGGCACCGCCAGGATCAGCGCGATCGCCGGGCGCGCGCCGCTCACCGAGTTCGCCCTGGACCTCGCCGACTTCAAGGTCGGCCGGATCCTGGTGAACGGCAGGGCACCGCACTACACCCACCGCAGCGGCAAGCTCCGCCTGCGGCCCACCAAGCCGCTGCCCGCCGGCTCCGCCTTCACCGTGGAGGTGCAGTGGGCGGGCAACCCCAAGCCCGTGCGCAGCCCCTGGGGCGGCCTCGGCTGGGAGGAACTGACGGACGGCGCGCTGGTGGCCAGCCAGCCCGTCGGGGCGCCGTCCTGGTACCCGTGCAACGACCGGCCCGCCGACAAGGCCTCGTACCACCTGTCCGTCAACACGCCCTCCGCCTACACGGTCGTGGCCGGCGGCCGGCTGCTGACCCGTACGACCAGGGCCAGCACTACCACCTGGGTGTACGAGCAGTCCGCGCCCACCTCCAGCTACCTCGTCGGCCTGTCCATCGGCCTCTACCAGACGGTGCTCCTCGGCGACCCCGGCCTCGACGGCGTCCCCCAGAGCGCGTACGTGCCGGCGCACCTGCTGGCCCGGTTCTCCCGCGACTTCGCCCGCCAGCCCGCCATGATGCGGCTCTTCGAGGAACTGTTCGGGCCCTACCCGTTCGGCGAGTACGCGGTGGTCGTCGCCGACGAGGAACTGGACGTCCCGGTCGAGGCGCAGGGGCTTTCCCTGTTCGGCGCCAACCACGTGGACGGCGTGCGCGGCTCGGAGCGCCTCATCGCCCACGAACTCGCCCACCAGTGGTTCGGCAACAGCGTGACCATCGCCGACTGGCGGCACATCTGGTTGAACGAGGGCCTCGCCAAGTACGCGGAGTGGCTCTGGTCGGAACGCTCCGGCGGCCACACCGCCCACGAGCGCGCGGCCGTGGCCCACCGGGTGCTCGCCTCGCGGGCCCAGGACCTGAAGCTCGCCGACCCGGGCCGCAAGCTGATGTTCGACGACCGGCTCTACGAGCGCGGCGGACTCACCGTGCACGCCGTCCGCTGCGCCCTCGGCGACACCGCGTTCTTCCGCATGCTCCGCGACTGGACGGCCGCGCACCGCCACGGCGTGGTGACCACGGCGGCGTTCACCGCCCACGTCGCCCGCTACGCGGACGGGCCCGTGGACGAACTGTTCGCGGCCTGGCTGTACGAGCCCGCGCTCCCGCCGCTGCCCGCCCCGCCGATACCGGCCAGACCCCGCCACCTGCCGACGAACGCGAGCCCCCCGCCCGCCCTCGGCCTCTGACGGACCGGGCCCGGAGACGGGTGCGGCCCGGGCCCGTGGGGCCGGCCGGGGCCCGTCCGGCCGGTATGGGTGTCGGCACGGATGGACAGGGACGGTTCCCACCGTCAGGCTGGGCCGCAGGGGAGGCCCCGCAGCAGGTCACGGCGGGTGTGGTGCGCGGCACGGAAGGCGACGGCCTGGCTGGCGTCGAGAGGTCCGGCAGGTGGAACGAGGGGAGAGCGCGGTCGTGTCGTTGTACTGGCGCATCTTCCTCCTCAACGCGGCCGTCTTCGCGGTGGCCGTCCTGCTGCTCCTCGGCCCGGTCACCGTCTCCACTCCGGTCCTGCTGGGCGAGGCGATCGTCCTGGGTCTCGGGCTCGCCGCCATGCTCGTCGCCAACGCCGTCCTGCTGCGCGTCGCCCTCGCCCCGCTGGCCCGGCTCGCCCGCGCCATGGCGTCGGTCGACCTGCTGCGTCCCGGCAGCCGCGCCCCGGTCGAGGGCCCGGGGGAGATGGCCGAACTCACCACCTCGTTCAACGCCATGCTGGCCCGCCTCGAAGCGGAACGCGCCACCAGCAGCGCCCGTGCGCTCTCCGCCCAGGAGGCCGAACGGCGCCGCATCGCCCAGGAACTCCACGACGAGGTCGGCCAGACCCTCACCGCGGTCCTTCTCCAGCTCAAGCACACCGCCGACCGGGCCCCCGGCCCGCTGCGCGAGGACCTCCACCAGGTCCAGGAGACCACCCGCGCGAGCCTGGACGAGATCCGGCGCATCGCCCGCCGGCTACGGCCCGGGGTCCTGGAGGAACTCGGCCTGCACAGCGCCCTGCGGGCCCTCGCCGCCGAGTTCACCACTCCCTCGCTGACCGTGCGGCACCACATCGCGCCCGGCCTGCCGACCCTGGACGACGCCTGCGAACTGGTCGTCTACCGGGTCGCGCAGGAGGCCCTCACCAACGCCGCCCGCCACGCGCGGGCGACCGAGGTGGAGGTACGGCTGTCCCACCGACCGGCCGGAGCCGTCCGGCTCCTCGTCCGGGACAACGGCGCCGGCCTCCGCCCCGCCGTAGAGGGCGCCGGGATCCAGGGCATGCGCGAACGGGCCCTGCTCATCGGCGCCGGCCTCGCGCTCGCCCCCGCGCCGCACGGCGGCACCGACGTACGGCTGGACGTACCCGCGGGCAGCGGGACCGAGGAGACCCATCGATGACCGCACCGCGACCGGCCCCGACCCGGGTCCTGCTGGCCGACGACCACGCCCTCGTCCGGCGCGGCGTCCGCCTCATCCTCGACTCCGAACCCGACCTCACGGTGGTCGCCGAGGCCGGGGACGGCGCCGAGGCCGTCGCCCTGGCCCGGTCGCAGGACGTGGACCTCGCCGTCCTGGACGTCGCCATGCCGCGGATGACCGGACTCCAGGCCGCCCGAGAGCTCTCCCGACTCCGGCCGGGGCTGCGCATCCTCATCCTGACCATGTACGACAACGAGCAGTACTTCTTCGAAGCCCTCAGGGCCGGGGCGGCCGGCTACGTCCCGAAGTCCGTCGCCGACCGGGACCTCGTCGAGGCCTGCCGGGCCGCCATCCGTGACGAGCCGTTCATCTACCCCGGCGCCGAGACCACCCTGATCCGCAACTACCTGGACCGGGCCCGTCAAGGGCACCCGCTGCCCGCCCGGGCGATCACCGAGCGGGAGGAGGAGATCCTCAAGCTGGTCGCCGAGGGGCACTCCTCGAAGGAGATCGGCGACCTCCTCGTCATCAGCGCCAAGACGGTGGAACGCCACCGGGCGAACCTGCTCCAGAAGCTCGGCATGCGCGACCGCCTGGAACTCACCCGCTACGCGATCCGCGTCGGCCTGATCGAACCCTGAGCCCCCGGGTCCGGTCAGGGCCCGGCTCAGGCGGCCTCGCCGACGAGTTCCTCCAGCACGTCCTCCATCGTGACGAAGCCGATGACCGCGCCGCCGTCGTCGGTGACGGCGGCGAGGTGGGTGCCGGCGGCGCGCATCGCGTTCATCGTGTCGTCCAGCGGGGTGCCGCTGCCGACCCGGGTGACGGTGTGCAGCGCCGAGCGCGGGAACGGGGCGGTCCGGTCGGCGACGCCCAGGGCGTCCTTGATGTGCAGGAAGCCCATGATCTCGCCCTCCGGGCCGGCGACGACCAGCCGGGAGAAGCCGTGGTCCGCCGCGGTGCGTTCCAGGCCGCGCGGGGTGGTCCCGAAGGGGACGGTGACGAACTCGGCGCGCGGGATGGTGATCTCGCCGACGGGCCGCTTGCCGAGCGCGAGCGCGTCCCGGAGCCGTTCCCCGTCCTCGGCACCGAGGAGCCCGGCGGCGCTGGAGTCCTTGACCAGGCGGGCGAGTTCCTCGTCCGTGAAGACCGAGCCCACCTCGTCCTTCGGCTCGACCTTCAGCAGCCGCAGCAGCGCGTTGGCGAAGGCGTTGATGCCGAACACGAACGGGCGCAGCGCCCGGGTGAGGGCCACCAGCGGCGGCGCCAGCAGCAGGGCGGTCGGCGCGGGCGCGGCGAGCGCGATGTTCTTCGGGACCATCTCGCCGATCAGCATGTGCAGGTAGGTCGCCACGGCCAGCGCGAGGACGAACGCGATCGGGTGGATCAGCGCCTCGGGGACCCCGATCGCGGCGAAGGGCGGTTCCAGGAGGTGGGCGATGGCCGGTTCGGCGACCGCTCCGAGGACCAGGGAGGAGACGGTGATGCCGAGCTGGGCGGTGGCCATCATCGCGGAGAGGTGTTCCAGTGCCCACAGCGTGGTGCGGGCGCGCAGGCTGCCCTTGAGGGCGGCCGGTTCGATCTGGCTGCGGCGCACCGAGATCAGGGCGAACTCGGCGCCGACGAAGAAGGCGTTGGTGAGCAGCGTCAGTGCGCCGATCAGCAGCTGGACCGCGGTCATCGGTTCTCCTCCCCGGAGTCGGCGTCCTCGTCGGATGCGGCGGGCGCGGTGACCGTGACCCGGTCGGCGCGGTGGTGGTCTATGTCGAGGACGGTGAGTTCCCAACCGTCGACGGTGATGGTGTCGCCCTCGACGGGGATCCGGGTCAGGCGGGTGGCGACGAGGCCGGCCAGCGTCTCGTACGGGCCTTCGGGGACGGCGAAGCCGATCTCCTCCAGTTCGTCGACGCGGACGCTGCCGTCGGCCTCCCACACCTTGCGGCCGGCGTGCTCCGGGCCCTCGATGAGGTCGGGGACCTCGACGGGGTCGTGTTCGTCGCGGACCTCGCCCACGACCTCCTCGACGATGTCCTCGACCGTGACGACGCCGGCGGTGCCGCCGTACTCGTCGATCACCACCGCCATGGTGCGGGCCTTGCGCAGGCGTCCGAGCAGGGTGTCCACGGGCAGGGAGTGCGGTACGAGCAGCGCCGAGGTCATCAGGTCGGCCACCGGGGTCAGCGGCCGCTTGTCCTCGTCGAGGTCGAGGACGTCGCGGATGTGGACGGTGCCGACGACCTCGTCCAGGGAGTCGCGGTAGACGGGGAAGCGGGACAGGCCGGTGGCGAGCGTCAGGTTCGCGGCGTCGGCCGCCGTGGCGTGGAGCTCCAGAGCCTGGACGTCGATGCGCGGGGTCATGACGTTCTCGGAGGTCAGCTCGGCCAGGTGCAGGGTGCGCACGAACAGCTCGGCCGAGTCCGCCTCGATGGCGCCCTCGCGGGCGGAGTGCCGGGCGAGCGCCACCAGCTCCTCCGGCGTCCGCGCGGAGGCCAGCTCCTCGGCCGGCTCCAGCCCGAAGCGGCGTACGAGCCGGTTCGCGGTGTTGTTCAGGTGCCGGATCAGCGGGGCGAAGGCGGCGGTGAAGCCGCGCTGCGGGCCCGCGACGACCTTGGCCACGGCCAGCGGCCGGGAGATCGCCCAGTTCTTCGGGACCAGCTCGCCGACCACCATCAGGACGACGGTCGACAGGGCCACGCCCAGCAGGGTCGCGATGGTCGGGACGGCGCCGGCGGGCACCCCGGCGGCCTCCAGCGGGCCGCGCAGCAGGGCGGAGACGGACGGCTCGGCGAGCATGCCGATGACCAGCGAGGTCACGGTGATGCCCAGCTGGGCGCCGGACAGCTGGAAGGTGAGCCGCTTGGCGGCCTTCAGGGCGCTCTCGGCGCCGCGTTCACCCGCCGCGACGGCGCGTTCGAGCTCGCTGCGTTCGACGGTGGTGAGGGAGAATTCGGCGGCTACGAACACCGCGCACGCCAGGGTCAGCGCCAGGGCGAGGAGGAGCAGCAGGACTTCGGTCACCGTGCCACCCCCGCTTCCCGACTTCGCTGCTGCGGGCTGGGCGTGGCACGGCGTGGACTGGGAGGTTCACCCATTGCGGGTCCTGCGCTCCATTCGCTACTCGGTGGGGCCGGGCTCGGCCCGGACAGTTGTGGTTACGGACAGTATCCGCGAACCAATGGTAAAGGGCAAGTAAATTGCGGCGCCCGGCGCCCGCCCCACGCCCGCCCGACCCCTGCCGTTCGGGCGAAGCGGAATGGCCGCATCCGTCAGATGCGTAAGTCACCTGATGGAGGACGCCGTCGGGTCGCCGGGTTCGACCCCGGAGCCGAGAGGCATCGGCGGGGCGATGGGGCGCAGGTTGATCCGCGTCATCGACCTCAGGTCCGGTTCGTGGCGGCGTTCGGGGCGCCGTTCGAGGAGCGCGGAGGAGTCGGGGCCGCCGGGCCCGCCGTCGCCGGAGTCGGTGGTCATCCGGAGTGGCTCCCCCGGTCAGTGCGCGCGGCGGGGTCGGGGGAGGGCGGGACGTCCCGGGCGCGGCGGCCGCGCCCGGGACGACACGCCCTATGCCAGGGCCCTGCGCAGGGTGTCGACGGCGAGGCTGATGGCGAGTTCGGCCCCCCGGGTCCCGCGGAGCGCGTTCAGCATGACGAAGTCGTGGATGACTCCCTGGACGCGCAGGGCGGTGACCGGGACGCCCGCGGCACGGAGCCGGGCGGCGTAGGCCTCGCCCTCGTCGCGCAGGACGTCGGCCTCGGCGGTGATGACCAGGGCGGGCGGCAGGCCGGTCAGTTCTTCGGCGGTGGCGCGCAGCGGGGAGGCGGTGCTCCGGGCGCGCTCGGCCGCGTCGGTCGTGTACTGGTTCCAGAACCACCGCATGGCCTCGCGGCGCAGGAAGTAGCCCTCGGCGAAGCGGTGGTAGGAGTCGGTGTCGAAGGCGGCGTCGGTCACCGGGTAGAAGAGGACCTGGTGGGCGATGCGGACGTCGCCGCGCTCCTTGGCCATCAGGGTGAGGGCGGCGCTCATGTTGCCGCCGACCGAGTCGCCGGCGACGGCGAGGCGGCCTCCGTCGAGGTCCTTGTGGCCCCCTTCGCGGACCACCCATTGGGCGACGGCGTAGTTCTGCTCGATGGCGACGGGGTAGCGGGCCTCGGGGGAGAGGTCGTACTCGGGGAAGACGACGGCCGCCCCGGTGCCGACGGCCAGCTCGCGGACGAGCCGGTCGTGGGTGTGGGCGTTGCCGAAGACCCAGCCGGCGCCGTGGATGTAGAGGACGACGGGGAGGGGGCCGCTCGCGCCGCGCGGGCGGACGATCCGGGCCCGGACCTCCCCGGTCGGCCCGCCCCGGACGGTGACCCACTCCTCGTCGACGTCGGGCAGGGTGACGCCCTCGCCGCTCTGGACGTCGTCGACGGCCGCGCGGCCCTCGGGGACGGGGATCTGGTAGAGGAAGGGCGGCTTGGCGGTGGCGTCGGCGAAGGCCTGGGCGGCGGCTTCGAGTACGGGCTGGTTCGGCTGGTCGGGCCGGTTCGGCACGGGTCTCCTTCGGGGGAGGCGGGGCAGCGGCGCCGGCGTGCGCGGGCGTCCGTCGGGCAGCGTTCAGGATCACACCGCGACGACCGCGCGTGCGGACTTGGACGCGGTGGGTGCGGCGCGTCGGTCGTGGCGGGCCCGGCTGCGGTCGGCCGAGGAAGGCGAGCGGCGCGGAGTCGACCTCGTCGGCGCGGGTCGGGATCAGGCCGTGCGGGCCGCCGGGCACGACCGTCGGCTCGGCGCCGGCGATGCCCTTGGCGAGCGGGATCGCCGTGGCGTCGACGGGCGGGGTGCGGTCGGCGTCGCCGTGGATGATCGGGGTCGGGACGTCGATGCGGGGCAGGTCCGCGCGGAAGTCCGTGAGCCGGGCCCGGACGCGGTCGAGGGTGCCCTTGGCGGAGGCGCCGACGACGACGTTCCGGGAGGCCCGGACGCACCTCCTTCCTCGCCGACTTGACGCAGGATCAGGAGGCCGATGTCCAAGGGGGGTTCGGCCGGCCGCGTGCGCGCCGATGACGGTCTGCGCGTACACGACGCCCGGGCGGTACGCGCCCGCGTGGGCCTTGACCCGGTGCCGAGGAACATCTGCGGCCAGTGGTCCACGAAGAGCACGACCGCGTCGTCGGGCGTCAGCAGGTCGCCGCTCGGGGCCGCCTGAACCCGGGTGACATCGAACATGGGGGTGTCCTCTCGGAGGGGTCGTGCGCCGCGATCCTGCGGCCCGGCACGATCCGATGCCACGACCGCCCCCGCCACCCGACTCTTCCTCCCGCACCCGGGAGTCGGCACCACGGCGCCCTCCGGCACCGTCGGCCGGTTCCGCGGCCCTCCTCGCCGCCGCACGACACCCCCGCATGACGCCGCCGCCGTACGGAACGGCGTGTTCCGTACGGCGGCGGCGACGGCCGGTCTGCCCGGGGCCATGGGCGGGCGACCGACACGACAAAGGGCCGACGGAGTGGATCCGCCGGCTTCGGGAGGGGAGTCAGGGACGGCTGGTGAGGTACCCGCCCATGGAGGTGAAGTACTCGGTGGCCGGCAGCTCGCGGCCGTCCTCGGTGCGTACGCGGGTGATGGCCAGGCCGTGGTTGCGGCCGGTGCGGGCGTCGGCGCCGGCGACGATCGCCACGCCCTCGCCCTCGCGGTAGAAGACGCGGCCGGGGGTGCCGCCGTAGAGGCCCTCGGAGACGACCGCGGAGACGATCTCCAGGCGCTTGCCCTTGTGGAAGGTGAAGGCGCTCGGGTACGGGGCCGACTGGGCGCGGACGAGGCGCTCCAGGACCTCGGCCGGCCAGCTCCAGTCGATTCGGATGTCCTCCTCGGCGCGCTTGTGGAAGAAGCTCGCCTGCGACCGGTCCTGCTTCGTGAACTCGGTCTCGCCGGCGGCGATGCGGTCCAGCGCGCCGACGGTGACCGGGGCGATGAGGTCGACGGTCTTGTGGAACAGGTCGGTGGCCGTGTCGGTGGGGCCGACGGCGACGGACTGCTGGAGCACGATGTCCCCGGCGTCGAGGACCTCGTCCATCATGTGCGCCGTGACGCCCACTTCGGTCTCGCCGTTGATGAGCGCCCAGATGAGGGGGGAGAAGCCGGCGTACTTCGGCAGCAGCGAGTCGTGCACGTTGAGCGTGCCGTGCCGGGGGAGGTCGTAGATGCGCGACGGTATGTACGTGCGCCAGTTGTTGGCGACGATGATGTCGGCGTCGGCCTCCTTGAGCCGCGCGAAGAGCTCTTCGTCGTCGGGACGGTTGCGGATGACCACGGGGACACCGTGCTCCTCGGCGAGGTCCGCGACCGAGTCGCTCCAGATCTTCTCGTAGGCGTGCTCGCTCTTGGGGTGGGTGACGACCATCACCACATCGTGCTCGGAGTCCAGGAGCGCTTGAAGGGTGCGATGGCCCCAGGTCTGATAACCGAACATGACGACCCGCATGGAGGTTCCTCCTCTGAAGAGCGATAGATCTCAAAGAAGTAAAGCAAGCCTTACCTAAGGATGCAACGTGCCTGATTTTAGGCGTCGTTTGGGGCTGCAATCCGCTATTTGTCCGGTTTGCCTGGTCGACAGGGTGGCGAGATCAGGTTAGCTTTACCTAAGTTCGCTTGGCTGCCGCTCGTCGGCGTGCCCTGCTCCACATTCTTCATCGACGCCTCACGGGCGGCTGTCCCGCACGATCGGAGTGACATGTCACAGGCTCTTCCTGCTGACGCACCGGTGATCCACGACCTCATAGGCATCGGCTTCGGCCCGTCCAATGTGGCCATGGCGATTGCTCTCACCGAGCACAACGCACGCGTCGGACGGCAGGAGGCGGTCACTGCTCACTTCTTCGAGCGGCAGCCGCGTTTCGGCTGGCACCGGGGAATGCTGTTCGAGGACGCGACCATGCAGGTCTCCTTCCTCAAGGACCTGGTGACGCTCCGGAACCCGTCGAGCGAATACAGCTTCCTCTGCTACCTGCAGAGCCGGGGCCGCCTGATCGACTTCGTCAACCACAAGAACCTCTTCCCGCTGCGCGTCGAGTTCCACGACTACTTCGAGTGGGCGGCGGAGAAGGTCGACGACATGGTGTCCTACGGGCACGAAGTGGTCGCCGTGCGGCCGGTCGTGCGTGACGGCGTCATCGAGTACGTGGACGTGACGGCCCGTTCCGGGGACGAGCTCGTGACCCACCGCGCCCGCAACCTCGTCATCGGCACCGGCCTGCGCCCGTACATGCCGGAGGGCGTCGACCGCACGGAGCGCGTCTGGCACAACTCCGACCTGCTGCGCCGCGTCGACGAACTGGACGGCACCGACCCGTCCCGGTTCATCGTCGTCGGCGCCGGCCAGAGCGCCGCCGAGAACGTGGCCTTCCTGCACCGCCGGTTCCCCGAGGCCGAGGTCTGCGCGGTGTTCGCCCGCTACGGCTACAGCCCCGCCGACGACAGCAAGTTCGCCAACCGCATCTTCGACCCCGCCGCCGTGGACGAGTACTACACCGCCCCGGGTGAGATCAAGAGCAAGCTGATGAACTACCACGGCAACACGAACTACTCCGTGGTGGACATCGACCTGATCGACGACCTGTACCGCCAGTCGTACCAGGAGAAGGTGCTGGGCGAGGAGCGCCTGCGCTTCCTCAACGTGTCCCGCCTCTCGGACGTCGTCGAGACCCAGGACAAGGTGCTCACCACCGTCGAGTCGCTCGTCTCCGGCGAGAAGACCCCGCTGGAGGCCGACGTCGTGGTCTACGCGACGGGCTACCGGCCCGCCGACGCCCTGGGCCTCCTCGGTGACGTCGAGGGCTACTGCCACCGCGACGACGAGGGCCGCGTCAGCGTCGAGCGCGACTACCGCATCACGACGGACCCCGCGCTCCGCTGCGGCATCTACCTGCAGGGCGGTACCGAGCACACGCACGGCATCACCTCGTCCCTGCTGTCGAACACCGCGATCCGGGTCGGCGAGATCCTGGACTCGGTGATCGAGCGCACCCCGAAGGCCGCCGTCGGTGAAGCCGAACGCGTCGTCGACGGGGTCGGTACGTCCCGCTAGGGACCCCGACCGACCCTCCCCACCACTCCCCTCCCGCCTGGCCACGCCGTCCGGCCGGGCGGGCGAGGCATGCACCGTGCAAACCCCGTGAAAGGAAAACCCGTGTCCGTTGGGACCAGCCCCGCGCTGACGAGAATCGTCAGAAACTTCCCCCGCGTGGCCGTTGCCGCCGCCGCCGCCCTCGTTCTGAGCGCGTGCGGTGGTGGTGCCGAGAAGACCGAGTCGAAGCCGTCCGGCGAGGCCCCCGCGAAGTCCGCGGCCTTCCCGGTCACGGTCGACCACAAGTACGGCAGCACGACCATCGAGGCCGAGCCGAAGAAGGTCATCACCCTCGGTCTGTCGGACCAGGACGCCGTGCTCGCCCTCGGCGTGAAGCCGGTCGGCGCCGTCGCCTGGTTCAAGGAAGAGCCGTTCGGCAAGTGGCCGTGGGTGAAGGACCAGTGGGGCTCCACGCCGCCGCAGCTCGTCGGTGAGCGCGACGAGTACAACATGGAGAAGATCGCGGCCCTCAAGCCGGACCTGATCATCGCCCAATACTCGGGCATGAAGAAGGAGCAGTACGACACCCTGTCGAAGATCGCCAAGGTCGTCGCGCAGCCCAAGGGCGCCGAGGACTACCAGGCGACGTGGCAGGTCATGACGAAGCAGATCGGCAAGGCGCTGGGCAAGGACGCCGAGACCGACAAGCTCATCTCCGGCGTCGACGCCCGCTTCAAGGCCGTCCGCGACAAGCACCCGGAGTGGAAGGGCAAGACGGTCGCGGCCGGAGAGCCCTACGAGCCCGGCAAGTTCTCCGCGTTCTCGCCGAAGGACCCGAAGGTCGCCTTCCTGACCGAGATGGGCTTCACCACCACGGACCTCTACCGCACCACGCTGGGCAACGACGTCATCGCCGACCTCAGCTTCGAGCGCTTCGACGTCATGGAGGCCGACCGCACCGTGTGGCTCGGCACCGCCGAGACCGAGGCGCAGCTGAAGGCCGACCCGCTGTACACGAAGACCAAGGTCCACCAGGAGAAGCGGGACATCTTCCTGCCCTACGAGGGCCCGGACGTCGGTGCCGCGCTCTCCTTCAACACCGTGCTGAGCATCCCGTACGCCATCGACCAGGTCGTGGCGAAGCTCGAAGCCATCAAGTAACACCACCGACGCGCGACCAGGGAAAGGCCCTCTGAACGATGTTTGACGCCGAGTCCGACCGGATTCCTGCCACCGGGACCCCTGTCACCGGTGGGCAGTCCGGAATTTGGCTTGCTCAGCAGATCGAGCCGGACAGTTCGGCCTTCAACGTCTCGTTCACCCTGGACCTGCGCGGTGACGTCGACCTCGACCACCTGGCCGCCTCCGTGCGCCAGGTGGTCGAGGAAGCGGACTGCCTCCACGTCGTCTTCGCGACCGACGCGGACGGCAGCCCCCGCCAGGTTCCCCGCCGCCACCCCGTCGACGTCCCCATCGTCGACCTGCGCGCGGAGGCCGACCCCGAGGACGCCGCCTGGGAGTGGATGGGTGCCCACCGCACCCGTCCCCTGGACCTCGCGGCCGCTCCGCTGTTCTCCCACACGCTGCTGCGCCTCGCCGACGACCGGGTGCTGTGGTACCAGTGCTACCACCACCTCGTCATCGACGGCGTCAGCCTCGGCCTGCTCTCGCGTCGCGTGGGCGAGCTCTACACCGGTGACCGGCCCGTCGCCCCCGTCTCCTGGGATGTGAACCGCCTCGTCGCCTCCGAGCAGGCCTACCGGGCCTCCGAGGAGTACGTCGCGGACCGGGCGTACTGGCTGGAGCGTTTCGCCGACCGGCCCCGGCCCGTCCGCCTCGTCGAGCCCGGCCAGAAGATCATCACGCGCCGCTACCGGCGCACCACCGAACTTTCCGTGGCGGCCACCGACCGCCTCAAGGCCGCCGCGCAGGCCTCCGGCGTGCGGGTGTCGCGCCTGCTCGTCGCCGCCGTGGCCGCCTACCTGCACCGCACCACCGGCGAGCAGGACCTCGTCCTCGGACTGCCCGTCACCAGCCGACAGGACCGTGCCGTCCTGGGCGTCCCGGGCATGGTCTCCAACATCGTGCCGCTGCGGCTGTCCGTGCGCCCCGGCACCACCGTCGGCGAACTGCTGGTCCAGACCGACGAACGGATCCGCGAGGCCGTCGCCCACGGCCGCTTCCGCGCCGAGGACCTGGCCAAGGAACTCGGCCTCGTCGAGGGCGTGCCCGAGCTCGTCGGCCCCACCGTCAACATCCTGCCCGGCACGGACTGGCTGCGCTTCCGGGACCACCACTCCGATCTGCGTCCGCAGTGGCTCGGAGCGGTCAGCGACCTGGCCGTCAGCGTCGGCGAGTCCGTCCGCGGCGCCGTCCGGATCCTCTTCGACGCCGACGGCGACCAGTGCTCGGAAGAGGAACTCGTCGCCCACCAGGAGCGTTTCGGCACCCTCCTCGACGCCTTCGCCGAGGACGCCGCCCGGCGCATCGGCAACCTCGAACTCACCACCCCCGCCGAACGCGCCCTGCTGTTGGAGGACTTCGGCGTCTCGCCGAGCGAGTCCCCCGAACTGTCCTGGCCCGCCGCCTTCGAGGCGCAGGTCCGCCGCAGACCGCAGGCGGTCGCCCTGGTCTGCGAGGACCGCGAACTGACCTACGCGGAACTGGACGCGGCCGCCAACCGGCTCGCCCGCCTGCTCGCCGCCCGCGGCGTGGGCGCCGAGGACGTCGTCGGCGTGGCCCTGCCCCGCTCGCCCGAGCTGGTCACCGCCCTGCTGGCCGTGATGAAGGCCGGCGCCGCCTACCTGCCGCTGGACTCCGACCACCCGCAGGACCGCCTCGCCTACATGCTCCAGGACGCGGGCGCCCGTACCGTCGTCACCGCGCGCGAGCAGGCCGCGGGCCTGCCGGAGCTCCCCGGACTGGACCCGGTCCCGCTCGACGACCCCGCGACGGCCGCCGCGCTGGCCGCCCAGGACCCGGCCCCGCTCGGCGTGGAGATCCCGCTCGACCGGGCCGCGTACGTCATCTACACCTCCGGCTCCACCGGCCGCCCCAAGGGCGTCGTCGTACCCCACGACGGTGTCGGCAGCCTCATCGCCACCGCGACCGAGCGGATCGGCATCACCGCCGACAGCCGGGTCGTCCAGTTCGCCTCCGTCGGCTTCGACGTGACGGTCTGGGACCTGATCATGTCGCTGTGCGTCGGCGGGCGGATCATCGTCGTCCCCACCGAACGCCGCGTCGCGGGCCCCGCGCTCACCGAGTACATCGCGGAGCACCGGGCGACCCACATGATCCTGCCGCCCTCGCTGGTGTCGGCGATGCCGCAGGACTGCGAACTTCCCGAGGGCGCCGTCCTCGTGGTCGGTACCGAGGCCGTGCCGAGCGAGCTCATCGCCCGCTGGTCGCACCGCCTGCAGATCGTGGTCGCCTACGGCCTGACCGAGGCGAGCGTCAACTCCACGCTGTGGCTCGCCCGTCCGGACTGGCAGGGCCCCGTCCCGATCGGCGAACCCGACCCCAACACCCGTGCCTACGTCCTGGACTCCGCGCTGCGGCCCGTCCCCGTCGGCGTCGAGGGCGAGCTGTACGTCGCCGGCCGCGGCCTGGCCCGCGGCTACCTCGGCCGCTTCGGCCTGACCTCCGAGCGCTTCGTCGCCGACCCGTTCGGCGAGCCCGGCACCCGCATGTACCGCACCGGTGACCGGGTCCGCTGGACCGCGGAGGGCAACCTCGACTTCCTGGGCCGCGCCGACGGCCAGATCAAGATCCGCGGCCACCGCATCGAGCCCGGCGAGATCGAGAGCGCCTTCATGGCCTGCTCCGGGATCGCCCAGGCCGCCGTCCTGGTCCGCGAGGACCAGCGCGCCGCCAAGCGGCTCGTCGCCTACCTCGTCGCCGACGCCTCCCTGGACGCCGCCGGGGCCGAGGCGGCCGTCACCGCCGCCCGCGCCGAGGCCGCCCAGGGCCTGCCCGACTACATGGTCCCGTCGGCCGTCGTCCGCATGGACGGCCCGCTGCCCCTGACCCCCAACGGCAAGCTCGACGCCCGCGCCCTGCCCGACCCGCTGTGGACCGCGATGACCGGCGACGCGGCCCCCACCACCCCGACCGAGACCGCCCTCGCGGGCCTCTTCGCCAACGTCCTCGGACTGCCCTCGGTCGGCGTCCACGACAGCTTCTTCGAGCTCGGCGGCGACAGCATCGTCGCCATCCAGCTCGTCACCCGTGCCCGGGCGGCCGGACTCGCGATCAGCCCCCGCGATGTGTTCCGCCTCCGTACCGTCGCCGCCCTCGCCCGCGCCGTCGGCATCGCCCGCGCCGCCGGCGACGCCCCGGCGACGCCCCGGGCCGCCGCGGAGCTGCCCGAGCCGTTCTCCCTGGTGCCGCTCACCGCCGAGGACCGCGCCGAGTTCGCCGACGGCATCGGCGAGCTGCTCGACGTGGTCCCGGCCACGCCGTTGCAGGAAGGTTTCTTCTTCCATGCGGTCATGGACCGCGACGGCGCCGACGGCTACGCCGTCCAGGACACCGTCGAGCTCGGCGGAGACGTCGACCCCGAGGCCCTGCGGGCCGCCGTCCAGCGCCTCCTCGACCGGCACCCCTTGCTGCGCGCGGCCTTCCGCCAGCACCCCGACGGGCCCGTCGTCCAGGTCATCGGCGCCGACGTCGCCGTCCCCTGGGCGTTCACCGACCTGAGCGGCCAGGACGCCGACCGGCAGCGCGCCGCCGTCCTGGAGACCGCCGCCGCCGAGCGCGACCGCGGCTTCGACCTCGGCGCCCCGCCGCTGATGCGCGCGGCCCTGGTCCGGCTCGGCGCCGAGCGCTCCCTGCTGATCCTGACGATGCACCACATCATCGTCGACGGCTGGTCCGTCTCCCTGGTCATGCGGGAACTGCTCGACGGCTACCGGCCCGGCGTCCCCGCCGCGGACACCGCCGTCGATCCGACCTACCGCGCCTACACCGGCTGGCTGGCCGGCCGTGACCGCGAGCCGGCCCGCGACGCCTGGCGCGACGCCCTCGCCGGACTCGACGCGACCGACGGACTCCCGTACCGGGCCGGGGAGACGGCCGGCGCCGGATCCGGCCGGATCACCGTGGAGCTGAGCGCCGCGCGGACCGAGGCGCTCACCGCCCGGACGCGGGGCCTCGGGCTCACCCTCGCCGCCGTCGTGCAGGGCGCGTTCGGCCTGGTCCTCGCCGATGTCCTCGGCGCCCAGGACCTGGTCATCGGCACCACCGTGTCCGGCCGCCAGGCGCCCGTCGAGGGCATCGAGTCCCTCGTCGGCCTGCTCATCAACACCGTGCCCGCCCGTCTGGGCGCGCGCCCCGAGCAGTCCCTCGCCGAGGTCCTCACCGCCTTCCAGGACGGCCAGGCCGAACTGCTGGACCACCAGCACCTCGGTCTCGCCGAGATCCAGCGGGCCGTCGGCCGCGGCGACCTGTTCGACGCCCTCGTCGTGGTGGAGAACCTGCCCGACGCGGGTGACGTCTCCGACCCGCAGGGGCTCGTCCGGATCCTCGGATCCGAGATCGACGACTCGGTGCACTACCCGCTCGCCCTCACGGTGATGCCGGGCGAAACGATTCGCCTCCAGCTCGACCACGACCCGGCCCGCCTCGACGCCCGCGCGGCCGCCCGGTTCGCCGACCGGCTGCTCGCCCTGCTGGAACAGGTCACCACCGATCCGGAACTGCCCGTCGGCCGGATCTCCACCCGGTCCGCGGCCGAGCTGGACGGCACCCTCGCCGCCCTCGCCGGCGCCGAGCGGCGGCCGCCCGCCGGCACCGTGCACGGCGCGTTCGAGGAACAGGCCCGCCGCACCCCCGACGCCGTCGCCCTCGTCGACGAGGCCGGCCGGACCTCGTACGCCGAACTCGACGCCCGCGCCGAGGCGCTGGCACGCCGGCTCGCCGCCCACGGGGTGGCCGCCGAATCGGTCGTGGCCGTCGCCGTGCCCCGCTCCGCCGCCTCCCTGATCGCCCTGCTGGCCGTCATGAAGGCCGGCGCCGCCTACCTGCCGGTCGACGTGGACTACCCCGCCGACCGGGTCCGCCACATGCTGTCCGACTCCGGCGCCCGCACCGTCGTCACCACCGGGCCCGCCCTGGCGAAGCTGCCCGCCCTCGACGCCGTCACCCCGGTCCGCATCGACGAGGCCGACGCCGAGGCCGGTACCGACGTCGAGGCCGGTACCGCCTCCGCGGCCGCCGCGCTCGCGCCCGTCGACCCGGACGGCGCCGCCTACGTCATCTACACCTCCGGCTCCACCGGTCTGCCCAAGGGCGTCGTGGTCCCGCACCAGGCCGTCGTCGGCCAGCTCGCCTGGACCGCCGAGGAGTTCGGCTTCGGGCCCGGCGAGCGGGTGCTGCACCAGTACTCGACCAGCTTCGACCCCTCCGTCCAGGAGATCTTCGTACCGCTGATCACCGGTGGCACCGTCGTCATCGCCCGGCCCGACGGCCACCGCGACCCGGCCTACCTCGCCGAGCTGATCCGCGCCGAACGCGTCACCAACGTCGACCTGGTGCCCTCGCTGTACACGGCCCTGCTCGCCGAGGAGACCGACGGCGCCCCCTGGTGGGCGAGCCTGCGCCGCGCCTTCAGCGGCGGCGAGGCACTGCCCGTCCCGCTCGCTCGGCGCTGGCAGGAGCGCACCGGCGTGCCCCTGCACAACGTGTACGGGCCCACCGAGGCCGTCATCCAGGTCACCAGCTGGCAGGCCGGCGCCGAGTCCGCCGAAGCGGCCACCGTGCCCATCGGCCGGCCGGTGTGGAACACCCGGCTGCACGTCCTCGACCGGTACCTGCGCCCGGTGGCCCCGGGCGAGCCGGGCGAGCTCTACCTCGCGGGCGCGCAACTCGCCCGCGGCTACCACGGACGCACCGCGCTCACCGCGGAGCGGTTCGTCGCCGATCCGTTCGGCACTCCTGGAGCGCGGATGTACCGCACCGGAGACATGGTCCAGTTCAACGCGGACGGTGTGCTCACCTATCTCGGGCGCACCGACCACCAGGTCAAGATCAGGGGAAACCGGGTGGAACTCGGCGAAATCGAAGCACGGCTGCGGGACGAGCCGGCCGTCGGCGACGCGGTGGTCGTCGCCCGCGACGACGAGCGCGGGGTCAAGCAGCTGGTGGCCTACCTGGTCCCGGCCCCCGGAGGCCGCGCCGACGCCCTGGACACCGAGGCCGTGCGCGCCGCGCTGACGGCCAAGCTGCCCGCGCCCATGGTGCCCAGCCACTTCGTCGCCCTCGACGCGCTGCCGCTGACCCCCGGCGGCAAGACCGACCTCAAGGCCCTGCCCGCGCCCGCGGTCCGCCGCAGGGCGGCCGCCCGCACTTCCCGCGAGGGCCGCGAGCAGCAGCTCTGCGCGATCTTCGCCGAGGTCCTCGGCCTCGACGCGGTCGACGCCGACGAGGACTTCTTCATGCTCGGCGGCGACAGCATCCTGTCCATGTCCGTCGCGAGCCGGGCCCGCAAGGCCGGCCTTGCGGTCAGCCCCCGCGAGGTCTTCGAACACCGCACCCCCGCCGCCCTCGCGGCCGCCACCGGCGCCGCCGACACCGCGGCCGCCCCGGCCGCCGACACCGACGGCGTCGGCGACATCACCCTGCTGCCGATCGTCCACCAGCTCCGCGAGGACGGCGGACCCATCGGCCGGTTCAACCTGTCGATGCTGCTCCAGTCGCCCGCGGCCGCCGACGCCGACACCCTGGCCCGGGTCCTCCAGGCCGTCCTGGACCACCACGACGGCCTGCGCACCCGGCTGACCCGGATGGACCTCGGCCCGGCCATCCCGGCCCTGTGGTCCGCCGTCACCACCCCGGCCGGCAGCGTCGACGCCGCCGCCCTGCTGCACCGCGTCGACGCCGGCGGCCTCGACGACGACGCCCTGCGCGCCCTGATCACCGCCGAGTCCGACGCCGCCGCGGGCCGCCTCGACCCCGACACCGGCGCCATGGTCCGCGCCGTCTGGTTCGACGCGGGCACCGACACCCCCGGCCGGCTGCTGCTGGTCGTCCACCACCTGGTCATGGACGGCGTGTCCTGGCGCGTCCTGCTCGGCGACCTCGCCGCGGCCTGGGACGCCGAGGTCCAGGGCCGACGCCCCGAGCTGGAACCCGTACCCTCCTCGCTGCGCCGCTTCGCCCGGGAGATCGCCGAGCAGGCGACCTCCCCGCAGCGCCAGGCCGAACTCCCCTACTGGGCCAAGACCCTGGCCCCCGGCGCCGAGCTCGTCCCCGGCGCCGACCGGACCGGTACCGCCGGCGACGCGCGGGACCACACCGTCACCCTCACGACCGACGAGACCCGCGCCCTGCTGACGTCGGTGCCCGCCACCGCCGGCGCCGACGTCACCGAGGTCCTCCTCGCCGCCCTGCGCCTGGCCGTCTCCCGGCGGCGTGCCGACAGCGGCGTCGACCCGGCCGCCGACCTGCTCGTCGACCTGGAGCGCCACGGCCGCGACGGCACCGCCCTGGACCTGTCCCGCACCGTGGGCTGGTTCACCGGCCTGCACCCCGTCCGGCTGCCCGCCGCCGACGGCGCCCTGGACACCCTCAAGGCCGTCAAGGAGTCCGTCCGATCGGCCCCCGACTCCGGCGCCGGATACGGCATGCTGCGCTACCTCAACCCGCAGCTCGCCCCCGTGTTCGCGCAACTGTCCACCGCCCAGGTGCTGTTCAACTACTTCGGCCGGCTCCCCGCCGACCAGGCCGTCGACTGGGCGCCCGCCGCCGAGTCCGACGCCCTGTCCGTGGAACCGGACGCCGGACTGGCCATGCCGTACCCGCTCCAGATCAACGCGGTCTGCGCGGACACCCCGAACGGCCCCGAACTGCGCGCCACCTGGACCTGGCCGGCCGGCCGGGCGCTCGCCGAGGACGACGTCCGGGCACTGGGCCTGGCCTGGGCCGAGGCCCTGCGCGAACTCATCGCCCAGGCCGCCGGATCCGACTCCACCACCGGCGTCCTGACCCCCTCCGACCTGCCGCTCGTCCAGCTCACCCAGGCCGAGATCGACCGCGTCGCGCAGGTCAGCCCCGTCCCCGTCGCCGACATCTGGCCGCTGTCCCCCCTCCAGGAGGGCATCCACTTCCACGCCAGCTACGACACCGACGGCCTGGACGTCTACACCGCCCAGGACTGCTTCGACTTCGGCCACCGCCTGGACCTGGACCGGCTGCGCGCCGCCACCACCCGCCTCCTCGCCCGGCACCCCAGCCTGTGCGCCGGCATCACCTCCGACGGGCTGCCCGCCCCCGTGCAGTTCGTCGGCCCGGCCGCCGAGGTCCCCGTACCGCTCACCGAGACCGACCTGACCGGCCTCACCGCGGAACAGCGCGCCACCCGCCTCACCGAAATCTCCGACGCCGACCGGCTCCGCCGCTTCGACCTGGCCTCGCCCCCGCTGTTCCGGCTCCAGCTGATCCGGCTCACCGAGAACACCGACCGCCTCATGCTCAGCCACCACCTGGTGGCCTGGGACGGCTGGTCCCAGTCCCTGTTCCTCGACGAACTGCTCGCCCTGTACGCGGCCGCCGGCGACGACACCGGCCTGCGCACCCCCGGCAGCTACCGCGACTACCTGAGCTGGCTCGCCGAGCAGGACTTCGACGCGGCCCGCGCCACCTGGGGCACCGCCCTCGCCGGACTCGACGAGCCCACCCTGGTGGCCCGCGGCCGCGGCGGCGAGCCCACCATCCCGCGCCGGCACGCCCTCGACCTCGGCGCCGACCTCAGCGACCGGCTCCGCGGCTCCGCCCGCGAACACGGCCTGACCATCAACGCCGTCCTCTCCGCCGCCTGGGCGCTGGTGCTGTCCGCCGCCGTCGGCAGCGACGACGTCGTCTTCGGCGCCACCGTCGCCGGCCGCCCGGCCGACGTGCCCGGCGCCGACACCACCATCGGCATGTTCCTCAACACCGTCCCGCTGCGGATCTCCCTGCGCCCCGAGGAGACCGTCGCCCAGCTGCTGCGCCGGGTCCAGACCGAGCGCATGGCGCTCATGGACCACGAGTACCTGGGCCTGGCCGAACTCCAGCGGGCGGGCGGCCACCCCGTCCTGTTCGACACCCTGTACGTGCTGCAGAACTTCGCCGACGAGGGCGCCTTCCGCGAGCTCACCGACCGGCACGGCATCACCGGAGTGGGCAGCGTCGACGCCACCCACTACCCGATGACCCTCATCGTCAACCCGGCCGAGCGCGTCCAGGTCAAGCTGGAGTACCGCCCCGACCTCATCGACGACGACCGGGCCGTCGCCACCCTGGCCCGCTACCGGACCCTCGTCGAGCGACTCCTGGGCGACCTCAACGCCCCCGTCGGCACCCTGGACCTGCTGCTCCCCGACGAGCACGCCGACCTGACCGCCGCCCGGGCCGCGAGCAACGAGCCCGTCCCCGACGAGACCGTCGCCGACCTGCTCGCCACCCAGGTGGCCCGCACCCCGGACGCCGTCGCCCTCGTCTTCGGCGACACCGCCCTCACCTACGCCGAACTCGACGCCCGGATCAACCGCACGGCCCGCCTGCTGCTGGCCCGCGGCGCGGGCCCCGAGCGGACGGTCGCCCTGGCGCTGCCCCGCTCCATCGAGATGGTCGTCGCCCTGTTCGCGGTCCTGCGCACCGGCGCCGCCTACCTGCCGCTCGACCTGGACCACCCCGCCGACCGGCTCCGCCTGATGGTCGAGGACACCGGGCCGCTGTGCCTGCTCACCACCCTCGCCGTCGCCCCGACGCTGCGCGCCGAATCCGGGCCGCTCGCCCCCGAGGTCGCCCTGGACGACCCGGCCGTCGCCACCGAACTGGCCGCCCTGCCCGACACCGAGGTCACCGACGCGGAACGCCCCGCGTTCGCGCACGGCGTCCCCGGCCGGCTGGAGCACCCGGCGTACGTCATCTACACCTCCGGGTCCACCGGCAAGCCCAAGGGCGTCGTCACCCCGTACCGCGGTCTGACGAACATGCAGCTCAACCACCAGGTCGAGGTGTTCGACCCGGCCATCGCCTCCACCGGCGGCCGTCGCCTGCGCATCGCGCACACCGTCTCCTTCGCCTTCGACATGTCGTGGGAGGAGCTGCTCTGGCTGGTCGAGGGCCACGAGGTCCACGTCTGCGACGAGGAGCTGCGCCGCGACGCCGAGGCCCTGGTCGCCTACTGCGACGACCACCGCATCGACGTCGTCAACGTCACCCCGACCTACGCCCAGCTGCTCATCGAGGAAGGCCTCCTCGACCACGACGAGGCCGCGGGCAAGCACCGTCCCGCCCTCGTCCTGCTCGGCGGAGAGGCCGTCTCCGACACCGTCTGGACCCGCCTCGCCGAGACCGACGGCACCTACGGCTACAACCTGTACGGCCCCACCGAGTACACGATCAACACCCTCGGCGGGTCCACCGCCGACAGCGCCACCCCCACCGTCGGCCGCCCCATCCGCAACACCCGCGGCTACGTCCTCGACGCCATGCTGCGCCCGGTCCCGCCCGGCTGCCCCGGCGAGCTGTACATCGCCGGCACCGGCCTGGCCCGCGGCTACCACGACCGGCCCGGCCTGACCGCCGAGCGGTTCGTCGCCGACCCGTTCGGCGCCCCCGGCGAGCGCATGTACCGCACGGGCGACCTCGTACGGCAGCGCCCCGACGGCCTGATCGACTTCCTGGGCCGCACCGACGACCAGGTCAAGATCCGCGGCTACCGCATCGAACTCGGCGAGATCGCCACCGCCCTGTCCGCGCACCCCGACGTGGCCCACGCCGCCGTCGTCGTGAACGAGCGGGCGGCGGGCAAGCGCCTGGTCGGCTACGTGGTCCCCGAGGACGGCGCCGAACGCGGCGAGGCCCTCGTCCAGGACCTGCGCGAGCACCTCAAGGCCTCCCTACCCGACTACATGGTCCCGGCGGCCCTGGTCGCCGTCGACACCCTGCCGCTGACCGTCAACGGCAAGCTCGACACCAAGGCCCTGCCCGCCCCCGAGTTCGCCGGCGCCGGCGCCGGCCGCTCCCCGCGCACCCCGCGGGAGGAGACCCTCTGTGCCCTGTTCGCGGAGGTGCTCGGCCTCACCGAGGGCAGCGTCGGCATCGACGCCAACTTCTTCGAGCTCGGCGGGCACTCGCTCCTCGCCACCCGCCTGATCGCCCGGGCCCGCACCGCGCTCTCCGCCGAACTGGCCATCCGGGACCTCTTCGAGGCACCGACCGTCGCCGAGCTCGTCGAACGTGCCGCCGGCTCGCAGGCCGACGCACGCCCCGCCCTGGTGGCCGGCGAGCGCCCCGATGAACTGCCCCTCTCCCACGCCCAGCAGCGCCTGTGGGTCATCCAGCAGCTGGAGGACACCTCCGCCGCGTACAACTTCCCGCTCGTCATGCGGCTGCGCGGCGACCTCGACATCACCGCCTGGCGGGCCGCTCTGGCCGACGTCACCGACCGCCACGAGGCCCTGCGCACCCTCTTCGTCGAGCGCGACGGCCAGGCTCTCCAGCGGGTCCTGCCCGCAGGCCGGTCCCAGCCGCCGGTCGAGCACCTGCGCGCCACCGAGGAGGAGGCCGCCGCCCTGGTCGACGCGGCCATCAACCGGCCCTTCGACCTCGCCCGCGAACTGCCCCTGCGCGTCACCGTCATCGAGGTGGCGCCCGAGGAACACGTCGTCGTGATCCTCCTGCACCACATCACCACCGACGAGTGGTCGGACCGCCCCTTCCTCGGCGACCTGGCCGCCGCCTACGCCGCCCGCCGCACCGGCCGCGCCCCGCACTGGGAGCCGCTGCCCGTCCAGTACGCCGACTACGCGCTCTGGCAGCGCAAGCTGCTCGGCGACCCGGCCGACGCGCAGAGCCTGGCCGCCCGCCAGCTCGACCACTGGCACCGCACCCTGGACGGCGCCCCCGAGGAACTCGACCTGCCCACCGACCGGCCCCGCCCGGCCCGCCCCGCCTTCACCGGCGCCGAACTCGACATCGAGTTCGACGGCGAGGCCTACCAGGGACTGAAGCGGCTGGCCAAGGACAACGGCGTCAGCATGTTCATGGTGGTCCACGCGGCCGTCGCGACCCTGCTGCACCGCCTCGGCGCCGGCACCGACATCCCGCTCGGCTCGCCCATCGCCGGCCGCGGCGACGAAGCCCTCGACGACCTCGTCGGCTTCTTCGTCAACACCCTGGTCCTGCGCACCGACCTCAGCGGCGACCCCACCTTCACCGAGCTGCTCGCCCGGGTCCGCGACACCGACCTGGCCGCGTTCTCGCACGCCGACGTGCCCTTCGAGTCGGTCGTCGAGAAGCTCAACCCGACCCGCTCGCTGGCCCGCAACCCGCTGTTCCAGGTGATGGTCGGCTACCACGCCCGCACCGAGGGCGAACTGGACCTGGCCGGCCTGGGCGTCGAGTACGTCCCCTTCCGGATCCGCTCCGCCAAGTTCGACCTCGTGTTCAGCTTCACCGAGCAGACCTCCGCCGACGGCGCGGCGGGCTCGCTGGTGTGCCGCCTGGAATTCGCCACCGAGCTCTTCGACCAGGACACCGCCGAGCGGATCGGCGAACGCCTCGCGGCCCTGACCGGTGCCCTCGCCGCCGCCCCGGACCGGCCGGTGTCCGCCGCCCCGCTCCTCGTGGGCGACGAACGCGCCCTCGTCCTGGACGGCTTCAACGGCGGGCCCCGCGAGGTCGACGAACTGTCGCTGCCCGCCCTGTTCGCCCGGCACGTCGCCGAGCGGCCCGACGCGGTCGCCGTCGTCGACCGCGACACCCACCTCGACTACGCCGCCCTGGACGCCCGGTCCAACCGGATCGCCCACCTGCTGGCCGCGCAGGGAGTCGGCGTCGAGAGCGTCGTCGGCGTGGCCGTGCCCCGCTCGGCGGACATGATCGCCACCGTGCTCGCCGCGCTGAAGCTCGGCGCCGCGTTCCTGCCGCTCGACCTGGTCCACCCCCAGGACCGGCTCGGCTACATGATCGAGGACTCCCGGGCGACCCTGGTCGTCGGCACCGAGACGGTGGCCGGCAAGATCCCCGCCACGGACGTCCCGGTCCTGCTGCTCGACGCGCCCGGCACCGCCGCCGCCCTGGCCCTGCGGCCGACCACCCCGGTACCCACCCCGCCGGTCGCCCTGGACCAGGCCGCGTACGTCATCTACACCTCCGGCTCCACCGGCCGGCCCAAGGGCGTCGTCGTCCCCCACGAGGGCATCTCCAGCCTCGTCGCCACGGCCGTCGACCGGATGGGACTGGAAGCCGACAGCAGCGTCCTGCAGTTCGCCTCCATCGGCTTCGACGTGTTCGTCTTCGAACTCGCGATGGCGCTCTGCCACGGCGGTCGCCTCGTCCTCATCACCGACGAGGCACGCGTCGCCGGACCGGCCCTCACGGACTTCCTGGCCGACCACGCGATCAGCCACATGATCCTGCCGCCGTCCCTGGTGTCCGCGCTGCCCGCCGGCTGCGAACTGCCCGAGGGCTCGACCGTCCTGGTCGGCACCGAGACGGTGCCGCCGGACCTCTTCGAGCGGTTCGGCGCCACCGCGAACCTGATCTGCGCCTACGGACTCACCGAGGCCACGGTCAACTCCACCCTGTGGCCCTCGCGCGGCGCGGAGCTGCGGCCCGGCGCCCGCGTGCCGATCGGCGCCCCCGACCCCAACACCCTCGCCTACGTCCTGGACGACCGGCTCCAGCCCGTCCCGCCCGGCGTGGTGGGCGAACTGTACGTGTCCGGACGCGGCCTGGCCCGCGGCTACCTCGGCCGGTTCGGCCTGACCGCCGAACGGTTCGTCGCCGACCCGTTCGGCGCCCCCGGCAGCCGCATGTACCGCACCGGTGACCGGGCCCGCTGGCGCCGCGACGGGAACCTCGACTTCCTGGGCCGCGTCGACACCCAGGTCAAGATCCGCGGCTTCCGCATCGAACTCGGCGAGATCGAGGCCGCGCTCGTCGGACACCCGGCCGTCAGCCAGGCCACGATCGTCCCCGACCGGGCCGGCGACATCGTCCGCCTCGTCGGATACGTCGTCCCGGAGAGCGGAGCCCTCGACCCGCAGGACGTCCGGGCGCACGTCGCCGCGCAGCTGCCCGAGTACATGGTGCCCGCGCTCGTCGTCACCCTGGACGGCCCGCTGCCGCTGACCCCCAACGGCAAGCTGGACCACAAGGCGCTGCCCGCGCCCGACTGGTCCGGCATGACCGGCGGGGCCCGCCCGGTCGGCGCCACCCAGGCGAAGCTCGCCGGCCTGTTCGGCGAGATCCTCCAGCTCGACGAAGTCGGCGTCCACGACAACTTCTTCGCCCTCGGCGGCCACTCCATGGCCTCCATGCGCCTCCTCGGCCGCATCCGCGCCGAGTTCGGCGTCGAGCTGAGCATCCGCGACGTGTTCGACGCCCTGACCGTCGCCGGTCTCGCCGCCAAGCTCGACGGCGCGGCCGCCGCCCGCCCGGCCCTGCGCCCGGCGGCCCCCGGCACCGACACCACGGGCCCGGCTCCCGTACAGCGCCCGCAGTGGGAGGCGCACCGGCGCTGGGACGGATTCGACCACGGCCTCGTGCTCCGCTCGCCGGGCGCCCTGGACCCGGCCGCCCTGGCCGCCGCCCTCGACGACGTCGTCACGCGCCACGAACCGCTGCGCACCCGCTTCACCGAGCAGGACGGCGCCGTACGCCGCGAACCCGCGCCCCACCCGGCGCTGGAGACGGAAACCTGCGCCGACCTCGACACCCGGCTCGGCGAACTCGCCGCGCTGCACCCCGACCTGACCCGTGAGGCACCGCTGCGGGCCCGCCTGCTCACCGGTGCCTCCGGCGAACAGGCCCTGCTGATCACCGCGCACTACCTCGCCGTCGACGAATGGTCCGTGGTCCCGCTGTTCCGCGACCTCACCGAGGCCTACGAGGCCCGCGAGCAGGGCCGGGCCCCCGCCTGGGAGCCGCTGCCCGTCAGCTACTCCGACTACGCGGCCTGGGCCGAGCG
Organism: Streptomyces sp. Isolate_45; assembly: GCF_024721315.2. Classification (GTDB taxonomy): domain Bacteria; phylum Actinomycetota; class Actinomycetes; order Streptomycetales; family Streptomycetaceae; genus Streptomyces. Next base: position 72,168 of record NZ_JANFAK020000022.1, read on the forward strand.
GGTCATCGGCGACCCCGCCGACCCCGCCGGCCTCGGCGCCCGCCAGCTCGCCTGGTGGCAGGAGAACCTGGCCGGCGTCCCGGAGGAGCTCGCGCTGCCCGTGGACCGGCCGCGCCCGCAGGCCCCGGACGTACGCGGACCTGGCGGCGACTACGTCTCCTTCGTCCTGGACGAGCAACTGCACGCCGACGTCGACGCGCTCGCCCAGTCCACCGGCACCAGCATGTTCATGGTGCTGCACTCGGCCCTGTCCGCCCTGCTCACCGCCCACGGTGCGGGCACCGACCTGCCGATCGCCACGATGGTCGCCGGCCGTGGCGAAGAGCAGCTCGCCGACCTCGTCGGCTGCTTCTTCAACACCGTGGTGCTGCGCACCGACACGGCGGGGGACCCCACCTTCGCCGAACTGCTGGGCCGGGTGCGGGAGATCACGCTCAGCGCCCTGGACCGGCAGGACGTCCCGTTCGACGCGGTCGTCCGTGCCACCGCGCTGTCCGACGGGGGACCGCAGGTCATGGTGATCCACCACGAACAGGCGGACCTCGGACAGCTGGAGGGCGGCGTGGGCTCCTTCCACGCGGTGCCGACCGGCTCGGCGAAGGCCGAGCTGACGCTCAGCTTCTACGAGCCGCGCGGTGACGGACCGGTCCACTGCGAACTGATCCACGCCACCGACCTGCTCGGCCGGGCCAAGGCCCGCCGGCTCGCCGAAGAACTTCACCGGCTGCTGCGCCATGTGGTGGCCGAACCCGGACAGCCGCTCTCGGAGCTGTTCACCGTTATGTCCATGAGGAGTGAGAACGCATGACCACCAACCCGTTCGAGGACCCGCAGGGCCGCTTCCTGGTCCTCGTCAACGACGAGAACCAGCACTCGGTGTGGCCGGCCTTCGCCCAGGTGCCGGCGGGCTGGCGGACCGTCTTCGGTGAGGACACCCGGGACGCGTGCCTGACCTACGTCGAGACCAACTGGACCGACCTGCGCCCCGCGAGCCTGGCCGCCCAGCAGGCCTGATCCCGCACGCGCCACTGCGCCGCCCCCGGTGAGGAACCCTCCTCGCCGCGGGCGGCGTCCGTGCGTTGCGGCCCGGTGGCCGTGGAGCCGGGGGCGGGTACGGTGCGGCCGGCCTCGCGCCCGCTCGCCAGATCGGAAGAGCGTCG
>NZ_JANFAK020000227.1 GCF_024721315.2 Streptomyces sp. Isolate_45
CCGCTCGTCCCGCGCGGGCGGCACCGGAGCGGTGGTCTCCACGCCCTCCGGCCCGGTGGAGATGCCCTGGGTGAGGTCGCCGCCCGGCCGGCGCCGACGGGCGAGCGCGGCCTCCTCGGCGGCGTCCGCCGGGTCCCCGTGGTCCGCGGGGTCCCCCGCGCGGGCCCGCCACTGCTCGGCGTCGTGCCGGTCCCGCCCGCCCTGCGGAGCGAGGCCCTCCGGCTCCCCGTACCCCTCGTCGTACTCGTTCGGCGCGATGATGCCCAGCCGGATGCCGAGGCGGCGCAGCCGCTGCGGGATGGCGTTGACCGGGGTCGCGGTGACCACCAGCAGTCCGAACACGGTGAGCAGCACCAGCATGGGGACGGCCAGCGGCGCGCCCATGGTGAAGATCAGCGGCTTGGAGGCGCCCCAGCCGACGAGCCCGCCCGCGTTCTGCATCGCGGTCGTGCCCTCGTCACGGCCGGGTGCCCCACAGGCGATGTGCACCAGCCCGAGCACGCCGACGACGAGGGCCGACAGGCCGACGCCGATGCGCCCGTTGGCGTCGGTCTGTTCCGGATGGCGGATGAAACGTACCGCCATGACGCCGAGCAGGATCGGCACGAGCAGGTCGAGGCGCCCGAAGGCCCCGGTGACCAGCATGGTGACCAGGTCCCCGACAGGTCCGCTCAGGTTCGACCAGGTCCCCGCGGCCACGATCAGCGCCAGGGCGAGCAGCAGCAGCGCGAGCCCGTCCTTGCGGTGGGCCGGGTCGAGGTTCTTGGCGCCCCGGCCCACCCCGCGGAAGACCGCCCCGACCGCGTGCGCCAGACCGAGCCAGCAGGCACGCACCAGCCGCAGCACGCCCCCGGTCGGGGACGGCGCCGGCTTGGCGGCGACCTTCTTCACCGGGGCGCGCCTGGCCGCAGCGGCCTTCTTCGCGGGGGGCTTGCGCGCGGGCGCGGACTTCTTCGCCGGCGCCGTCGTACGGCCGGTGCGGCCCTTCGCGGTGCCCGCGCTGCTCGGGGAACCCTTGCCGGACGTACTTGAGGCCATGGGCCGAGGTTACCGGTGCGCGCCCCGGTGGACACGCGTGCCCACCCCTTCACCCGTTCGTGTCGCCGGGTCCGTACGCGCTTTGACGCCCCGACAGACCTGACGTCCACCCAGCGCACTTACCGGAAGCCAACGTTCCGCCGTGATGTCACCCGATGACCGGCGCCGTGGCCGGCGGGCGGAGCCGCCCCCGCACCCGACGGGACGGCTCCGGCTCAGCCCTGCGCGGGGAGCACGGCGGTCGGCCCGCCGGTGCCCGGCTCCAACGCGTCGAGCGCGCGCCTCAGCCCGGTCAGCTTGCGTTCCAGATGGGCGGCGGTCGCCACGACCGCGCCGTCGGCCGAATCCTCGCCGAGTTGCTTGGTCAGCGCCTCCGCCTGCTCCTCGACCGCCGCGAGCCGCGCGGAGAGTTCGGCCAGCAGGCCCGCCGTCTCCTTGCTGCCGTCCACGCCGTTGGAGCTGCCGCCCTCCAGCTGGAGCCGCAGCAGCGCCGCCTGCTCCCGGAGCTGGCAGTTCTTCGTGTACAGCTCCACGAACACCGAGACCTTGGCGCGCAGCACCCACGGGTCGAACGGCTTCGAGATGTAGTCGACCGCACCCGCCGCGTAACCGCGGAACGTGTGGTGCGGGCCGTGGTTGATCGCGGTGAGGAAGATGATCGGGATGTCCCGGGTCCGTTCCCTCCGCTTGATGTGCGCGGCGGTTTCGAATCCGTCCATGCCCGGCATCTGCACATCCAGCAGGATGACCGCGAAATCGTCCGTCAGCAGCGCCTTGAGCGCTTCCTCCCCCGACGACGCCCGGACCAGTGTCTGATCGAGCGCGGAGAGGATGGCCTCCAGCGCCAGCAGATTCTCCGGCCGGTCGTCGACCAGGAGGATCTTGGCCTTCTGCACCATGCCCTGTCCTCCTCGCCCCGGCATGGGGCCTCCCCGGCTCCGGGCGCCGGCCTGTGTGCCGGGCCCCGCCCCAGAGAACGGCATCCCTGAGCCGTCCGTCCTTGTGCCGGTCATCGTAGCCCCAGTCCCGAGATCGCCACACCCTGTCACCAAGATGTCACTGTGCACGAAGCGGAAACGTGAGGAGAGGGAAGAAGGTTCCCCTTCGCCCCGCCCACCACGTGCCCGCCTTCCGGTCGGTGATCACTCGTCGCGCATGTGCTGCTCCATCACCGACAACAGGTAATCGGGCTCGACCGGCTTGGTGACGTAGTCGGACGCCCCGGAGTCGATGGCCTTCTCCCGGTCGCCCTTCATCGCCTTCGCCGTCAGCGCGATGATCGGAAGTCCCGCGAACTGCGGCATCCTCCGGATCGCCGAGGTCGTCGCGTACCCGTCCATCTCCGGCATCATGATGTCCATCAGCACGAGCGCCACGTCGTCGTGCTGCTCCAGGACCTCGATCCCCTCCCGCCCGTTCTCGGCGTAGAGCACCGCCAGCCCGTGCTGCTCCAGCACGCTGGTCAAGGCGAAGACGTTGCGCACGTCGTCGTCGACGATGAGCACCCGCTCCCCGTGGAAGTCGTACGTCCGCGGCGGCGTCGGCAGCGGCTCCTCCAGCTCCCACGCCCCCCCGTCCGCCTGCCCCGGCACCTCACCGCGCGCCGGCGCCTCCGGCTGGGCCTTGCGGCGCCGCCGGAACAGCGCCGACGACCCCTGCCCGGCCGGCTCCGCCGCGGGCAGCGCGGCCCGCACCGGAGCGGCGGACACCTCGGCCGGCGCGTACGGCACCGGCTCGGGCCGCGCCTCCTCGGCCGCCCTGCGGTAGTCCCCGCGCGCGCCGCCCGGTGTGGGCGGGGCATAACCCTGCGGGGGCAGTTCGCTCGGGTGGAGCGGCAGGTACAGGGTGAAGGTCGACCCCCGGCCGGGCTCGCTGGCCGCGTGGATCTCCCCGCCCAGCAGTCGGGCGATCTCCCGACTGATGGACAGCCCCAGGCCCGTGCCGCCGTACTTGCGGCTCGTCGTCCCGTCCGCCTGCTTGAACGCCTCGAAGATCACCAGCATCTTGCTCGCCGCGATCCCGATCCCGGTGTCGGTCACCGAGAAGGCGATGAGGTCGGCGTCCGCCTCGCGCAGCGAACCGGCTTCCAGCAACTGCTCCCGGATCGCGGTCGGGACGTCCCCTCCGGCCGGCCGGATGACCAGCTCCACCGCCCCGGTGTCGGTGAACTTCACCGCGTTCGACAGCAGGTTCCGCAGCACCTGCAGGAGCCGCTGCTCGTCCGTGTGCAGGGTAGCCGGCAGCTCCGGGGACACCCGTACCGAGAAGTCCAGGCCCTTCTCCGCAGTCAGCGGCCGGAAGGTGGCCTCCACGTAGTCGACGAGCTGGACCAGCGCGATCCGCGTCGGCGAGACGTCCATCTTGCCCGCCTCGACCTTCGACAGGTCGAGGATGTCGTTGATCAGCTGGAGCAGGTCCGAACCCGCCCCGTGGATGGTCTCGGCGAACTCCACCTGCTTCGGCGAGAGGTTCTCGTCCGCGTTGTCGGCCAGCAGCTTGGCCAGGATCAGCAGCGAGTTGAGCGGTGTCCGCAGCTCGTGGGACATGTTCGCCAGGAACTCGCTCTTGTAGCGCATCGAGACCGCGAGCTGCTCGGCGCGCTCCTCCAGGACCTGCCGGGCCTCCTCGATCTCGGTGTTCTTCACCTCGATGTCCCGGTTCTGCTGGGCCAGCAGCTCGGCCTTCTCCTCCAGTTCCGCGTTCGCGGCCTGGAGCGCCTTCTGCCGGTTCTCCAGCTCGTCGGAGCGTTCCCGCAGCTGTTCCGTCATCTCCTGCGACTGCTTCAACAGCATCTCCGTCTTGGAGTTGACGGAGATGGTGTTGACGCTCGTACCGATCATCTCGGCGATCTGGCTGAGGAAGTCCTTCTGGATCTGCGTGAACGGCTGGAAGGCGGCCAACTCGATGACGCCGAGCACCTTCCCCTCGAAGAGCACCGGCAGCACGATCACGTGCGCCGGCGGTGCCTCGCCGAGCCCCGAGGAGATCTTGAGGTAACCGGGCGGGGTGTTCTCGACGAGGATCGTCCGCTTCTCCTCGGCGACCGCACCGATCAGCCCCTCCCCGGGCCGGAAGGAGATGGGCATCTGACCGCCCGCGTACGCGTAACTCCCGCGCATCCGCAGCTCGTACGAGCCCTCCGCGCCGCCGTCCGTCCCGATCTCGGTGCTCCCGCCGGTCGGCAGCGCCAGGAAGAAGGCCCCGTGCTGCGCGGAGACCACCGGGGTCAGCTCGCTCATGATCAGCGAGGCGACGTCGTCCAGTTCCCGGCGGCCCTGCATGAGGGCCGAGATCCGGGCCAGATTGCCCTTGAGCCAGTCCTGCTCCTTGTTGGCCAAGGTGGTGTCGCGGAGATTCACGATCATCGTGTTGATGTTGTCCTGGAGGACCTGGATCTCGCCCGCCGCGTCCACGTCGACCTTCAGGCTCAGGTCGCCGCGGGTCACCGCGGTGGCGACGGCCGCGATGGCCCGCACCTGCCGGGTCAGGTTCCCGGCCATCTCGTTCACGGACTCGGTGAGGTCCCGCCAGGTGCCGTCGACGTCCCGCACCCGGGCCTGGCCGCCCAGGATGCCCTCGGTGCCCACCTCGCGGGCGACGCGGGTCACCTGGTCGGCGAAGGAGGACAGCTGGTCGACCATCGTGTTGATCGTGGTCTTGAGCTCCAGGATCTCGCCGCGCGCGTCGATGTCGATCTTCTTGGTCATGTCGCCCTTGGCGATGGCGGTCGTGACCATGGCGATCTGCCGCACCTGACCGGTGAGGTTGGAGGCCATGAAGTTCACCGAGTCGGTGAGGTCCTTCCACGTCCCCGAGACCCCGGGCACGTGCGCCTGACCGCCGAGCCGACCCTCCGTACCCACCTCGCGGGCCACGCGCGTGACCTCGTCGGCGAACGAGGACAGGGTCTTGACCATCGTGTTCACGGTGTCCGCGAGCTGCGCGACCTCGCCGCGCGCCTCGACGGTGACCTTCTTCGTCAGATCGCCGTTGGCGACCGCCGCCGAGACCTGCGCGATCCCGCGCACCTGCGCCGTCAGGTTCCCGGCCATGGTGTTGACGTTGTCGCTGAGGTCCTTCCAGATGCCGGTCACCCCCCGGACCCGGGCCTGGCCGCCGAGGATGCCCTCGGTACCCACCTCGCGGGCCACCCGGGTCACCTGCTCGGCGAAGGAGGACAGTTGGTCCACCATCGTGTTCACGGTGGTGACGAGTTCGAGGATCTCGCCCTTGGCGTCGACCGTGATCTTCTTCGAGAGGTCGCCCATGGCCACCGCCGTGGTCACCTCGGCGATGTTGCGCACCTGCGAAGTCAGGTTGTTGGCCATGAAGTTGACGGACTGCGTGAGGTCCTTCCAGGTGCCGGAGACCCCCTTCACCTCCGCCTGACCGCCGAGGATGCCCTCCGTACCCACCTCGCGGGCGACGCGGGTCACCTGCTCCGCGAAGTTCGAGAGCTGGTCGACCATCGTGTTGAGGGTGTTCTTCAGCTCCAGGATCTCGCCCCGGGCGTCCACGTCGATCTTCTGCGACAGATCACCGCGCGCCACCGCCGTCGCGACCTGGGCGATGTTGCGGACCTGCGAGGTCAGGTTCCCGGCCATGCCGTTCACCGAATCGGTCAGATCGCGCCAGACCCCGGCCACCCCGGGCACCTGCGCCTGACCGCCGAGCCGGCCGTCCGTACCGACCTCGCGGGCGACGCGGGTCACCTGCTCCGCGAACGCCGAGAGCTGGTCGACCATCGTGTTGATGGTGTTCTTCAGCTCCAGGATCTCGCCCCGGGCGTCCACGTCGATCTTCTGCGACAGGTCGCCCCGCGCCACCGCGGTCGTCACCTGGGCGATCTGGCGGACCTGCGAGGTCAGGTTCCCGGCCATGAAGTTGACCGAGTCGGTCAGTTCCTTCCAGGTTCCGGAAACCCCCTCGACCCGTGCCTGCCCGCCGAGGCGACCCTCCGTGCCCACGTCCCGCGCCATGCGCGTCACCTGGTCGGCGAAGGACGACAGCTGGTCGACCATCGTGTTCACGGTGTTCTTCAGCTGGAGCATCTCGCCCGAGACGTCCACGGTGACCTTCTGCGACAGATCGCCGTTCGCCACCGCCGTCGTCACCTGGGCGATGTTGCGGACCTGTCCGGTCAGGTTGCGGAAGGCGGTGTTCACCGAGTCGGTGAGGTCCTTCCACGTCCCCGCCGCCCCCGGCACCTGCGCCTGACCACCCAGCTCGCCCTCGACGCCGACCTCACGGGCCACACGCGTCACTTCGGCACCGAAGGACTGGAGCTGGTCGACCATCGTGTTGACGGTGTTCTTCAGCTCCAGCATCTCGCCGGCCACGTCGACGGTGACCTTCTGCGACAGATCGCCGTTCGCCACCGCCGTCGTCACCTGCGCGATGTCCCGCACCTGTGTGGTCAGGTTGCGGAAGACCGTGTTCACCGAGTCGGTGAGGTCCTTCCACGTCCCCGCCGCCCCCGGCACCTGCGCCTGACCACCGAGCAGCCCCTTGGCCCCGACCTCGCTGGCCACGCGCGTGACCTCGTCCGCGAACGTACGCAGCGTCTCGGTCATCTGGTTGATCGTTTCGGCCAGTTGCGCCACCTCGCCGCGCGCGCTGACCCGCACCTTCTGCGACAGGTCACCGTTCGCGACGGCCGTCGTGACCTGCGCGATCCCGCGCACCTGGGCCGTCAGGTTGCCCGCCATGGTGTTGACGGAGTCGGTCAGGTCCTTCCACACGCCCGCGACCCCGGGCACCTTCGCCTGACCGCCGAGCTCACCCTCCGTACCCACCTCGCGGGCCACCCGGGTCACCTCGGACGAGAACGACGACAGCTGGTCCACCATCGTGTTCACGGTGTTCTTCAGCTGGAGCATCTCGCCGGCCACGTGCACCGTGACCTTGCGCGACAGATCGCCCTTGGCCACCGCCGTCGTAACGAGAGCAATGTCACGCACCTGGGCGGTGAGCCGGTACGCCATCGTGTTGACGGAGTCGGTCAGGTCCTTCCAAGAACCCGACATTCCGCGCACCTGCGCCTGCCCGCCGAGCTTGCCCTCGGTACCCACCTCCAGCGCCACGCGCGTCACCTCGTCGGTGAACGCGGACAGCTGGTCGACCAGGTTGTTGACCGTACGACCGACCTTGAGGAACTCCCCGCGCAGCGGGTGCCCGGCCCCCTCCGAGGCCTGCGTACGCAAGTCCATCCGCTGATCGAGATCGCCCTCGGCGACCGCCGAGAGCACCCGACCCACCTCGGAGACCGGCCGGGCGAGATCGTCCACCAACTGGTTCGAGGCATCGATCGCGGCCGCCCAGGAACCCTCGCAGGCGCCTGTTTCCAGCCGTTCGCTCAGCTTGCCCTCACGGCCCACCATCCGCCGGACCCTGGACAGTTCACCGGTCAGGTGGAGGTTGCGGTCGGCAACCTCGTTGTAGACGGCGGCGATCTCCGCCATCACACCGTCGCCGGACACCGTCAGCCGCTTGCGGAAGTTTCCGTCGCGCATCGACACCAGGGCCGTGAGCAGCCGGTTCAGAGCGGCGGTATCGACTTCCGTCGTACCACCGCGCCGGGACCGGCCCCCCTTGGGGCGCGTTCCCGCACGCCGCACCGCTGCTCCAGACTCCACCGTGTCCCTCCCGAAAGGGTCTACCGCTGTTCCACCGGACATCCGACTATCCAAAATCCGGCTCTCCAAGCCTGCCCAGTGTTTCACCCCGGCCGAACCCGGCCATAACACTCCGGCACCATCGCACACCGGCCGTACCCTGCGGGTGGAATCCCCCACGACGGCCTCCTTGCCACCGCGAAGGTAAGTAACCTGGCATCCGATGTCCCACCGCGTCGAAGGAGACTTGTTGATCACGGCACGGGCGGCTGCCAGTTTCGACCCCCAGGGGCGCTCGGTCGCCGCTGCCCGCGCGTTCGTCCGCGACACCCTGCAGGGCTGGGGCTTCGCGGACATCGTCGACGACGCCGTGGTCCTGACGAGCGAGCTCGTCACGAACGCCGTCGTCCACGCGGGAACCCGGGCCGAGGTCCTGTGCCTGCGCGCCGAGGACGGTGTGCGCGTCGAGGTCGCCGACCGGTACCCGGAGCGCGAGCTCCCGCTCGCCCACCCCGGCGAGCGACCCTACGCCGACCCCGACCGGGAGAGCGGCCGCGGCCTGATGCTCTGCGCCGCCCTCGCCACCCGCTGGGGCGTCGAGTACACGGCCACCCACAAGCACGTCTGGTTCCGCCTGGACCTGCCGGACCGTCCGGTCGGTACCCGCTCCGCGGGACCCGTCGTACCGGACCAGTTCCTCCCGCTGACCGACAGCCGGGTCCGCGTCGCAGTGATCCAGATCGACGCCACCGACGCCATCGCCGCCTGGAACGAGGACGCCGAGCACATCTTCGGCCACCCCGCCGAGAAGGCCGTGGGCCGCCCGCTCGCGGAACTCGCGGCCTGGCCGCAGACCCCCGGCACCGGCACCGGAATCGCCGAGGCCCTGCGCCTGTCCCGCTGGGAGGGCAGCTACGGCATCCGCGGCGCCGACGGCCGGGTCATCCCCGTGTACGCCTCCCACCTGCGGGTGCGCGACGCCCACGGCGAACCCTCCATCGTCTGCCTCCTCGTCCACGACGACGAGCGCGCCCTGCTCCAGACCCCCGTACGCATCCCCTCGGACGGGGGCCACCCCGGCGAGAGCCGCCCGGTCGACCCCTTCGAGGTGTTCATCGGCTCCCCCGCCCCGGACGACCTGGAGAGCCTGCTGCAGCGCACCGTGGAGCGGGCCCGCGACATGCTCGACGCGGACGCCGCGTTCCTCCTGCTCGCCACGGACGACGAGACGGAGCTGGAGGTCCGCGCGACCACCGGCCTGCCCTCGACCCGTCAGCGGTTCGCCCGGGTCCCCGTCGAGGCGGGCACCAACCGGTACGGCTCGGCCCGCATGCCGGCCGTCCACGACGACCTCGCGGCCGTCCCGGGAGCCGTACCGCTCCTGGAGGCGACGGGCATGCGCTCCGCCGTCACGGTCCCCCTCAAGGTCGAAGGCCGCCTCACCGGCTCCCTCGGCATCGCCGCCGAGAGCCCCGGGCGCTACACCAACGAGGAGGCCCTGCGCCTCCAGTTCGCCGCCGACCGCATCGCACTCGCCGTCGAGTCCGCCCGCCTCGGCGAGCTGGAACGCCTGCGCCGCGGCTCCCTGTCCTTCCTCGTCGAGGCCTCCGACCTGCTCGCCGGCACCCTCGACCGGGACCAGACCCTGGCCCTCATGGCCCAGATGACCGTCCCCACCCTCGCCACCTGGTGCGCCGTCTACACGATCGCCGACCAGGCCTCGGACCCGTACCTGGCCTACGTCCTGCACGAGGACGAGGACAACATCGACGGCCTGAAGGCCCTGCTGTCCCGGGTCAGCCCGCCCGAACCGGTCCGCGAGGCCGGCGCCCGCCCGTGGGCGGCCGCGGCCTCCGCGGTCGGCGGCGATTCCGTGGTCCTGCCCCTCCTGGCGCGCAACCGCGTGATCGGCATGCTCACCCTGGGCAAACCCCGCGAGGAACACTTCCGCCAGGAGATCCTCGAACTGGCCGACGACCTCTCCCGCAGGGCGGCCCTGGCCCTCGACAACGCCCGGCTGTACTCCGAGCGCACCGCCATCAGCCGTTCCCTCCAGCGCAGCCTCCTGCCGCCCGGCTCCCCCGCCATCCCGGGGATGGAGGTGGAGGTCATCTACCGCGCCGCCGGCGAGGGCAATGAGGTCGGTGGCGACTTCTACGACGTCTTCCCGATTCGCGACGGCGCGTACGGCTTCGCCATCGGCGACGTCTGCGGTACCGGACCGGAAGCGGCCGCGGTCACCGGCCTGGCCCGGCACGCCCTGCGCCTACTGGCCCGCGAGGGCCTCGGCGGCCCCGCGGTCCTGGAGCGCCTCAACGCGGCCATCCTCGACGAGGGCGCGCGCAGCCGGTTCCTCACCCTCTTGTACGGCGAGCTCCACCCGCAGCCGGACGGCGGCGCCCTGATGAAGGTCGTCTGCGCCGGCCACCCGCTCCCCCTGCGCCTGCGCCCGGACGGCGAGGTCACCTCGGCCGCCGAACCACAGCCCCTGCTGGGCGTCATCGAGGACCTCGACCTCTACGAACAGACGCTGACCCTGGATCCGGGCGACGTACTCCTCTGCGTCACGGACGGCGTGACGGAACGCCGCGAGGGCAGCCGCATGCTGGGCGACGACGGCCTCGCCGAGGTCCTGACGACTTGTACCGGCCTCACAGCCGGCGCCGTCGCCTCCCGCGTCCTGCGCGCGGTGGAACGTTTCGCGGCCGAACCGGCCTCGGACGACATGGCCATCCTCGCGTTCCGCGTCCCCCACCAGCGCGAAGGCGCCTGACCGCCCTTTGCCGGGAGCCGTCCTCGACGAACTCCCGGCAAAGGACATCACCATCAAAAAGAACCCGGAACGCAAAAAAGGCCCCCGCCAAGAGGCGGGGGCCTTTTTTTCTTAACTGAGCCCTTTAACGGAATCGAACCGTTGACCTTCTCCTTACCATGGAGACGCTCTACCGACTGAGCTAAAAGGGCGGGTTGTTCGGCGGCGTCCTACTCTCCCACAGGGTCCCCCCTGCAGTACCATCGGCGCTGAAAGGCTTAGCTTCCGGGTT
>NZ_JANFAK020000228.1 GCF_024721315.2 Streptomyces sp. Isolate_45
CCCCCCCCCCCCCCCCCCCCCCCCCCCCCCCCCCCCCCCCCCCCCCCCCCCCCCCCCCCCCCCCCCCCCCGGGCGGGTCCTACTGGTCCTGCGGGTGGTGGGCCGGGATCGGGGGGAGCTCGCCGGTCTGCTCGTAGGCGGTGAGCATGTCGATGCGGCGGGTGTGGCGCTCGGCCTCGGAGTACGGGGTCTTCAGGAAGGCGTCGATGAAGCTGATCACCTCGTCCTGGGTGTGCATGCGGCCGCCGACGGAGATGACGTTGGCGTTGTTGTGCTCGCGGCCCAGCTCGGCGGTCTGGACGCTCCAGGCCAGGATGGCGCGGATGCCCTTCACCTTGTTCGCGGCGATCTGCTCGCCGTTGCCGGAGCCGCCGATGACGATGCCGAGGCTGTCGGCGTCCGCGGCGGTCTTCTCCGCGGCGCGCAGGCAGAACGGCGGGTAGTCGTCGACTTCGTCGTAGATGTGGGGCCCGCAGTCGACGGGCTCGTGGCCGTTGTTCTTGAGCCAGTCCACCAGGGTGTTCTTGAGCTCAAAACCGGCATGGTCGGATCCGAGGTACACGCGCATGGGTCGAGTGTGGCATGCGGACGGTCGAAGGCCGGTGGAGGGGTGTCGCGTAGGTCACTCCGGAAGCTCAAATAATCCACAACAACGCAGATGGGGCGCGGCGGGACGAAGGTCCGGGACTTCGTGCCCCAGGCAACGATACGGAATAGGGTCTTCCGTCCCGGCGGCGTGTCGGGTTTGAATGCCGGGGCTCGAAACCCGAGAACCTAAGGATCCGTCCATGAGCTCCACGACGACCCTTCAGAAGGCAGGCGACCCCTCCGGCAACCCCGGTGACGGCCAGCCCTCCGACGGACTTAAGGCCGGTCTCAAGAACCGCCACCTTTCCATGATCGCCATCGGCGGCGTCATCGGCGCCGGCCTGTTCGTAGGCTCCGGCGGCGGCATCGCCAAGGCCGGCCCCGCCATCCTCGTGTCGTACTTCCTCGTCGGCGCGATGGTCGTCTTCGTGATGCGGATGCTCGGCGAGATGGCCGCGGCGAGCCCGAACTCGGGCTCCTTCTCCGCCTACGCCGACCGCGCGCTCGGCCGCTGGGCCGGCTTCTCCATCGGCTGGCTGTACTGGTTCTTCTGGGTCGTCGTGCTGGCCGTCGAGGCCACCGCCGGCGCCGTCATCCTCGAAGGCTGGGTCCCGGCCGTCCCGCAGTGGGCCTGGGCACTGATCGTGATGGTCGTGCTGACGATCACGAACCTCGGCTCGGTCGCCTCGTACGGCGAGTTCGAGTTCTGGTTCGCCGGGATCAAGGTCGTCGCCATCGGCGCGTTCGTGGTCATCGGCATGCTGGCCGTCTTCGGCGTCCTGCCCGGTTCGGACAACCCCGGCGCGGGCTTCGCGCACCTGACCGACACCGGCGGGTTCGCGCCCAACGGCTTGGGCGCCATCCTCACCGGTGTGCTGATGGTCGTCTTCTCCTTCATGGGCAGCGAGATCGTCACCCTGGCGGCCGGCGAGTCCGAGGACCCGCGCCGCGCGGTCACCAAGGCCACCAACTCGGTGATCTGGCGCATCGGCATCTTCTACCTGGGTTCGATCTTCGTCGTCCTCACCCTGCTGCCGTGGAACGACAAGTCGATCGTCGACAAGGGCTCGTACGTCGCCGCCCTGGACTCGATCGGCATCGCGCACGCCGGCCAGATCATGAACGTGATCGTCCTGACGGCCGTGCTGTCCTGCCTGAACTCGGGCCTCTACACCGCTTCGCGCATGGCGTTCTCGCTCGGTGAGCGCGGCGACGCGCCCAAGGCGTTCGCCAAGGTCAACAAGCGGGGCGTGCCCGTGGCCGCCATCCTGGGCTCCGTGGTCTTCGGCTTCGCCGCCGTCTACTTCAACTACGCCTTCAAGGACACCGTCTTCAACTTCCTGCTGAACTCCTCGGGCGCCATCGCGCTGTTCGTCTGGCTGGTGATCTGCTTCACCCAGCTGCGGATGCGCGGGATCCTGATGCGCGAGGCGCCGGAGAAGGTCACCGTCAAGATGTGGCTCTTCCCCTACCTGACGTGGGCGACCGCCGCGATGATCACCTTCGTCCTGGTCTACATGGTCTTCGACGACGCCAACCGGCAGGTCGTGCTGCTGTCGCTGGCCGTGGCGGGCGTGGTCGTCGCGATCGGCGCGATCCGCGACGCCGTCCGCCGCAAGGCCGTCGCGGCCGCGTAGTACTGCCCGGGCGGACCGGACACGGACCGCACGCCTGCTCGCGAAACAGCCCCGGACCGCGCTCGCGGTCCGGGGCTGTCGTGCGGGTGCGGCGCGGGGTTCAGCCCCGGCGGCCCAGCAGCTTCCAGGCCGTCGGCAGGACGCCCATGGCCAGCGCGGCCTTGAGGGCGTCGCCGATCAGGAACGGGACCATGCCCGTCGCGACGGCCGTGCCGAGCGACATCCCGGTGACGCCCATCAGGTACGGCACGCCCACCGCGTAGACCACCGCCGAGCCGAGGACCATCGCCCCGGCCGTACGGAGCACCGAGCGGTCGGCGCCGCGCCGCGCGAGCGCGCCCACGAGGGTGGCGGCCAGCAGCATGCCGAGCACGTAGCCGAAGGTGGCGCCGCCCGCGCCGGAGGCGCCGTTGGCGAACCACGGGACCCCGGCCATGCCGACCAGCGTGTACAGCGCGAGGGAGAGGAAGCCGCGGCCCGCGCCGAGGGCGGTGCCCACCAGCAGGGCGGCGAAGGTCTGGCCGGTGATCGGCGCGGCCAGCCCGTCGACCTTGACGGCGATCTGGGCGGCGACGCCGGTGAGCGCGGCTCCGCCGACGACCAGCGCGATGTCGCGGACGCGGCTCGCGGGCAGCAGGTCGGCGAGGACGGCGCCGGGCCGGAAGGAAACGGAAGCAGTGCTCATCGTGGGGCTCCGCGAGGTGGTGATCGGTGGGGACACCGTGACGTTAGTCCGCGGCCCGCCGCCGCCCCACCGTCGTCCGACACAAAGCCGTACTGCCCGGTTTCGTGGGGAGTGGACAAAGGTCCCGACCTACACCCGAGTTGAAGTGATCCGCATCACGGCCGACATTCGACGCCACGCCCTTTTTGCTCCGACGGGTGTCCTCCAGCCAGACTGTAGGTTCCCGCCAATCCTCCCTGTGCAGCCCCCAGCGCCGCTTGGCCGACCGAGAGTGCGAGCATCCTCATGCGCGACCGCCTGCCCGACCCGCCCCTCACCGAGGACGGTCTCCAGGAACCCCTGAGCCACAGCCTCAAGCAGCGCCACCTGACCATGCTTGGCCTCGGCGGCGTGATCGGCGCCGGGCTGTTCGTCGGCTCCGGCGCCGGCATCGGCATCGCCGGCCCGGCGATCATCCTGTCGTACCTCCTCGCGGGCGTGCTCGCGATGCTGGTCATGCGGATGCTCGGCGAGATGTCCGCCGCGATGCCCGCCTCCGGCTCCTTCTCCGTCTACGCGCAGAAGGCCCTCGGGCGCTGGGCCGGCTTCTCGGCGGGCTGGCTGTACTGGTTCCTGCTGGTCGTGGTGCTCGCCGTGGAGGCGACCGGCGCCGCGAAGATCGCGAACGGCTGGCTGCCCTCGGTCGACCAGTGGGTGTGGGTGCTGGTCTTCATGGTGGTGTTCACGATCTGCAACCTGGCGGCCGTGCGGAACTTCGGTGAGTTCGAGTTCTGGTTCGCAGCCCTCAAGGTCGGCGCGATCGTGCTGTTCCTGATCCTCGGCACGCTCGCGATCTTCGGGCTGCTGCCGGACACCGACCCGGTGGGCATGGCCAACCTGACCGGCCACGGCGGCTTCTTCCCCGCCGGAATGGGCGGCGTCGTCGCCGGCATGCTCGCGGTCGTCTTCGCCTTCGGCGGTCTGGAGGTCGTCACCATCGCGGCCGCCGAGTCCGACGACCCCGCCCGGTCGGTGGCCCGCGCCGTGCGCAGCGCCGTGTGGCGCATCCTCTTCTTCTACGTCGGCTCGATGCTGGTCATCGTGACCCTGCTGCCCTGGGATTCGCTGGAGCCCGGGCAGAGCCCGTACGTGGCCGTGCTCGATTCGATCGGCATTCCGGCGGCCGGTCAGATCATGAACATCGTGGTGTTCGTGGCGCTGCTGTCGGCGCTCAACGCGAACCTGTACGGCTCCTCGCGCATGGTGTTCTCCCTCGCCGAGCGCGGCGAGGCCCCGCGGTCGCTGCTGAAGGTGTCCGGCGGCGGCGTGCCGCGCCGGGCCGTGTTCGCGTCGGTGGCCTTCGGCTTCGTGTCCGTGGTGCTGAACCTGCTGTGGCCGGACACCGTGTTCCTCTACATGCTCAACGCGGTCGGCGCGGTGCTGCTGTTCGTGTGGGCGCTGATCGCGGTCTCGCAGTTGAAGCTGCGCGGCATGCTGGAACGGGAGATGCCGGAGCGGCTGACGCTGCGGATGTGGCTGTTCCCGTACCTGACCTGGGCGGCGCTGGTCGGGATGGCGGCGGTGCTGGTCCTGATGCTGTTCGACGACTCGGCGCGGCCGCAGCTGCTGTGGTCCTCGGGCGCGGCGGCGGCGGTGCTGCTGGTGGCGTGGCTGCGGGAGGTCCGGGCGCGGCGGGCCGGCGCCTGATCCCCTTCCGCCCCGTCAGGACCCCCGCGCCCCTTCGGCGCGGGGGTCCTCGCGCGTTCGGGGGTGCGGCGGCGGGCTCCGCGCGGCGGGGGCGAGCGTGGGGTCGCGATCACGATCCGTGAACCAGTTGTCCGGATACCGGACACCGAACGTCCGGTGAGCGGACGCTCGGCACACTGGGGGGCATCGTTCGACCTCCCGCACACCGGACAGGCGCACCCCCATGAGCAGCCACAGCGGCACCCTCGCACCCCCAGAGCCCCAGCAGGACGACACCGGGTCCCCCCTCGGCAACGGCCTGAAGCAGCGGCACCTTTCGATGATCGCCCTCGGCGGGGTCATCGGCGCCGGCCTCTTCGTCGGCTCCGGCGCGGGCATCGCGGCCGCGGGACCCTCGATCGTCCTCGCGTACGCCGCGTCCGGGCTGCTCGTGATGTTCGTGATGCGGATGCTCGGCGAGATGTCCGCCGCCAACCCCGCCTCCGGCTCCTTCTCGGTGCACGCCGACCGCGCCATCGGGCCCTGGGCCGGTTTCACCGCGGGCTGGATGTTCTGGACGCTGCTGTGCGTGGGCGTGGCCATCGAGGCGATCGGCGCGGCGCACATCATGACGGGGTGGTTCCCCGGGACGCCCTCGTGGATGTGGGTGTTGGTGTTCATGGCGCTGTTCTGCGGCAGCAACCTGGCCGCGGTCTCCAACTTCGGCGAGTTCGAGTTCTGGTTCGCCGCCCTCAAGATCGGCGCCATCGCGCTCTTCCTCGGCCTGGGCGTGCTGGCCGTCCTCGGCCTGCTGCCCGGCACCGCCTCCCCCGGCTCGGCGAACCTCCTGCACGACGGCGGCTTCCTGCCCAACGGCGTCGACGGCCTGCTGGTCGGCCTGCTCGCCTCGGTCGTCGCGTACGGCGGCCTGGAGACGGTCACCATCGCCGCCGCCGAGTCCGACGACCCGGTGAAGGGGGTCGCCAAGGCCGTGCGGACCACCATGTGGCGGATCGCGATCGTCTACGTCGGCTCGATGCTGGTGATCGTGACCCTGCTGCCGTGGAACGACCCGGCCGTCACGGAGACCGGGCCGTACGCGGCGACCCTGGACCACCTGGGCATCCCGGCGGCCGGCCAGATCATGAACGTGGTCATCCTGATCGCCCTGCTGTCCGCGATGAACGCCAACATCTACGGCTCCTCGCGGATGGCCTACTCCCTGGTCTCCCGGGGCCAGGGCCCCAAGGCGCTCGGCAAGGTCACCGGCCGGGTCCCGCGCCGGGCGGTGCTGGCCTCCTCCGGCTTCGGCTTCGTCACCGTCCTGCTGTCGTACTGGTACCCGGACACCCTCTTCGCCTGGCTGCTGAACATGGTCGGCGGGGTCATCCTCGTGGTCTGGGGCTTCATCGCCGTCTCGCAGTTCGTACTGCGCCGCCGTACCGAGCGCGACGCCCCCGAGACGCTGGTCGTGCGGATGTGGGGCTTCCCGTACCTGACCTGGGTGGCGTTGGCCGGGGTCGCCGGGGTGCTGGTCCTGATGGCGTGGGACGAGGACACCCGGGTGCAGGTGATCTTCACCGGCGGGCTGACGGTGGCCCTCGCCGTCAGCGGCTACGTGATGCAGCGCCGGGCGGCGGCCCGCGCGGGGGCCTGACCGGGGGCGCGCGAAAACCGCGTAACACCCCAACAGATCGGCACGTCGGAGGCCGGGTTCATGCGATCGCATGGGCCCGGCCTCCGGCGTTGCGGAGGTGCCGACAAGAGAGGTGACCCTTACTCGTGAGGTGGAATAGATACTGCTAGCGTGCAGTTGCGCATTAATTGCAATTAGCGATTGGCACGCTGAGGGGACCGGATACACGCATGGCCATCTACACGCTTCCTGAGCTTCCTTACGACTACGCGGCGCTCGAACCCGTGATCAACCCGCAGATCATCGAGCTGCACCACGACAAGCACCACGCTGCCTACGTGACGGGTGCCAACAACACCCTGGAGCAGCTGGAAGAGGCGCGCGACAAGGAGAATTGGGGCGCCCTCAACGGCCTGGAGAAGAACCTCGCGTTCCACCTCTCCGGCCACATCCTCCACAGCATCTACTGGCACAACATGGCCAGCCCGAAGACCGGTGAGGGCGGCGGCGAGCCGACCGCGGCCGACGGTCTCGGCGACCTGACCGACGCGATCACCGAGTCCTTCGGCTCCTTCGCGAAGTTCAAGAAGCAGCTGACGTTCGCGGCCTCCGCGACCCAGGGCTCCGGCTGGGGCGTGCTCGCGTACGAGCCCGTCAGCGGCCGTCTGGTCGTCGAGCAGGTCTACGACCACCAGGGCAACGTGGGCATCGCCAGCACCCCGGTCCTCGTCTTCGACGCCTGGGAGCACGCCTTCTACCTGCAGTACAAGAACCAGAAGGTCGACTTCATCGAGGCCATGTGGAACGTCGTCAACTGGCAGGACGTGGCCAAGCGCTACGCCGACGCCAAGGCGAACACCCCGCTGCTGATCCCCGCCAAGGGCTGATCGGCACGCCCCAGCCGTCCGCCTCGTGATCGTCTTCTCAACCTTCACGGCGGACGTTTCCACCGGAAGGCCCCCGCGAGGACATGACTCGCGGGGGCCTTCTGCGCACTGCTCCGGGCGGACTACTCGAAGCTCGGGCCCTTGTCGCGGGTCCGCTTGATCTCGAAGAAGCCCGGGGTGGAGGCGACGAGCAGGGTGCCGTCCCACAGGCGGGCCGCGTCGTCGCCGCGCGGGGTCGGGGTGACGACCGGGCCGAAGAAGGCCACGTCCGCGCCGTCGGCGCCGGGCACCGAGATCACCGGGGTGCCGACCTCCTGGCCGACCCGGTTGATCCCGTCGTTGTGGGACGCGCGCAGCTCGGCGTCGTACTCGTCGGAGGTCCCGAAGTCGGCGAGCTCGGCCGGCAGGCCGACCTCGGCCAGCGCCTCGGCGACGACCTCGGCGGTGTTGCCGCGGCCCTCGTTGTGGATGCGGGTGCCGAGCGCGGTGTAGAGCTTGCCCGTGATCTCCTTGCCGTGCTTCTGCTGCGCGGCCGTCACCACCCGGACCGGTATCCAGGCCTCGGGGCCGAGCAGCTTGCGGTAGTTCTCGGGCAGCTCGTGGAGCTTGTCCTCGTTCAGGACGCCCAGGCTCATCACGTGCCAGCGGACCTCGACGTCACGGACCTTCTCGACCTCCAGCATCCAGCGGGACGTCATCCAGGCCCAGGGGCAGAGCGGGTCGAACCAGAAGTCGACCGGGGTCTTCTCGCTCACCTGCGTGTCGGCCATGTCTCTCCTCGTGTCAAAAACAAGCCATTGCCCAGCACCATCCCCTGCGCCAACCAGACCGGGAGCACCCGCATTCCCCGTGGGAGGATTCGAACCGAAGAACACGATCACGCACGAAGGAGTGCACGTGCCCGGAGAGAATCTGTCCCGCGACGAGGCCCACGTACGGGCCGAGCTGTTGTCCGTCGACGGGTACGAGGTGGTCCTCGACCTGATGTCCGCGGTGGACGAGGCCGAACCGGCCGACGGCCCCCGGACGTTCCGTTCGGTGACGACCGTCCGCTTCCGGGCCGCGACCCCCGGCGCCTCCTCGTTCGCGGACCTGATCGCCCCCTCGGTGAACTCGGTCACCCTCAACGGGCGGCGGCTGGACCCGGGCTCGGTCTTCGACGGGACGCGGATCGCCCTCGACGGGCTGGCCGCAGAGAACGTCCTCGTGGTCGACGCGAACTGCGCCTACAGCCGCACGGGCGAGGGCATGCACCGGTTCGTGGACCCGCAGGACGGCGAGGTCTACCTCTACACCCAATACGAGCCGGCGGACGCCCGCCGGGTATACGCGAACTTCGAGCAGCCCGACCTGAAGGCCCCGTACCGCTTCGAGGTGACCGCGCCCGAGGGCTGGCAGGTGTGGAGCAACGGCGTCGAGGAGTCCCGTGAGGGCCTGACCCGGCGCTTCGCCGAGACCGCGCCGATCTCCACGTACATCACCTGCGTGGTGGCCGGCCCGTACCACTACGTCACGGACACCTACACGCGCGGGGACCTGACGATCCCGCTGGGCGCGATGTGCCGCAAGGGGCTGGCCGAGCACTTCGACGCGGACGACGTCTTCCTCGTCACCAAGCAGGGCTTCGACCTCTTCCACGAGATCTTCGACTACCCGTACCCGTTCGGGAAGTACGACCAGGCGTTCGTGCCGGAGTACAACCTGGGCGCGATGGAGAACCCGGGGATGGTGACGTTCCGCGAGGAGTACATCTTCCGCGGGAAGGTCACGCAGGCCTCCTACGAGCGGCGCGCGAACGTCATCCTGCACGAGATGGCGCACATGTGGTTCGGCGACCTGGTCACCATGAAGTGGTGGGACGACCTGTGGCTGAAGGAGTCCTTCGCGGACTTCATGGGCTCCTTCGGGCTCGTCGAGGCCACCCGCTTCGACCAGGCGTGGGTCACCTTCGCCAACAGCCGCAAGGCCTGGGCCTACCGGGCCGACCAGCTGCCGTCCACGCACCCGATCACGGCCGACATCCGTGACCTGGAGGACGCCAAGCTGAACTTCGACGGGATCACCTACGCCAAGGGCGCGGCCGTGCTCAAGCAGCTCGTCGCGTACGTGGGTCGGGAGGCGTTCCTGGAGGGCGCGCGGCGCTACTTCAAGGCCCACGCCTACGGGAACACCACGCTGGACGACCTGCTGTCGGTGCTCGGCGAGGTCTCCGGCCGGGACATGGCCGAGTGGTCGCGCGCCTGGCTCCAGACGGCCGGTGTGAACGCGCTGACCCCGGTGGTGACCTGCGACGCGGGCGGCCGCGTCACCGAGCTGGCGGTGCTCCAGGACGGCGACGAGCCGCGCCCCCATCGGGTCGCGGTGGGTCTGTACCGGCTGGAGACCGACGGCGCCCTGGTCCGCTACGCGCGGGCCGAGGCGGACGTCGCGGGCACCCGTACGGTCGTCGCCGAGCTGGCCGGGTCCGAGCGGCCCGACCTGGTCCTGGTGAACGACGAGGACCTCACCTACTGCAAGATCCGCTTCGACGAGGTCTCCCTGGCGACGCTCCGGTCCCACCTGGGCGGCCTGACGGATCCGCTCGCCCGGGCCCTGTGCTGGTCGGCGCTGTGGAACCTGACCCGCGACGGGCTGATGCCGGCCCGGGACTTCCTCGCGCTCCTGCTCGCGCACGCGGGCCGGGAGACCGACGTGGGCGTCCTCCAGATGCTGCACGTCCAGGCGCTGACCTCGGTCAACCGCTACACGGCGCCCGAGCTGCGCGAGCAGCGCGGCCGGGAGCTGGCGGCCGGCGCGCTGCGCGAGCTGCGGCTGGCCGAACCGGGCTCGGAGCACCAGCTGACCTGGGCGCGGTTCTTCGCGGCGAGCGCCGCCACCGAGGGCGACCACCAACTGCTGCTCGGCCTGCTGGACGGGAGCGCGCGGATCGACGGCCTGGAGGTGGACCAGGAGCTGCGCTGGGACTTCCTGCTGCCGCTGACGGCGCACGGCTCGGTGGACGAGGCCGTCCTGGCCGCCGAACTGGTCCGCGACGACACGGCGTCGGGCAAGCAGCACCAGGTGCGCTGCCTGGCGGCGCGACCGTCGGCGGCGGTCAAGGACCAGGCGTGGGCGGCGACCGTCGAATCGGACGCCCTGTCGAACGCGCTGGTGGAGGCGACGATCTCGGGGATGCAGCAGTCCTCCCAGCGGGACCTGCTGGCGGCCTACGCGGACCGCTACTTCGAGGTGATCGAGCGGGTCTGGGCGGACCGTTCGATCCAGATCGGGATCCACGTGGTGCGGGGCCTGTACCCCTCGCTCCAGGACGCGCCGGCCACGGTCGCGGCGACCGACGCCTGGCTCACGTCCCACCCGGACGCGGCGCCGGCCCTGCGGCGGCTGGTGTTGGAATCCCTGGACGACCTGGCCCGGGCCCTGCGGGCCCAGGCCTGCGACGCGGCGGCGGGCTGACGGAGCGGCCGGCCCGGAGAGGGCCGGCGCGAGCCGCGCGGCGAGCGGGGGGGGGGGGGGGGGGGGGGGCCCCCCCCCCGCCCCCCCCCCCCCCCCCACAAAACACACACCCCCGCCCCCCCCCCCCCCAACCCACCCCCC
>NZ_JANFAK020000229.1 GCF_024721315.2 Streptomyces sp. Isolate_45
GGCGTGGACGGCCGGCGAAGCCTCCGCGGTCGTCCGTTCCCGCCGGTTCGCCGCGTCGAGCTCCCCGGCCGCCCCGTCGATCATCTCGTCGAGCCGACACGGGTCCGTGGGGGACGTCCGGCCGATCTCCCCCATCGCGGAGGCCGACGCGCGCAACACGGACCCGTAACGCGTCCGGAAAGCGGCGGGGAGCCCGCCGAGCTCCCGGCTGTCGAGGGCGTGGTGCAGGGTCCGGGTCATCGAGCGCAGGTGATCCGTACCGCGTTCCGCGACGGTGACCGCCTCCCGCGCCCGGGTCAGGGCCCGGTCGGCGCCGTCGATGCTGCGCCGCGGGTTCATGTGACCGTTCTCGATCTCGGCGTCGATGCCGGCCCGGATGCGCTCGCACTCGGCGGCCAACAGGTGTGCGTCCCGATGCCACCGCCCCAGGCGCTCCCGGTCGGGGTCGCTCGATTCCATGGTGTCGGCCAGGCCGTTCAATCGCTCGCTCACGGTGGCGTACAGGTCGGCGACGGCCTGTTGCCGGTGACGCGCGTGCCGGGCCGGAGCGAGGACGAGGTGGGCGGCGAGGCCGCAGAGCGCGCCGATTCCCACGGACCCGGCCAGGTGACCGATGTACCCGATCTGACCCTGGCCGGAGGAGAACGCGAAGAAGCCGACGACGGCGACCTGGGTGCCCTGCCGGCCCAAGCGCTCGATCCGCCCGACACACAGCGCGAGCAGGGTGAGGAGGCCGAACGTCCAGCCGTGAATGCCCGCCACCGCCGCCAAGGTGGCGGCGAGCACGGCTCCCGCCACCACCGCCAGCAGGTACTGGACGCAGTCGCGCACCGAGCGGTACACGGTCGCCTGCAACGCCAGCAACGCGGTGAACGGCGCGAACGTGGCGACGGCCGGCGGCAGTAGGTGGCGCGCCAACACCCACGCGGCCATCGACGCGACCACCGTCTTCGCGCCGAGGACCAGATCGTCGCGTTCGCTCCCCGCCGCGCGCACGGCGCGCCGCAGGTAGCCCGCCCGCTCCGCGGCAACCCCCCTCATCCGTTCCCGCACGTGCTCCCACCTGGGCAGGACGACCACCTCCTGGGGTCCGTATGCCCCGCCGCCCGGAGGGAAACGTCGGGAGGTCGGGCGCGACACCCTTGTGCGGGACGTCACCCCCGAGCTGCCGACGGGAACGCATGAATCCGGTGCTTCGAAGCAGGCGCTGTGCATGGAATGCGTGGTGTACGAGGAGCGGTCGGGCCGGTCGCGGACGGTCGAGTGCGGTCTTGACGACGAGGCTTGCCGGCAGGTGCTGAAGCGCCTGCGAGGTCTGGGCGAGGGCGAGTTCGGCTGGGTGCGCATGGTCGACCCGGCCGAGGACGAACTCGTGCAGTTGGCCGGGGAGCTGGGCCTGCACCCGCTGGCCGTCGAGGACGCGGTTCAGGCCCACCAACGGCCGAAGCGCGAGCGGTTCGGCGACGTGCTCGCCGTCGCGCTGAAGACCCTCTGGTACGTCGAGGAGGAACAGGCGGTGGAGACCGGCGAGTTGATGCTCTTCGTCGGACCCCGCTACGTACTCACCGTCAGCCACGGTGAGGTGGACCCGGCAGCCGAGGCGGCCCGGCGGCTGGAGGCCGACCCGTCCATGCTGCGCTTCGGTCCCCTCTCGGTGGTGCACGCCGTCCTGGACGTCGTCGTCGACGCCTACAGCGAGGCGGCCGACACCGTGCGGGCCGCGCTCAACCGGCTGGAGGACCGCGTGTTCTCGTCCTCCCGCGTCGACCACACCGAGGACATCTACTCCTTGAAACGAGAGGTCCGCGAGTTCCGGGACGCCGTCCAACCACTGGTCCCGGTGCTGCCCGGCCTGCTGAGCGGGCCGGGAGAGGAGGACCGACCCCCGAAGGTCCTCCCGTACTTCCGTGACGTGGCCGACCACCTGCACCGCACCGACACCGAGGTGCGGACGCTCGACGAACTGCTGAACTCGGTTCTCGACGCCCAGCAGGCCAGGGTGGGCACCTGGCAGAACGACGACATGCGTCGCATATCCGCCTGGGCCGCGATCTTCGCCGTCCCCACGATGGTCGCCGGCGTCTACGGCATGAACTTCGACCACATGCCGGAACTCCGCTGGAGCTACGGCTACCCACTCGCCGTCGTCCTCATGGCCGTGGCGTCGGGCCTCCTCCACCGCACGTTCCGACGCAACGGATGGCTCTGATGACACCCCACGACCTGTGGGAACGCAGGAGACCGGCCCGCGGATTCGTCTGTTCCTCCTAAGGTCGACGCGTGTTCGGGTGAGGCGCCCCGCGGAGGGCAGTCGCAGGGTGTCGCCCATTACCGCGGCCCGCTCCGCGGGCCGCATTCGAAACGGGAGGTACGCGGTGCCCAGTACGGCCATGACCTTGGCCACGCTCCCCACCGGACTGTTGGCACTCCCCGGGGTCTACCAGCCGCAGGCGGACACCCGACTCCTCGGCGAGGCGCTCGCGCACGAGGACCTGGGGCCCGGCACGGGTGTCCTGGAGATCGGTACCGGCACCGGTGCGCTCGCCCTGCACGCCGCTGCCAGGGGAGCGCGCGTCACCGCGGTCGACGTCTCCTGGCCCGCGGTGGCGACGGCGCGGCTCAACGCCATGCGGCGGCGGCTCGCGCTGCGCGTACTGCACGGAGACTTCGAGGCACGGACCGAGGGCCACCGCTTCGACCTGGTGGTCAGCAACCCCCCGTACGTCCCCGCCCCGCGGGTCCGGCCGCCGTCAAGCGGTCCGGAGCGGGCCTGGGACGCCGGCCCCGACGGGCGGGCGGTCATCGACCGGATCTGCGCGGGCGCCCGGGAACTGCTGCATGAGGGAGGCGTCCTGCTGATGGTGCACTCGGCGATGTGCGGGCCCGAGGAGACCGTCGACCGGCTGACCGGCACGGGTTTGACCGCGGAGGTCACGGTGAGGGCCACCGTGCCGTGGGGCCCCGTCCTGCGCTCCCGGCGCTCCTGGCTGGAGCGGCAGGGCCTCGCGGTCGAGGCCGAGGAGTGGGAAGAGCTGGTGGTGATCCGTGCCCAGTACCTCTGACGGCGTCCCGGGCGAGGTTGCCTCCGGCGGCGTCCCGCGCGAGGTCCCCGACGACGCGCCCGCCCGCCGGGTGTCCGTGGACCCCCAGGGCCCGGTCCTGGTCGAAGGGCCGGTCGAGATCGTCCTGGACGACGGGACGATCGCCCGGTCCGACCGCTTCCTGGTCGCGGTGTGCACCTGCCGCCGCAGCCGCACGTACCCCTGGTGCGACACCAGCCACCGCCGTCGCGAGCGCGCCGCCGCGACCCCCGACGACAGGAACGCGCGATGACCCCTCCCGTCCCGAGCACGACGGTGACCGCGGCCGGCCCCCGCCTCGTCGAGGGCCGCGGAGAGCTGTCCCGGGCCGTGGTCGACGCCCTCCGGTCGGGCGGCCCTCCGGTATGGGCCCCCGGCCGCGTACGCGACGCCGACCCGTGGGGTGAGGACCTCCAACTGGCCCTCCACCTCCTCTACGAGCTGCACTACCGGGGCTTCGACGGCGTGGACGACGAACGGGAGTGGGATCCGGACCTGTTGCGGCTGCGGCAGGCGATGGAAGCCCGCTTCCTGCACGCCCTGCGCAGCGAGCTGTCCGACGCCCCCCGCTCGGTCGAGGAAGCCTTCGCGCCGCTGCTCGTGGAGCCCGTGGACCTCTCCGGCAGCCTCAGTCGGTACCTCGAAACCGACGGTGAACTGTGGCAGTTGCGCGAGTACGCGGCCCTGCGCTCCCTCTACCACCTCAAGGAGGCCGACCCCCACGCCTGGGTGATCCCCAGGCTCACGGGGCGGGCCAAGGCCGCCATGGTCGCCATCGAGTACGACGAGTTCGGCGCCGGCCGGGCCGACCGCGTCCACGCGCGGCTCTTCGCGGAGCTCATGACCGACCTGGGACTTGACCCCACCTACGGCCGCCACCTGGACCAAGGGCCGGCCCCACTGCTCGCGACGGTCAACCTGATGTCCCTCTTCGGCCTGCACCGGGCGCTGCGCGGAGCCCTCGTCGGCCACTTCGCCTGCGTGGAGGTCACCTCGTCGCCCGGCTCCAGGCGCCTGGCCAACGCCATGCGGCGCTGCGGGGCCGGACCGGCCGCGGAGCACTTCTACGCCGAGCACGTGGAGGCCGACGCGGTCCACGAACAGGTCGTGCGCCACGAGGTCATCGGCGGCCTCCTCGCCGACGAACCGGAGCTGGAAGCGGACGTCGCCTTCGGCTGCGCGGCGACGGTACTCCTGGAGGACCGCCTCGCGCTCCACATCCGCGAGGCCTGGGAGCGGGGACGCAGTGCCTTGCGCAGGCCCTTGCCCGAACACTGAGGACGCCGAGGATCCCAATGCCGGGGTCCGGGACGGAGGGTTCCGTCCGAGCGGCGCGTCGGGATCCGCGTCCGACGCGCCGCTTCCACGTGCCTGCCCGGCGGGAGGGTCGGCCGGAATCCCCCGGCGTCAACGGGGGGAGGTCCGGTGGCCGCCGAACCAGTTGCCGCGGCGACGGGGAGCGTCAGCCACCGGTTCACCCGTCGGGGGGAGGACACCGTCGCCATCGGCCGGACCCGCCGGCACGGCGCGGGCGTCGTCCCGTTGCTCGATCAGATCGTCGCGCTCCCGGTCGACCACCGCCGCCTCACGCCGGGACGAGTCGAGCTCCCGTCGGGCGCGCGCGGAGCGGCGTGCCGAACGACGGGCACCGAGCATCACCAGCGCCAAGCCCAGCAGGGCCGCGGCCCCCACGATGATTCCGATCAGGAACAGGGACCCGGTCGAGCCGGTGGCGTGATAGCCGAGGATCGAGAAGTCACCACCGGTGTCGAGATCGTGGCCGGCCCCGAAATTGCCGAAGATTCCGATCAGCCCGACGATGGCGGCGACGACCAGAATGATGAGTCCGAGGATGAGGATCATGAAGACGCTCCTGGGATCCGTGCCCGGTACGGGGCCGGACACGGCTGGCGCCTACCCCTACTGCGCACCGTCAAGCGAAACCCGCCCCTGAGGGGCGCGGTCGGGGCCCGGGCCGGGTGTCGGGAGTCGGCGCGACCGCTCGGGTGATCGGTGGGACGATGGCCTGACCAGTGGCAGCGGCGTTCGCGCTTCCCGCCGGCAGGCGCAGCGGCGGGGACGGCGCGGCCCCGGCAGGGCCGTCCGTACCGGCAGGAGGACCACCCCCATGGCCGTCCGCAATCAGCTGATCCATCGCCCCCCGCACGCGGTGTGGCTGGTACTCGCCGATCCGACCCGCTACGGCGACTGGGTGGTCGGCCCGTCGGAATCCACCCCGCTGGACCGGGACTGGCCCGACGTCGGCTCCCGGCTCCGCTACACCGTGCGGCTGGGCCCCTGGTCGGCCGAAGGGGTGACGACCGTCCGCCACCGGGAGCCCGGTGAAGAACTGGAGCTGGAGGCCGCGTTCGGAGCCCTGGGCACGGCGAGGATCTTCCTCCAGCTCAGGCCCTGGGGCGACGAAACCCTCGTCATCTGCGACGAACACCCCCTGCGCGGCCTGGGCGGAACCTTCCACAACCCCGCCCTCGACGCCCTGATCCAGCTCCGCCACCGGGGCATGCTGGCCCGCCTTGCCAGGACCGTGGAACAGGATCCCGCGAGGTCCCGCCGTGCCTGACGCGGTGGTGATCGGCGCGGGCCCCAACGGGCTGGTGGCCGCGAACGTGCTCGCCGACGCCGGATGGAGCGTGGAGGTCCTGGAGGCCCAGGCCGAGCCCGGAGGGGCCGTCCGCAGCGACCGCGGCGTCCACCCCGACTACGTATCGGACCTGTTCAGCGCCTTCTACCCACTGGCCGCCGCCTCCCCGGTCCTGGCCCGCTTCGACCTCGCCGCGGAAGGCCTGCGCTGGAGCCACGCACCCTCCGTACTCGCCCACCCGCTGACGGACGGAAGGTGCGCGGTACTGGAGCGCCGCGTGGAGCGAACCGCCGCCGGACTGGAAGCGTTCGCGCCCGCCGACGGCGCGGCCTGGCGGGACATGTACGAGGTGTGGAGCCGTGTCGGGCCCGACCTGGTCCAGGCGCTGTTCACCCCCTTCCCCCCGGTCCGGGCCGGACTCCGCCTCGCGGCGAAGGTACGGGCCTCCGGCGGGCTGCGGCTGGCCCGGAACCTGGCCCTGCCCGTGCGCCGCCTGGGGGAGGAGGAGTTCGCGGGGGAGGGCGGCCGGCTCCTGCTGGCCGGCAACGCACTGCACGCCGACCTGGCGCCCGAGGCCGCCGGTAGCGGCGGATTCGGCTGGCTGATGTCCATGCTCGGCCAGAGCCACGGCTTCCCCGTACCCGTCGGCGGCTCCGGCGCCCTGACGGCAGCGCTCGTGAGCCGCCTCCGGCGCCGCGGCGGCGTCCTGCGCTGCGGGGAGCGCGTCGAGGCCGTCCTGGTGCGCGGCGGCACGGCGGTCGGGGTCCGGACCGCGGGCGGGGAGACGATCGACGCGCGCAGGGCCGTACTGGCCGACACGTCGGCGCCCGCCCTCTACCGGGACCTCGTCGGCGAGGAACACCTTCCGTCCCGGCTCCTGCGGGACCTGGAACGCTTCCAGTGGGACTTCGCGACCTTCAAGGTCGACTGGGCGCTGAGCGGCCCGGTGCCGTGGACGGCACCGGAAGCGGCCGGCGCGGGCACGGTCCACGTGGCCGAGGGCGTCAACGGCCTCACCCGGTTCGCCGCGCAGATCGCCGCCGGACACGTTCCCGACGCACCCTTCGCGCTGTTCGGCCAGATGACCACCGCGGACCCCACCCGCTCACCCGCCGGTACGGAGTCCGCGTGGGCCTACACCCACCTTCCGCAGCACATCACCTCCGACGCCGGCCCCGACGGCATCACCGGCCGCTGGGATTCCCGTGAGCAGGAAGCCATGGCCGACCGCATCGAAGCCCAGGTGGAACGCTTCGCACCGGGCTTCCGCGCGCTCGTCCGCGCCCGCCGGATCCTGGCCCCCACCACCCTCCAGGCCATGAACGAAAACCTCCACAACGGCGCCATCAACAACGGCACGACCGCCCTGCACCAACAGGCGATCTTCCGACCCACCCCCGGCACGGGCCGCCCCGAAACCCCCGTAAAACGCCTCTACCTGGCCTCCGCCGCCGCCCACCCCGGCGGCGGCGTCCACGGCGCGCCGGGCGCGAACGCCGCCCGTGCCGCCCTGCGATCCCACGGCCCACGCACCCTCCTCCACCGCGCCCAACGCGTCTGACCCGTCCGACGCGGACCCTCTCCAGGGCCTGCCGTCTCCCGGGCGGCCCGGAGACCGCCGCACACGTCGTGACGTCCCCGGGTCCGTCCCCCTCCAGGCCGGCCGGGTGTCCCGTTCGACGGGCGCTCCGAGCCGCTGTCCCGCGTACCGCGCGGGATCGTGCCGTGACGTGGGACGTCCCGGCGCCGTTGGGGGAGCGTGACGGTGGGACGGACAGCGGAACCGAGCCGGGCGACGTTCCTGAGGGCGGTCGCCGCGGCGGCCCTGGGGCCGGCGATGGGCCCGGTCATGGGCGCGGCGGATGCCGCCGGTGGGCGGATCGGCGGCGGGGCGGCGAGCGGCTCCGGCCGTGGGGATGACCGGCCCGATGGCGCGGGCCCCCTCGTGGTGACGAAGGTGCGCGACCTGACGGGCCCTGGTCTGACGACCCGGTTCCGCATGGAGGCCACCGACCTCGGCATCCCGGTCCGCGTTCCGGACGGCCGGACCCTGTTCGTCTTCGGCGACA
The DNA here is from genome assembly GCF_024721315.2 of Streptomyces sp. Isolate_45. GTDB lineage: Bacteria > Actinomycetota > Actinomycetes > Streptomycetales > Streptomycetaceae > Streptomyces. The sequence continues at coordinate 7,752 of NZ_JANFAK020000229.1, forward strand.
CCTTCGAGGAGGCCCGGGTCGGGGGCGGCTGGTGGCGTTCCCCCGTCGGGCTGTACTCCACGACCGCACGCCTCGAGGAGGGCGTCGTCTGGAGCGGGGCCGTCGGCGGGGAGCACGCGCGCCAGCTCTGGGCGTACGAACACGACAATCCGCTGTTCACCACCGTGCTGCCCTCCGACGTGGTCCTCGTGGACGGGGTCCTGTACCTGCACGTCACCGTGCACCGCGGGTGGGGCGGGGTGCTGTGGAGCGAAATCTGGCGCTCGGACGACTCGGGCGCGAACTGGCGGCACACCGGAGCCCGCTTCCCCGGGAACGCGCACGGCGGACTGTTCCAGCTGCTCACCTGGGAGCTGGGCGAGGACGGCCACGTCTACGCGTACTCGACGGGCTTCCGCCGGAACGGGCCGGTCCTGTTGCACCGCGTCCGGTCGAACGCCCTGGCGGACCCCAGCGCCTACGAGCCGTGGGGCCACCGCGACGGAGCCTGGGCCTGGGGGAACGCGCCGACGCCGGTCCTGGAGGGCGGCTTCGGCGAGCTGTGCCTGCGGCGGCTGGACGGCCGCTGGCTGCTGGTCTGCTTCAACGCCGCCGAGGCGCGCATCGAGGCCCTCGTCATGGACCGCCCGACCGCGGACCTGACCGGGGTCGACCGACGCACCCTGATCCGCGACGCGCCGTGGGGGCGGGAGGACGACACGCACGTGGCCCAGCCGTACGGCGGCTATGTCATCCCGGGCTCGCACCTGGACGACCTTCACCTGACGGTCAGCCAGTGGCGGACCGGGCCGGAGGGCTGGCCGTACCGGGTGATGCAGTTCCGGGTACGGGGGCTCGGCGCATCCGCCACATCCGATACCTCGGACACCTCCGGAACCTCCTGACCCCGGGCCCCGCATCGGGGCCCGTGCCGACGCCCCGTCAGGTCCGGTTCAGGTCCGGTTCAGGTCCAGCGCTGCGGATCGGAGCCGTCACAGGTGCGGACGGACAGGACTCCGGATCCTTCCGTCAGGCAGGTTCCGGCGGCGAGGTTGCGGACCTGCACCGACCCGTCGGCACGGCCGACGACGGTCCAGCCCTGGTGGGTGGACCTGTCGCACGAGCGTGCGCGGGGAGCCGTGCCGCTGTTGTCGAGGCAGGCTCCGGTCGCCCGGTTGCGGAGGGCGCCGGGGCCGCCGTCGTAGGGGCGGAACTCCCATTCCTGGTAGTGGAGCCCGTTGCAGGGCCACATCCGGAGTCCCTCGATGCTGTCGTCCAGGCAGCTGTTGCCGGCCTTGTTGCGGAACACCAGGGCGGTGGCTTCGGGCTCCGCGGCCGGATGCAGCAGGAAGGCGAGGGCGGCGCCCATGGCGAGCCCGGCCAGCAGCCCGCCCGCCGTCCAGCGCATCCGTGCCGCGGCGACGGGCCGGTCCGCCGGTGTGCGCCCGGCGTCACCGGGTCGGGGGACGGATACGTGAAGGGCCACGGGCGCGGGCACGACCTCCGGCGGGGCGGCGTCCGCGACTGCCGGCGCGGGCCCCGATTCGTCCCGCGGCGGGGGAGAGGGGGCGGGCACGGTCGGGCCCCGGCCCGCTCCGTCAGGTGATCCCGCCGGGTCGGACGAGTCGGACGAGTCGGACGAGTCGGGGTCGGGGTCGGAGTCGGATGAGGCGGGCGGGTCGGACGGGTCGAGCAGGGCGGTCGGGGCGGTCGGGGCCGGTGGGGGGCGGTTCTGGCCGCCGTCCGCCGCCTCCCACAACCCGCGGTACTCGACGGGATCGGCGTCCAGGGCCTTGCAGATGTCGCGCACCACCGCCCAGGGCGGCACCGTCGCTCCGCGGAAGTACCGCGACAGCGAGGAATCGCTGATCAGTACCCGCCGTTCGAGGTCCCGCAGCGTCATCCCGGACCGCTGCTGCAATCCGCGCAGTGCGCCTCCGAGCCGCTGGGCCGCGGTGGCGTGCGCGTGCGTTCCGTCGAGTTGGCTCATCCGTAACGTCTCCCCATCGGAAGGTCGCCGACGTGTCCCGGGCGGCGTGCCGCGTCCCGGGACGTGCCCGTCCCTGCAGGTCAGAAGGGTAGGGATCCCGACATTGGCGAAGCAACCGGGACAACCTTGCAGCCCCGGGTGAACCGTCACAAACTCGGAGCATTCCGTCGGCGGTTCACCCCAAGGTGGTGACCATCCGGCTCCCCCTCCCCGTCCTCGTACGGCAGGGGTGTGTCCGGCGCCGGCCCGTTCTCCCTCGAAAGGTGCATCAGGAATGCGTTTCGACTCCCGTACGGCCCGGAACCTGTCGGTCGGCTTCGCGCTCATGCTCCTCCCCCTCGCCACCACCGAGAGCGCCGTCGGCGCCGCTCGGCCGGCGGCCGCCGACGGGGTGGTCTACCAGGTCCAGCTCAGCAACCGGTGCCTGGACGCCGACACCAACACCATCAACAACAACCCCGCCCGGGCGCAGGTCTGGGACTGCAACCGCGCGGCCAACCAGCGCTGGGTCCTGCACGGGTCCGGGGAGCTGAAGGTCGACTTCAACGGCAAGTGCCTGGACGCCGACACCAACACCATCAACAACAACGGCGCCGTCGTCCAGCTGTGGAACTGCAACGGCCAGCCGCAGCAGTCCTGGTACCGGGGTGCGAACAACTCCATCCGACTGAAGTACAACGGCAAGTGCCTGGACCACGACACCAACCAGAACCGCAACGGCGGGAAGGTCCAGCTGTGGGACTGCAACGGTTCGCCGCAGCAGTCCTGGCGCTGACACCGGCCACCCGGTCGGCGCCCTGACCGTGCCCCGCGCCCGTGGGGGGGGGGGGGGGGGGGGGGGGGGGGGGGGGGGGGGGGGGGGGGGGGGGGGGGGGGGGGGGGGGGGGGGGG
>NZ_JANFAK020000230.1 GCF_024721315.2 Streptomyces sp. Isolate_45
AACGCCGCGAACTGCGCCGGGTCCTTGATCATCTGCTGGGCGATCGCCTTGGCGCTCGTGGGGGCCGCCTGGGCGGGGACCGTGGCGAGCATCGAGCCGGCGACACCGAGGGCGACGACGGTACCCGCGAGGGCCTTCTTCGAGGCGGCGATGCGGCGGATGACGGTGTTCGACACGGAGGAACCTTCCACAGGGGACGAGGGCGGTCGCTGCACGTCGAGGACGTGCGTGAGCCACTCAGGCGGTGCGGAGGGCTTCGTCAGCGGCGGGTGAGACACCCGGGCCGCTCGGCGACTCATCCAGTTCTACCGACGCCCCACCCGCCTGGCAACGAACCCGATTACTACCCGTCCTCGCAGCCAGGGACCCACGACCCCACGGCAGGCCCCCGGCCCTCCGAACGCCGGGTGGCCCGCAGGGACCACCGCTCCGCCCCTCGGGGCCTACTACCCCGGCTCGTATGTGACGTGGGTCCTATGGCCCGGCTCACCCCGAGCCGGGCCGAAAATAACCAAAAGTCACCATTCGCACACCTCCGGAGCGCGAGCCCGGTCATCCGCAGTGCCGACGGGAGAGGGTATTCAAGTCTTTGATGCACTCTTCTGGCATCTGTTCCTCATGCCTTTGATGTAACGAATCTGATCACGACGAGAGGAACAGAAGAACATGCGAAAGATTGCCTGTGCGGTCGCCGGAGCCGCACTGACCGGCGCCGCGCTCCTCGGCGCGGCACCCGCCGGTGCCGCCCCGCAGGGGGAGCAGGTCGCGACAACGGTAGGGGCACCTGCGCCGAGCTGCGTCCAGTCGTTCTACGCGGCCACCACCTTCTTCGGAGTCCTCCACACCGAGATGACCAACACCTGTACGGACGTTCAGCGCGTCAGGTCGTCCTTTGCCCCGGCGTTCACGCCGGACCCCACCTGCTACGAACTCAGCCCCGGCCAGCAGGCCGTGTACAACAAGCAGGTCTTCCCGTATTCCACGGCCGCCAACTACAAGTTCCTCGGTCTCGTCACCTGCTGACGTCCACCCCTCGGTTCCCCTCCGCACCGTCGGAGGGGAACCCCCGTAATCCTCGTGACCGGAGCAACCGGGAACATAGGCGGCACCCTGCTGAAGGAGCTGCACGAGCACGCGGCCGCCCCCGTTCGCCGCGACCGCGCTGCCCCGACGCCATCGCGGCACGTCCATGTCCGCCTTCCCCAAGCCTCACCTGATCATGACCAGGACCCGCACGATGGGTGCGGACTCCGGCCTCCCGGGAGCGCGGCACATCCGGTCCTCCCGCAACGACCGGCCGTACCACTACATGGTGCACAGCCCGCACTTCGCGTACGAGGAGTACGCGGTGCACCTCGGCCAGTACGACCGGCTCTCCTTCTACGGCCCGGCCGGCGCCGGACCCATCACCGTCCACATGTACGACTGCCGGGCGGACTCACCCGAATACGACCGGAAGCTGGAGATCGATGTCCCGGCCGACGGATCCTGTGTACTGGCCATCCCGCCGGGCTACGCGCATTGGTTCGAGCAACTCGGCACCGTGACCACCCGCAACGACTATTCCCTCCACGCGCCGCAGGACCCCGCCTCGAAGTGGTCCCCGCTCGACGACAACGCCACCTACTCCGTCGCCGACATGGACCACGCGTGCCCCCGGACCGTCGCCAACACCGTCGAGCTCCCGACGGCCGCCCAGTTCCTGATCTCCAAGGTGGTCTCCCGCAGCTGGCTCGGCGGCGCGACCGAACAGGGCGTCGTCGCCTCCGCCGAGATCGGCGGCGAGCTCCACCGCTACTTCATCGACCGGGACCTCGCCGGGCAACAGCCCGTTCTGCCCGCGTCGGAACTCGCCACCGTCACCGCCGGGGTCGGCTCCTACCAGTCGATCCGCGATGACTCGTACGGCATCGGCTCCAACGTCGAGAACGGGATGGCCGACACCATGGTTTACGACGTTCCGGCATTCTGGCCGCAATATTTCAGCTCACCTCCCCATCTCACTCTGAAGCTGTCCCCATTGCTGTACGACAATCCCGAGATGGACCTCCAACTCGTCGACCGCCGCGCGGACTCACCCACCTTCGGAGCCTGCCAGACCCTTCCCTTCCCGCAGGACCCGCGGGCGGTCCTGACCATCGAACCGGGTGTGCTCATGCGGGCCCGGGGCAGGGGGACGCTCCACTACCGGGTGGAGTACGAGGTCCACGACTCCCAGGGCGCACGCCTGCCCGAGCTCTTCGTCCCGGTCCATGCCGACGTACTGCTGCCGACCTTCGACGCGCCGGGCACCGCCCTCGCGGGCAACGTCGTCCGAGAGCTGGCCTACCAGTGACCGCGACCGAGCAGGAGCCGAAGACCAGCCGCACCGTGCTCCCCACCGCGTCACGCCGGCTGACGCTGCTGCTCGTGGTCTTCTCGGTGCTCGTCATGTCCCGTTCCATGAGCGAGGGCATCTACGACATCGCGTTCGCCAACCTGGCCCTCGACCTCTCCGGCCTGGTCAGCACGGTCGGCCTGGTCTACTGCGTGGGCTACGGAGTGGAGGTCGTCGCCTCGATCGCGGCCGGCCCCCTCCTGGACCGGGGCAACCCGAAGACCGTCCTGGTCGTGGCCTACCTCGTCAAGATCGGCGTGTTCGTCCTCATCGGCATCGGCTCCACGTTCCTCTCCTCCCACCTGTGGGCGATCGTCGTGGCGGCGGCGACGGTGGACCTCGTCCACCACATCGGGGAAATGGCCCTGTTCGTGCTCCTGCCGCGCATCCTCGACGCCAAGACCCTCGTCCGGGTCCAGGGCATCGGCGGAACCATCCGCTCGGCGAGCGAACTGCTCTCCCCGGTCGTGGCGGGTCTGGTCATCGCCCTGCTCCCCGGCTCCCAAGCCCTCCTCGTCGCCGCCGGCCTCCAGGTCCTCGCCCTGGCCGTCTTCGCCGGCTTCATCGCCGTAGTGGCCCGGCAACCGGGGGCCGCACACCCGAAGCCCGTCCACACACCGGTGTCCGACGCCGCCACCGGCGTGAAGACCGCAGGCGCCGCGCCCGAGGAGCAAACCGCCCCCGCCCCCCTCCCGTCCCGCCGCGTGGTGGCACGGACCCTTGCCACCAGCCCGGCCTGGCGCCGCTTCCTCACCTTCCACGCCCTGACCGTGCTCGCCCTCTCGACGGTCATCCTGTCCCTGCTGTCCCTCATGAGGGAGACCTTCGACATGTCGCCGGCCCGCGCCGGCTCCTTCCTGGCGTTCTCCACCATCGGAGCCATCATCGGTGGCCTCGTCGTAGCGAAAGCCGGCCCGGAGGGCATCTACTCAAGCCTCCGCTGGGCCACCGCCCTCGCCGGCGCGGGCACCCTGACGGCAGCACTGTTCGGCGGGACGCAGTGGATCCTCGCGGGCGCGCTCATCCTCTTCGGTCTCGGCTTCACCGTGTACCTCAGGTCCGCCGGACTCCTCGTCCAGCTGCGCGCCCCCGCAGCCCTCCTCGGTACCTGGCACGGACTCCTCGACGCCGTCATCCGCGTCGTCAGCGCCGGGGCGATCCTCGCCACCGGCTTCCTCTTCGACCGCTTCGGAGGCAGGCCCGTCTACCTCGCCTTCGGCACCCTCCTGCTGCTCACCGCCGCCCTCTGGTCCACCTTCGGAACCCAGGACCAGCGGAACCTCGGTTCCACCCCACTGCACCCCGCCCCATAAGGACCTACGCCGCTCAGCCGCTTCGTCGGCCGCTGTCGAGCACCGCGCCGAGGACACCGACGGCGTCCCGGTCCTGGCACCCACGCAGGGACCGGGCAGCTGCACGGCAACCAACATCCGACAGCCACGGGCAGGGGCCCGGAACCATCGAATGCAACCGCGGGCCCCCGCCCCAACGGTCTCGGCCCTCCCGATCCTCCTCGCTCAGCTCGCTGCCAGTGGAGAGGACCTGCCACACGTGCAGAGGGCGGCCTCGACCGGAACCTCCCCCGCGCCTCCGGACCGGGGCCTCGGCGACCGAGTCCTCAAGTACTGGTCGCCGCCCATGAGCGAAAAGGACCGGGCCAAACCGAAATCCACCGGTTCACCCCACCGGAGAACCCGATCCGGCGAGCGCTCCGCGAACGGTCACTGTGGGCGGGCACGTCCGGTGGAGGCTGTCGCGGGCCATGCCCGGAGCGGCGGTGGAGGAGGCCAAGGCCGCCGGTTGGGCTTGGAATGCGGCTCCGGCGGCCTTCTCGAACCGGCTGCTCTCCTTGCACCGCTGTGGGCCGGTCACCCTGCGGCCGGATGACGAGGGCGGTCGCGGTGAGCGCGCCAGGCGGCGAGCGCTTCGGTACGGCTGCCCGCCGGGTGCTCGGCATGCCAGTCACGCAGGAAGCGGTTGAGCTCGAACTGCGAGCCGATCTCCTGCGCCTGGGCAGCGGTCCGACGCGTGGCATGCCAGTGGGCGATGGCCTCGTCCAAGGTGCGACCTGCGCCTTCGGCGACGAACGTTCGCATGGAAGCATCGAAGTGGAAGCTCGGGCCGATCTCGCGGCGGAAGAACTCCCGCAGCACCTGACTGCACCGCTGGCCCTCGGGAATCTCGGTGTAGCCGTCCACCGGCGCGGCGAGTTGCCGGCCCGCCCCGCGCGTCCGGGACGGCGCTGCCGGCGGAGCGACGCCGTCCAATACGGCCCGTACTCGCTCCGTCAATGCCGCCTTCCCACCTCCCCGCGGCACCCCGAGCTCCCGTGCGAGCACGGTCAATTCGGCCAGCGTCCAGTACCACCGGGCCAACTCGTCCCCGCTCAACGCAGCACTCAGCTCCGGTCGCGCCTCAGCGCCCGTATACGAACTCATATCCCCAACCTTGCACGTGCTGGTAGGAGCCCACCCACTACACGCGGAAGACGTTCCTGCCGGGACCCGCAACGGCGCGCGACAGAAGCAAGAGGACATGAACCACTGTTCCTCGGTGCCCTTGTCGGGTACGCCCTCCACAGCGCGGATGCGGCTGATGTTCCCGCCGTTCTCACATCGGCTGATCGAACCCTACGTGCTCCCGTTCCCCCGGTAGCAGGCGGCTTCCCACGCCGACGCACACACAGCCGATTCGTCGCCGTCTTCGCCCCCTTCCCTCCGGAGGGCGACCTCCACGTCATGATCCACCGCCATGCCGGTTCCCGAGCCGGAGGTTGCGGTGAGAGCAGCAGCCGCGACAACGGACCACATGGCTCGGCGCCGGCCCGGAGGTGTGGAAGCCGCTGACGTGATGGTGGTGGGCACCGGTGCAGTGTGGGAGGAGCAGGTGCCCACCGGGTTGCGGCCGGGGCCGCTCACCGGGCCGGCCGCCCTTTTCAGGGTAGGTCGCGGTGGCAGTTGAGGATGCCGAGCGCGGGGTGTGTGGGCGGCAGCGCGGGCACGCGGGGATTCCCTCGGCGAGGGCCTCCCGGGCGGCGTCGGTCGTGGCGGCCTCGCAGCGGGTGCGGGTGTCCCAGCAATCGCCGGTACAAGCCCGGTGACACCTGGGTGGTGGTGTTCGAGAACCCGAGCAGCGTGGAGGCGGAGGCCGGAGCCTTTGCGTACTGCACGCCCTGACGTACTGCACGCCCGGACGGCTCAGGAGCCGGTGGCCGCCCAGGGGTGGTTGGTGATCTCGTCCAAGTCGGCACGGCCCGCGTGCGAGCCGTGCCGCCACGGGGTGACATACCCACCAACTGGGGCCCAGTTGCTCAAACTTCGGTGTCACGGGACAGGGGCGCCCGACCGGTGCGCCCTACGGCCGCGCCCACCGAGCCGGCTACTCGGCGCGGGGCGAGACTTGCCCTGAGGGTGTCGAGCGTGAGGGCGGGCCGAAGGTGGTGTTGCGGCCGCCAGTGGCCTATGAACAGAAGTTATGGACAGGTATGGGCGTCTGTCCATTGTCCGGCGTCCGGGGTGGTGTGACCGCTGGCGGTGAAGATGCGGTCGAGGTGGTGGTGGAGTACGGCGATGGCCGACTCGGGTTTCCGTTGGCCGACGAGGATGCTGGTGCCCATGGTCGCTGTCATGGCGAGCAGGCTGATGGCCTCGGTGCGTGCGTCGGCGCCGGGATCGGCCAGGCCTGCCGCCTGGGCTCCTTCGATCAGGCCGGTGAGGGCGTTCTCGGCCGCCTCGGGGTTGTCGATGAAGGGCTGGGCGGCGAGTGCTCCGTCGGTGACGGACAGGATCGAGTAGGAGCTGTAGAGGAGGTGGAAGGTCCGGCTCTCCTGGTCGGTCGGCAGGGATGCCAGCAGCAGCGCCTCGATCGTCACGCGCGGGCCCGGGGCCGGGCCGGCGGCGGCCAGTCGGGCGCCCACGCGGGCGGTGAAGCGGTCGGTCAGGTGCTGGAGTCCGTAGAAGAGCAGCTTCTCCTTGGTCTCGAAGTAGTACTGCACGAGCCGGAGGGATACGCCGGCCTCGGCGGCCACGTCGCGCATGCCGACGGCGTGCAGCCCTCGCCGCCCCGCGACTTGGATGAGCGCTTCGGCGATCTGTGTGCGCCGTTCTTCGTGGTCCACGCGCTTTGGCATCAGTGCTGTCTCCGGCCGTGGGGGTGGGGTGGGTGGTTCAGGGGCTGGCAGTCCGGCTCGGTCCGAACATTTTCATGGTACCGCCGTATCAGCAATATGGTACGTTCGTATCACGAAGAACGGATCTTCCCGGAGGTGCCCAGTGCCCGAAACCACGACTCGCGCGCGCCGTGACGTCGGCCGCTACGTCAACGACAAGCTCCGCGATCGCTACTTCGCCGCGGGCGATGTGCTCTACGCGATGGGAGCACCCGTGCGCTCCGAGACCGACGTGGAGACGAGCTTCGGCACCACCCACGTCTATCGCTACGGCCCCACCGACCCCGCGGCCGAGTCGCGGACGCCGATCGTCCTGATTCATGGCGCCGGCTACAGCTCCGCCATGTGGTACCCCAACACCCCGGGGCTCAGCCTCGACCGCCCGGTCTACGCCCTGGACACGCCCGGCGACGCCAACCGCAGCGTCCACCGCGAACCCATGTGGCAGCCCGAGCGCGCCGCGCAGTGGATGGACGAAGCCCTCGATGCGCTAGACCTTGACAAGGTCCACCTCGTCGGCTCCTCCTACGGCGGTTGGCTCGTCCTCAACCAGGCCCACCGCCGGCACCAACGACTCGCCTCCGTCACCGCCCTCGACCCCGGCGGCCTGGAGAAGGTCGGCCTGCGCTTCTTCGCCTGGGTCTTCATCAGCCTGTTCGCCACCTTCGCCCCCAAGGCTTTGCGCCCCCAACTCGCCAAGTGGCTGGACCAGCCGGTCATCGCCGTCCCCGAGATGCGCAAATGGATCCAGCTCGGCGCCCGCGCCTACCGAATCCGCCGCCCCGCCCCCCTGCCGCTCGCCGAGGACGCGCTGCGGTCCATCCGGACCCCGCTCTACCTCATCATGGGCAAGCACAGCCTGCTCGTGCACCCGAAGCGGCAACTGGAGCGCGTCCCGCGCCTGATACCCGGGGCCCGCGCCGAGATCATCACCGCGACCGGGCACGGCCCGCAGATCGACCACCCGGACGTGGTCAACGCCCGAATGCTGTCCTTCATGCAGGACGTCGACTCCCTCGACCCGGCGGGGAACCAGGGCGCCACGTCCGCATAGACGGGCCGCCGAGGCCCTCGTGGACCGTCCAACAACGCATAACGGAAATTCGACGGGCACCGGATGCTGGTGTTCACCCCGGACGGCCCTGGGGGTCGGGTGCTGTGCCAGAGCCGCCGCGGCTCCCTGCTCCAGGACGCGCTCCCCGATCTCGTCGCGGCGGCCGAACAGCTCCAGCACGGCCTGGTCCTCGACGGCGAAGTGGTCCCGAGCCGGGACGACACCCCTAGGAGAAGTGCATGGACGCGAAGACGAAGTCCTTCATCGGCAGCGCCTTCGGCCCCGACTACATGAATGAGCCGGAAGACCTCAAGAAGGGGATCCAGGGGAGTCTCGCCAACCCTGGCCCCTTCTCGAAGACCGTCGCGGAGCAGCGTGACGGATTCGCCGAGGTGATTCGCACGCGGGAGATGTCGCTCGTCGAGTGGGAGGACATCACGCAGGGGAATCTCGATTTCTCCAGCGAGGACGACCTGTACGCGTTTCTCGAGAAGGCGTACGACTATTTCTTCGGCGACAGCACCGAGTTCCCGTGTCCGCCCCAGGACTGAATCCGCGGGCCGGGACGGCGCCCCGGTTCAAGCCGGCCGGGTCCTGTCACGCGCGGGATCCAACCGCCCCGACCTGTCGGTGCCAGCCTGGCGCGCGTGGGGTTTCGGGCCCGGGTCCGTCGAGGGGTGAAAGGGAGGGGGGATGGTGCTGCGGCGCCCGGTCGTGCCGATGCTGGCGCCAGCCGCCGAGACGATCCCGACCTCGCCCCGATGGTCACCGGACGCTCGTGTTCACCCCGGACGGCCCCGGGGGCCGGGTGCTGCTCCAGACCCGCCGCGGCGTCCTGGTCCAGGACGCGTTCCCCGACTTGGTGGCGGCCGCCTCACGGCTGCCCGACGGCCTGGTCCTGGATGGCGAGGTTCTCGCGTGGGACGTCGAGGCCGAAGCGCTGTCGTTCGAGGGGTTGCAGCGTCGGGCCGCCGCTCGCGCCCGTACCGCCCCCGCGCTCGTGGCCCGATTGCCCGCCCTCTACGTGGCCTTCGACGTCCTTCAGCAGGGCGGCGTCAAGCTGCTCACGCTTTCGTACCGGGAGAGACGGCGTCGCCTTGAGGTGCTGTTCGCCGCCCGCGCCCTTACCTCCCCGTGGACGCTCTGCCCGATGACCACCGACCACGCCACCGCGACGCAGTGGCTGGAAACCTGGACCGAGGTGATAGGCATCGAGGGTGTCCTGGCCAAGCCCATGGGCGCGCGCTATCTCCAGGGCCACCGCGGCTGGACCAAGATCAAAAGACGCGACACCACCGAAGCCGTCATCGGCGCGATCACCGGCACCCTCACCCGTCCGCGACTCCTCGTTTTGGGCCGCCACGACCACGACGGCCGGCTGCGCGCGGTCGGGCGAACGGTGACCCTGCGCCCGGAACAGGCCCGCGAGGTCGCCGAGCACCTGGCCCCGGCCGTGTCGGGGCATCCGTGGGAGGGGGTCCGGTTCGTCGCCGCGTGGGGGTGTTAGACGACTCTCGGCGTGTTCATGAAGCGGGGTGATGGCGACATTCCCGTAGCACACGGGATGTAGCTGTGTCCGGGACCGGGCTGTCTCGTCGTGCACGACGACACGGTGAACACGAACTTTCCATGGGGCCGTCGTTCGTTCAGAAGGCCTCGACGTGGGGCCGTGCCGACGGGGTCGGTACTCTACGGACGTGGATCACCCCGCCCGGCAGTACTACAACCCGCAACTCACAGCGGACGAAGAGCGCGTCCTGCTGCGGAGGAACTACCTGCTCAATCAAACAGGTCAAGCGGCGCTGGGACTCATCGGGCCACACCTTCGCGGTATCGCGGTAGAGCCTCGACCGGACGCGATCGTCGTCCATTTCGCCGTCACCGCACGCACTGCTGAGGTGGAAGAAGACCTCGACGACATCATCTTCGAGCTCGAGGTGTTCCTCGGCGGCGGACCCGAGCAACGTTCGGAGATCACAGCCGAGGTTCATGTTGGTCGGACAGACGCTACGTGGCCCGGGCGTCGGCACGCTCTGCTCTACGTCGCGAAGCCGGAAGCCGGGTGACCGAGGCCCAGGGGTTCTGACGATTCCTCGTCCAGGGCCAACGGCGCCTTGAGCGACATGATCCTTTGGCATTTGGGCAGGCTGGCGGTACTTCGTCCGTGCTCGGAGCCGAGCACAGCTTTGCCGCGGAGGCTGTCGGTGCTGATCGTGGACGCGGACGCGCTGCTGGTAGAGCGACAGCTGCGAGCCGGCCAGCTGGAATGCCCGCTGTGTTCCTCGGTCCTGGCACCGTGGGGGCAGGGGCGGCCCCGGGAGATCCGGGGTGACCTGGGGGCTCGTCTGTTTCTGCGGCCACGCCGTACGCGCTGCTCAGGCTGCAAGGTCACGCACGTGCTGCTGGCGGAGGCATTGTGGCCGCGGCGGGCGGATGCGGCCGAGGTCATCGGGGCGGGGCTGGAGATAGCCGCTCTAGGGATGGGGCACCGCCAGGTCGCCGCCCATCTGGGCCTGGCCGAGGGAACGGTCCGCGGCTGGCTGCGGGCGTTCGCCAGGCGAGCCGAGCACGTGCGCCGGCACTTCACCATCGCTCTGGTCGCGATCGCGGACGACCCGGTGATGCCGGATGCGGCGCCGTCGACGTTCGCCGACGCCGTCTCTGCGGTCGCGGGGGGGGGGGGGGGGGGGGGGGGGGGGGGGGGGGGGGGGGGGGGGGGGGGGGGGGGGGGGGGGGGGG
>NZ_JANFAK020000231.1 GCF_024721315.2 Streptomyces sp. Isolate_45
CCGGCGCCCGCGACCCACCTCCGGGAGGGCGGCGTCCGCCGGTGCGGCCGGGGGCGGAATCCGCCGCAAAGCCCGCCGCAACGGACGTGTACGGTACCCATCCAGCCCCGGGCCGCGGCCCGAACGCTCGGTGCGCCCCCTGCCGGGGCCCGACCCGCGCACACTCCGAGGCACAGCCTCACCACGACGAACAGCAACCACCACCAGGGGGACCCCATGGGCAAGACCGCACTGATCACCGGCGTCACCGGGCAGGACGGCTCGTACCTCGCAGAGCTCCTGCTCTCCAAGGGCTACACGGTGCACGGGCTCGTGCGGCGGTCCTCCAGCTTCAACACGGAGCGGATCGACCACATCTACCAGGACCCGCAGACCGCCAACCGGTCCTTCGTCCTGCACCACGCGGACCTCTCCGACGGCGTCGCCCTGGTGAACCTGCTGCGCGACATACGCCCCGACGAGGTCTACAACCTCGGCGCGCAGTCCCACGTCCGCGTCTCCTTCGACGCCCCCCTGTACACCGGCGACGTGACCGGCCTCGGCGCGCTGCGCCTGCTGGAGGCCATCCGGGCCAGTGGCGTGGACACCCGGATCTACCAGGCCTCGTCCTCGGAGATGTACGGCGCGACCCCGCCGCCGCAGAACGAGGGCACCCCGTTCCACCCGCGCAGCCCGTACGGCGCCGCGAAGGTCTTCGCGTACTGGACCACGGTGAACTACCGCGAGGCCTACGACATGTTCGCGGTCAACGGGATCCTCTTCAACCACGAGTCCCCCCGCCGCGGCGAGACCTTCGTGACCCGCAAGATCACCCGCGCGGTCGCCCGCATCAAGGCCGGTCTCCAGGACCACCTCTACCTCGGCAACCTCGACGCCGTCCGTGACTGGGGTTACGCGCCCGAGTACGTCGACGCGATGTGGCGGATGCTCCAGCAGGACGAGCCGACCGACTACGTGGTGGCCACCGGCGTCGCGGCCACCGTCCGCGAGTTCGTCGAGTCCTCCTTCACGCACGCCGGCCTCGACTGGAACGACCACGTGCGCTACGACCCCAAGTACGAGCGCCCCAGCGAGGTCGACGCCCTCATCGGCGACGCCTCCAAGGCCCAGGAGATCCTCGGCTGGAAGCCGTCGGTCCTGGTGCCCGAATTGGCCCGGATCATGGTGGACGCCGACATCCGTCAGGTCGAGGACCAACTGGCGGGCGTGACGGTCCGAATCGACCGCTGAGGGCTTATATTGCCCCTACGCTTTGCCGTGTCCCGGTCATTGCTGCGGTAATTCGCAGGCCTGACCGGGGCAAACCTGCCGTATGTCCGAAGTGCACCCTCCTCGTGAACCTTGTTGATTCCAAGTTGGTATGCAATGGGTCAAGTGAGGTGACCGGGTACTCGCGTGAGCCCTAGTCTGCGCCAGTACATATGGCTGTTCGGATAATTTTCAGCCATCAAACCGGGCGATTGCCCTGGGGGGCTCATGCGTAGATCCAGAGGGCTGACTGCTGCCCTCGTCCTGTCACTGGCCGGCACCGGCGCCGGCATAGGCCTGGTGCTGATGCCCGAGGCGTCGGCCATCACGCCGCCAGTGGCATTCACGGCCGACGAGCTGCCCACCTGGCAGCCGAACGGCATCGTCTTTGCGATGGACCAGGCGAACGGAACCGTCTTCGCCGGTGGCACCTTCTCCGCGGTCAGCCCGCCGGTGGGGGCCGGCAGCGGAACCGAGCAGGAAGCCGTGAACTTCGTGGCGCTCGACGCCGCCACGGGCAACCCGACCTCCTGCAAGCTGGCCTTCACGGTCGGCGAGGGCACCGCCACCGTGCGCGCCCTGGTCGTCTCGAAGGACAAGAAGACCCTGTACGCGGGCGGCTACTTCGGCGCCGTCAACGGGACCCCGGTCTCCAGCCTCGCGGCGATCGACATCGAGAGCTGCACCCCCAAGGCCTCGTTCCACCCGAGCTTCCCCGCCACCGTGCGCGCGCTCGCCGTCACGGACGACACCCTGTACGCGGGCGGCGACTTCAACACCGTCGAGGGCCAGACCCGCGAGCGGTTCGCCGCGGTCGACGCCTCCTCCGGTGCGCTGAAGCCCTTCGTCGCCAACGCCGACGAGCCGGGCCGCGCCATCGAGGTCAGCAACGACGGCAAGAACGTCCTGCTCGGCGGTGACTTCTTCTCGGTCAACAACGCGAACTCGCACGCGCTGGCCGTCGTCAACGCCACCACGGGCGCGGTCACCAAGACCTACAACAACATCCCCTCCAACTCGGTCGTCAAGGACATCTCGGCCGACGAGACGGGCTACTACACGGGCAACGAGGGCTCCGGCGGCGGCGTCTTCGACGGCCGCATTGGCCTGAACCCCGACTTCAGCGAGAAGTGGCGCGACCGCTGCCTCGGCGCGACCCAGTACGTCCTGCCGTACGACGGAGTCCTGTACAGCTCCTCCCACGCGCACGACTGCTCCACCGAGCTGGAGTTCCCCGACGGCAAGCGGAACTTCCTGCTGGCCCAGCGGACCAACCACGAAGGCGCCGCCCCCGCGCCCGTGGACGGCTTCGTGCGCGGCCCCCGCAAGCTCGGCTGGCACCCCAACGCCAACGACGGCATCGGCGAGGGCATCGGCCCGCGCGTCATGTCCGTCGCGGAGAAGAACGACGTCAAGTACATGTGGGTCGGCGGTGAGTTCACGCTCATCAACGGCGAGCCGCAGCAGGGCCTGACCCGCTTCGCCTCCACCGGCGACGTCGGCGCGCCGACCACCCCGGTCGCCAGCGCCTCCAGCGTCAAGCCCGGTGAGGCCCAGGTCCGCTGGCGCACCAGCTACGACCAGGACGACAGCCTGCTGACCTACCGGATCTACCGGAACGGCTCGGGCACCCCGATCGCCACGGTCAACGCCGACTCCCTGGAGTTCGAGCGCCCGCAGGCCTCCTGGAACGACACCACGGTCAAGGCCGGTCAGGCCTACACCTACCGGGTGACCGCCACCGACGCCGCCGGCAACACCAGCGCCCTGTCGGCGAACGTCTCCGTGACGATCCCGACCTCGGTCCAGGCCTACCCGGACAAGGTCCGCGGCGACGGCGCCCAGCTGTACTGGCGCTACGACGACACCGTCAGCCCGTACGTCGCCGACTCCTCCAACGGCGGCAACACCAGCGGCATCCAGGTCAACGCCCCGACGCTGCGCCAGACCCCCGGCGCCGTCACCGGCTCCAGCACGGCCATGGGCTTCAACGGCACCAGCCAGCAGGTGTACAGCGACCACCGCCAGTCGGTCGGCGCCACCTACACCATCGAGACGTGGTTCAAGACGAGCACCACGCGCGGCGGCAAGCTGATCGGCTTCGGCAACAACACGGTCAACAGCAGCGGCTCGTACGACAAGCAGATCTACATGACCAACACCGGTCGTCTGATCTTCGGCGTCTACAACGGCTCGACCCGCACCATCTCCACCGGTCTCTTCGAGACGTACAACGACAACAAGTGGCACCACGTCGTCGGCACGCAGGGCCCCGGCGGCATGACCCTGTACGTGGACGGCCAGAACAAGGGCACGAACAGCGCCACGAACTCCACCCCGTACGCCGGTTACTGGCACGTCGGCGGTGACAACCTCGGAAGCTGGCCGACCCGCCCGACGAGCAACTTCTTCGCCGGACAGATCGACGAGACGGCCGTCTACCCGACGGTGCTCACCCAGGCACAGGTCAAGGGTCACTACGACCTCGCCAAGGCGCCCACCGACACGGTCTCCAAGGTCGTCGCGGCCGAGGACACCTACATCAACCAGGGCGCCCCGAACGCCGCCTACGGCACGTCCACCTCGCTCGCGGTGCGCGGCACCTCGGCCTACGAGACGTACCTGCGCTTCACCCTCCCGGCCGCACCGTCCGGGCAGGTCCTGAAGGCCGCCTCGCTCCAGTTCAAGACCAGCTCGCAGGCGGGTGCCGGCACCGCCGACACCGTGTCCGTGGTCCCGGTCACCGGCACCTGGAGCGGCGCGGGCACGACGTTCAACACCAAGCCCACCCTCGGCACCACCCCGCTCGGCAGCATCGCGGGCGTGCCGGACGGCTCGGCCATCCAGAACGTCGAGCTGGACACCGCCGCGGTCTCCGCGGTGCTCGGCACCAGCTCCAGCCTGGGGCTGACGAGCACGGGCACCGACCCGATGTGGATCTGGTCCTCGGAGTCGACGGCCGCGGACGCCGCCCCGCAGCTGATCCTCACCTTCGGCCCGAAGTAACCGCCGAGTGCGGACGGGGCCCGGCCACCGCTGGTGACGCCGGGCCCCGTCCGCCTCTCCACCCCGAGTACCCAGTAAGTACGGGAGCCACCTGATGTACCGACGCTCCGCAGCGGCTGCTGTTCTGCTGGCCGCCGCCCTGACGCTGACCGCCTGCTCCTCCGACGACGGCAAGGCCGGCGCCGAGGCCGCGGTCAAGCCGAAGCCGCCGGCCTCCTCCTCGGTCCCCGACCCGGCGGACGCCTCACCGACGCCCTCCGGGCCGGCCGCGTCCGTGGCGCCCGACGCGAAGCCGACGGGCCCCGTCGTGCCGGACCCGAAGCTCACCCCGAAGACGGGCAGCTTCAAGGACAACGAGAAGAAGTACCTCAGCGGCCGGGTCCCCGAGAAGATGGACCCGGCAGCCGTCCTGCAGACCGGCGAGGAAGCCTGCCAGCGGGTGGAGCGCACCGCGAAGCGGGACAAGGACGCGGCGACCGCGGCCATCATCTCCGGCGAGATCAAGGGCGCGAAGGACGCGATCACGCACCTGTGCCCCGAGCAGAAGCCGGTGCTGACCGCCGCGGAGAAGGGCTTCGGCGACGGATCCCGCAACGCGCCCGCGGCGGGCACCTACCGGGCGCTGACCCAGGGCACCACCTGCACCTGGGAGGCGAAGGGCAAGGACGGCTCCGTCCTGGCCTCCGGCCCCGAGGCCCCGCCCAAGGCGGGCGACAGGATCACGGCCACCGTCCCGGGCGGCGCCGCCACGTTCAACTCGACGGGCTGCTTCGCCTGGATCCCCGCGTAACCCGCGCCCTCCGAGCCCCCGGCACCACCACGAGAACGCCGCCGCACCCGCAACACCCGGGCCCCGGCGGCGTTTTCGTGCCCGCGTTCCGGGTACCCGCGCCGTCACACGACACAGCGGAGGCGAATCCTATGCGGGGCATCGGCGGTTGCATCGCCCTGATCGTGGTGGGGGCCATCCTCACCTTCGCGAGCGACTGGGAGCTGGAGAGCGTCAACCTCGACCTCGTCGGCCTGATCATGATGGCGGCCGGCTGCGTCGGCCTCGCCGTCTACGCGAGCGTCCTCAAACGCCGCCGCGCCACGGCCGCCTTCCCGGTGGTCGAGGAACGCCGGGACGTCATCTAGGGCGCCCAGGGCGCCCGCCGTACGGTAGGGCCGGTGCCCTCAGTCGCGGAGAGCCCCCTCGTACACCGGCAGGAGGGTGTCCAGTACCGCGTCCATCGAGAAGGAGGCGGCCGCCAGTTCGCGGGCCGCGTGGGAGGCCGTGCGGTTGGTGTCCGGGTCCAGGAGGTCCAGGACCGCGCGGGCCACCCCCTCCGGGCCCGGGTCGACGGCGCGGCCCGCGCCGGCGGCCGCGATGTCGCGGGCCAGGCCGTTGGAGTGGGTCACCACGGAGGGCACGCCCACCGCCAGGGCCTCCAGCACCGACATCGGGAACGGCTCCTCGACCGACGGCAGGACGTACACGTGGGCCCGCCGCAGCTCGGCCAGGACCTCGGCGCTCGACAGCGCCCCCGGCACCGTGAACCGCGCGCCCAGGCCGAGCGAGTCGATCCGCGCCCGGACGGCCGCCAGCTCGCCCTCGTCGGGGCCGGCCACCACGAACCGCGCGTCCGGGTGGGCCGCGAGCACCGCCGGGGCGGCGTCAACGAAGTCCACCGGCCGCTTGCGGGCCTGGAGGCGCGCCGAGTACAGGATCCGCGGCGGGCCGTCGAGCGGCGGCCGTTCCTCCTGCCCCGGAGTGCCGTTGACCAGCCGTACGGACCGCTCCAGCGGCGAGCCGACCACCGCGTCCAGCCCCTCCCGCTCGTGCGGGGTCAGGTACAGCACGGCGTCGGCCCCGCGCAGCAGGCGGCGCACCGCCACCGCGTCCAGCACCTTGGCCAGGGCCTTCTCGCTCGGGTCGACCATCCCGTGGGTCTGGAGCACCAGCGGCTTGCCGGCGCGCAGCGCGGCCAACGCCACCGGCAGGGTCACCAGGTCCCGCGCCAGGTGCACGTGCACCACGTCGGCCTCCCGGACCAGACGGCCCGCCGAGACCAGCAGGGCCGGCGAGGTCATCCCGCTGAAGCCGAGGGGCAGGATCCGCCGGGCGGGGAACAGTTTGGCCGGAACACCCTCCACGTCGGTGGGCCACGGCTCGGGGAAACCCTCGCCGAGCGCGAGCAGCCGGGCCTCGTGGCCCCGCGCGCGCAGCCCCTTGGCGAGGTTCAGCGCGACCCGTACCGGCCCGCCGAAGGCGTGCGAGGGGGAATGCAGCGTAACGGCGTGCAGTACTTTCACTTCGGCTCCTCCACCGGGCGGCGGCGGCCGTCCTGGGTCTGCAGGGTCAGTTCCGGCAGGTCCTTGTGCACGACGGCGCCCGCGCCCGCGACCGCGCAGCGGCCCACGGTCACCCCGGCCAGCACGGTCGCCCGTACGGCCACCCACGCGCCGTCCTCGACGGTGATCGGGGCGTTGCGGTAGCGGAAGTCGGCGGCCCGGTGGTCGTGCGAGCCGGTGCACAGCATCGACTCCTGCGACAGGCACACGTTCGCCCCGATGGTCACCGGCTCCAGGTTCAGCAACCAGGCGCCCTCACCGATCCAGGTGTGGTCCCCGACGGTCAGCTTCCACGGCCACAGCACGCGCACCTTGTGCCGGATCAGGACGCCCTCGCCGATCTTCGCCCCGAAGGCCCGCAGCAGTGCCACGCGCAGCCGTACCGGACAGAACCACGCCATGAACACCGTGTTCATCACGGCGAACCAGAGCGCCTGCGTCAGCAGCCCGCGCCCCTTGTCGTACCCGGCCAGCGTGAAGGCAGGAAGATCACGCAACGGTCGCCCCTCATCGTCCACCCCGACGCGCCTCCCCGGGCGCAGCCCGCTCAGACTAGACTGCGCGCGGATCACGCACAGGGGTGGGGGCAACAGTGGCTACGGACATACGCAAGCCCGCCGTCACACCCGCGGCGGCCCCCGTCGAGGACGAATCGAAGTGGGGCAGGGTCACCACCCCACGCACCCTGCTCTCCCGCGCGCTGTCCGTTCCGCTCGCCCTCGGCTTCACCGTCTTCCTGCCGTTCTTCGTCGCCGCCCAATCCGGCGCCGGAGCCCGCGACGCGGCCTTCTGGCTCCAGCTGCTGCTCGCCATGTACGCCGGTGCCCGGCTCTCGGCGATGGTCCTCACCAGCCGCCGCAAACTGCTCCAGGGCTCCTTCTGGCTCTTCGTCTACATGGCCATGGGCGTGGCCCCCCTCGCCCAGGCCGTGCTCGGCCAGGTGCCGACCCCGGTCGTCGGCCCGCGCTCGGACCTCACCGTCGCCGTCGGCCTCGTACTGCTCGGCTGCACCGCCTTCGACGTCGGAGTGCTGCTCGCCCGCCACCGGCCCACCGGCCGCGCGGGCGGCTCCCAGAAGGAAGCGCGGCCGGTCATGGCCCACCGGCGCCGGCTCCAGCTGCTGACCGTCATCGCGTTCATGTGCAGCGCCGCCTTCATCATGAAGCTCGGCGGCCCGTCCGTGTTCTTCTCCAGCCGGCAGGAGATCATCGCGGGCATCGAGGAGGCGGGCGTCTCCAACGGCGACGGCCAGGCCGGCCAGGCCCTGCTCCGCGGCTTCGGCACGGTGCCCGCGCTGCTCGCCCTGCTCCTGTACACGCGCTGGTTGATCACCTCGAAGTTCGCCCGCCGCAAGGTGTCGGTCATCGTCACCTGGGCGGCGCTCGCCGGGCTGAACCTGATCGTCAACAACCCGATCTCCAACCCGCGCTACTGGTTCCTCACCGTCATGTTCGCGCTGCTCTTCACCGTCTTCCCGGTGAGCGCCGCGATGTACCGCGTCGCCCTGTCCATGGCCGTGGTGATCGCCCTCCTCGTCTTCCCGTTCGCCGACCGCTTCCGCTACGACGAGAAGAACTACAAGCCGGTCGAGACGACCTCGTTCCTGGAGCCGATGGCGCTCAAGGACTACGACCAGGTCGGCATGTTCGCCAACACCATCACCTATTCCAACTCCGGGCCCGGCCACTTCTACGGCCGCCAGCTCGCCGGCTCCATCTTCTTCGCGGTGCCGCGCTCGGTCTGGCCCGGCAAGCCGCGTGACACCGGCGTGATGGTCGGCACGTGGATGGGCACCGTCAACACCAACCTCTCCTCCCCGATCTGGGCGGAGCTGTGGATCGACTTCGGCCCGCTGGGCATGGGCGCCGGACTGCTCGGCATGGGCTACGCCGCCGCCCGCGTGGACCGCCGCTACGCCAAGCGCGCCACCCGCCGCTCGCCCCCGGGCAGCCTGATCTCCGTCGTCGTCCCGCTCGTCGCCGGCTACTCCTTCATCCTGCTGCGCGGTCCGCTGCTCCAGGCCTCGGGTCGGGTCGCCATCGCCGCGATGTGCCTCGCGCTCGTGGCCACGTACCGCACGGACAAGGGCACCACCCTGCGCTGACGCGCGCGGGGTCGCCGTACCGGCCCGGCCCGCCGTCCCGCCGCATGTCCCGCCGCCCGTCCCGCCGCACCCCCTTCACCCCACGGCCCTGCCCCCGCCCACCCGCGTCCACCGGTGCGCGGGCCTTCGGCATGCCCGGCGCCGGGCCCTCCTGACGCCTCCGCACCGCCCCTTCCAGGCCGCGCCGGACGCTTCCGGCCAGGGCCCCTTCAGGCCGGCCGGAACCCCTGGAACGTCCCCTGACCAGCGGACATGATCGTGTCAACGGCCCGCGGGGGCCGGGAACACCGGGTGATGCGGCCGAATTTCGCGCCCCGGTCACCGCACCACCGCGCGTCCGCAGCACATCCACGTCTTCACTCCGGGGGAACCGTCATGCCCACTCGCCGTAGTACGACCGCGCTCGCCTCGCTCACCGCCACCGTCGCCATCGGGGCGTCCGTCGCCCTCTCGCTGGGCACCACCTCGGCCTCGGCGGCCAGTGTGGCGACCTGGGACAAGGTCGCCCAGTGCGAGAGCTCGGGCAACTGGAGCATCAACAACGGCAACGGGTACTACGGCGGCCTCCAGTTCTCCGCGTCGACCTGGCGGGCCTTCGGCGGCACGGCGTACGCCGCGTACGCACACCAGGCCACCAAGAAGCAGCAGATCCTGATAGCCGAGAAGGTCCTGGCCGTTCAGGGCCCGGGCGCCTGGCCGAGCTGCGGTCGCAGCAGGGGACTCGGCACCGACCACGCGAACCCGTACCCCGACGCCCCCACCCCGCCGGCCCCCGCGCAGTCCTGGAAGGCGCAGGTGCTCGTCGACTCCGGCAACGGCCTGCACCACGCGACGAGGTTCGCCGACGGCAGCTGGACCCGCTTCGGCAACGTCGAGGGTGAGGCGGCCGCGGTACCCGGCGGCGTCCGCGCCGTCGCGGAAGCCGGCATCAACGGCGACACGCACGTCCTGGCCGTGAGCAACGAGGGCAGGCTCCACCACACCGTCCGCAACGGGAACGGTTCGTGGGGCACCTTCGGTGATGTTCACGCGGCGGCGGGTCAGTTGGCGAACGTGACGCAGGTGGCGGCGGCTTCGGTGGGTGCGGAGCTTCAGGTGGCGGTGGTGGCGGACGGGAAGGTGTACCACACGGTGCGCCGGTCGGACGGTAACTGGACGCCGCTCGCTGCGGTGGGTAACCCGGCGGGTGACAAGCCGGTGACGAAGGTGGCGATGGCTCGCACCGGGTCGGACGTGCAGGTTCTGGCGGTGGCCGATGGGGTTCTGCATCACACGGCTCGGTTGGCGAACGGTACGTGGCTCGGTTGGGGCGATGTTTCCGCGGAGGGTGCTCCGACCGGTATCGCGGACGTCGCGGTGGCCGGCACGGGCAACGACCTGCAACTGGTTCTGACGGCCGAGAACGGTGCGAAGCAGTACCACGGTGCCCGCTTCTTCAGCGGCGAGTGGGTGTTCAACTCCCTGTCGTCGGTGGTGTCGGGTGTGACCGTGACGGACGTGTCCGCGGCCGCCGTCAACGACGAGCTCCAGGTGGCGTTCGTGGCCGCCGACGGTCGGGTCCTGCACACGGTCCGCCAGGTCAGCGGCAACTGGACCG
>NZ_JANFAK020000232.1 GCF_024721315.2 Streptomyces sp. Isolate_45
GGCCCGCCGGCCAGCTGGGTCAGCGTGCTCAGCCCGGCGCCCACCGCCCGGGCGAACCCGGGGACGGTGCGGTGCAGCAGGGCCCGGGCCGCGCCGAGGCGGGCCCGCCACGCGTCGGCCTCCCCGGCCCCGAGGCGGAGCCTGGGCGGGCGGGCGAAGCAGTTGCGGTGCGGATCGAGGTCCTCCAGGGCCACCGGCGCCGTTTCCGGGTCCGGGGACCAGGTCCGTACGGGCAACCAGCGGGCGTCGCCCGCGGTCGGGCCGAAGCGGTGCTCGGCGCGGCCGTCCCCGGCGGCGTACCCCTCGTCGGTGACGCGCAGCGCGGCCCGCCCGTCGGTACCGGGCTCCCCGAGCCGGAGCAGGCCCAGCGTCGGGAGGTACACCTCGCCGTCCCGGTAGGCCACCTCGGCGGGCAGGGAGAGCCCGCCCCGCAGCACGGCGGCGGCCGTCAGCGCGGCGAGCCCGCGGGCGGCCCGGGAGCCGTCCGGGCGCATGTCCCGGGCCGCGTCGAGGGCGGCGAGCACCCAGGTACGGGTGAACGGGTGGTCCAGTACGGCGTCCAGGGCGGTGGCGCCCGTCTCCCCGGCGGCCTCGACCCCGGACAGCAGCTCCCAGGCGCGCAGCCATTCGGGGTCGGCTGCGAGGTCCTCGTGCAGGCGGGCCAGCAGGATCCGGGTCAGTTCCGCCTGGGAGCGGGCGAGTTCCGCGGGGTCGGCGAGCTCGGGGGCGCTCTCGCGGACCGCGGTCCGTCCCTCCACCCCGTCCACGAGCTCGCGCAGGTCGGAGCAGTAGACGGAGGGGTGGTCGAAGCCCGGCCCGTCGGCCCCGTCCTCCCGGTAGCGGTGCGTGTAGAGGCCGCCGCCGCACGAACGTACGACCGGGCAGCGGCGGCACGTGTCGCTGACGCCCGCGAGGCCCAGCTGCCGGGCCCGTACGCCGGGGTGGGCGGCGACCTCGTCGAGGGAGTGGTCGAAGACGTTGAACCCGGTGGCGGCGGCGCCCTCGTAGGCGCTCTTGAGGGAGTCGACCTGCTCCAGGGTCCCGTCGGTCTCCACGACGACGAGATCGGTCGGCGCGAGCCCGAGGGACTCGGTCAGGCTGGGCCCGCCGCGCAGGGTGGACAGCAGGGACTCGAAGAGCCGTACGGGTACCGGTCGTCCCAGCCGGTCCCAGTGGTCGAAGACCCGCAGCAGCCAGCGTGCGTAGGCGTCGGGGGCGCCGTCGGGGCGGACCGGCGGGGCGGCCCAGGTGGCGTGCGGGAGCAGGAAGTCCACCCGGGGCGGCTCCAGCTCGACCAGGGCGTCCAGCACGGCGACGGGGTCGTTGGCCACGTCCACCGTGCACAACAGGCCCTGGTAGAGGTGGTGGTAGGGCTCGGACCGGAGCAGGGCGACCGCGGCGAGGACCAGCGGGTGGCTCGTACGGCCGTCGGCGAAGCGGCGGTGGCGGTCGTTGGCGGCGCGGTCCCCGTCGAGGGAGACGCCGACCCGGACGCCGTACTCGGCGAAGAGGTCCAGGTAACGGCTGGTGAGTTGCAGCCCGTTGGTGTGGATCCGCAGGTCGAGGGCGGCCGTTCCGGCGAGCGCGCGGGTGAATTCCTCGCACACGAGGCGGAGTCGGGCGGTGCCCGCCAACAGGGGTTCCCCTCCGTGGAGGATCACCGTGACGGAGGGGAGGGCATGGTCACGGGCATGTTCGGCGAGCCGTGACGCGGTCCGGGAAATGACCCCGGGGGAGATCGCTTTCGGACGGGCCCGCCAGCTCTGATCTGCGTGTTCGTAGACGTAGCAATGATCACAAGCGAGATCGCATCTGCTGTGAACCTTCAGGACGATCTCGCGAAATGCGATCAGGCCGGTCATTCCGCCAGTCTAGAGCGCGTACTTCCGCGTCAGAGCGCAGAGTTGAAGATCGGTGCCTGCGCGTGACGACCGGATTCCGACGGAAGCACCCGGCCGAGCGTCGCGGCGGCGGCCGCGCCGCGCACGTCGATCCGCGCGAGCGGGACGCGCCGGTCCCTGTCCGTGCTGGTCGGGGGGGTTGCGGAAGTGTTCACGACACCGTCCTCGGGGAGGCCATGTGAAATGGGCGGGGAAGACCTCAGCGCGTTGCTGCTGTCAAGCGTGGACTTTACTCGGCCACACCCCAATGGCAACCGAGACATGACGCCTGGTCAAGCGTTCCATGGAAAGCGTGCCGCATTTCTCGGGGAGGGGTATTCGGCCGTTTGCCCCACGGCAAGATCCTTTTCTCCGGCGGCCCGCTCCGGGGCGCATTCCCGCCGTCGGTCACCCCGGCCCGGAGCACCGGACGCCCCGCCGTCGGCCGCCGTCGCCTCAGGCGGGCTGGCGGGTGTCGAGCGGGGGCGTGGGCAGGTCGCGCAGCAGCCAGGTCAGTACGTCGGGCAGCGCGCGCAGCGCCGCGAAGTGGGCGGCGGCCGGGTCGATGCTGGTGGTGGCGCCGGGGATGCGCCGGGCCAGCCAGCGGGAGTGGCCCACGGGGGAGAACACGTCGAGTTCCCCGTGCCACAGGAGGACCGGGCAGCGGATGTCGGCGGGGTCGAAGCCCCAGGGGCCGCTGAAGGCGAGGGCGTCGTCGATCCAGCCCCAGGCGGAGGTCCGCAGGCCCTCGCGGTAGTTGCGCAGCAGCATCGCCCGCAGCCCCGCGTCCGAGACGATCATGCGGTCGTTGTCGGTCAGCTCCCGGCGCAGTTCGTCCAGCAGTCGTCCGGGGTCCCTGCGGATGCCGTCGGCGCGCGGGATCAGCCGGGCGGCCAGCTCCTCGGGGTCGTCGGAGGCGGTGGTGTACTCCCGTACGTTCGAGGCGGCCATCCCCGCGAACCAGTCCAGGTCCTCCGCGTCCCGGGGGGCGAGGGGGACCAGGGCGGCGGTGCGGGTGACCCGGTCGGGGAGCAGCGCGGCGCAGGCCAGGGCGCCGGGGGCGCCGCCCGAGCGGCCGGCCACGGTGAAGGTGTCCAGACCCAGGGCGTCGGCGATGGTGGCGACGTCCCCGGCCACGTCGGCGACGGTGCGGCCCCGGTGGCGGTCGGAGCCGCCGTACCCGGGCCGGTCGTAGGCGATGAGCTGCGTCCGCCGCTGGTAGAGGACCATGCCCCGGGGGGCGGGGCCCAGGCGGCTGCCGGGGGTGCCGTGGAGCAGGAAGACGGGTTTGCCGTCCGGGTCGCCCCGGCGTTCCGTCATCAGAACGCGTCCGTCCGCGGTGCGCACCTCTTGGCGCACGCGCTCCCTCCCTCACGTCGGTGCGGGCCGTCGGTCAGGCCGATTGTGCTCTTCCGTCGGGGAACGCGATAGGGCGCACTCCGCGGGAAATTCTTGTGAAAGTTTTCACAAGTGGGCGGAGGTCTATGGTCCCGCGTCATCCCAGCAGGTCGGACGCGTGCGGGAGGGGGAGTGAACGGACGTGAACGGTCCTTCGGCCCGCCTGGTCAGGGCTTTTTCGGCGCCGCCGCTTCCGCTTTCGGGTGTCGAATTGAGACATCAGGAAAAGGTCGAAATGAAGGAGTCCTGCCATGCGGGCCAACGAGATGGTGGACGGACTGGTCCAAGGGGCGCTCACGGCGCTCGGCCGGTTCGAGTCGTTCAACCAGGAGCAGGTCGACCACATCGTCAAGAAGGCCTCCCTCGCGGCGCTGGGCCGGCACGGCGACCTCGCGAAGCTCGCCGTCGAGGAGACCGGCCGCGGCCTCTTCGAGGACAAGGCGGTCAAGAACCTCTTCGCCTGCGAGCACGTGGTGAACTCGATGCGCGGGCTGAGGACCGCGGGCGTCATCCGCCGCGACGAGCTGAACGGCATCACCGAGATCGCCGAACCCGTCGGCGTCGTCTGCGCGATGACCCCGGTCACCAACCCGACTTCCACCACCGTCTTCAAGGCGCTGATCGCCCTGAAGACCCGCAACCCGATCATCTTCGCCTTCCACCCCTCCGCGCAGAACTGCTCCGCCGAGGCCGCCCGCGTCGTCCGTGACGCGGCCGTCGCCGCCGGCGCCCCGGAGGACTGCGTCCAGTGGGTGACCGTCCCGTCCATGGAGGCCACCGCCGCCCTCATGAACCACCCGGGCGTCTCCACCATCCTGGCCACCGGCGGCAACGCCATGGTCAAGGCCGCCTACTCCTGCGGGAAGCCGGCCCTGGGCGTCGGCGCGGGCAACGTTCCGGCGTACGTCCACAAGAGCGCCAAGCTGGGCCGGGCGGTCCACGACATCGTGCTCTCCAAGGCCTTCGACAACGGCATGATCTGCGCGTCCGAGCAGGCCGTGATCCTGGACGCGGAGATCTACGAGCCGGGCCTCGCCGAGTTCAAGCGGCTCGGCGCGCACGTGGTGAGCGCCGCCGAGAAGACCAAGCTGGAGCAGTTCGTCTTCGGCACGACGGCCCACGCCGCCGACTGCTCGGGCGCCAGGCTCAACCCGGCGGTCGTCGGCAAGTCCCCGCATTGGATCGCCGAACAGGCGGGGTTCACCGTCCCCGAGGGCACCTCGATCCTCCTCGCCGAATGCGACGAGGTCGGCGAGGGCGAGCCGCTGACCCGCGAGAAGCTCTCCCCGGTACTGGCCGCCCTCAAGGCCTCCGACACCGAGCACGGCCTCGAACTGGCCGCCGCGATGGTCGAGTTCCACGGGCTGGGGCACAGCGCCGCCATCCACGCCGAGGACGAGGCCCTCGTCGAGGAGTTCGGCCGCAAGGTCAAGGCGGTCCGCGTCATCGCCAACTCGCCCTCCACCTTCGGCGGGATCGGCGACGTCTACAACGCCTTCCTCCCCTCCCTCACCCTCGGCTGCGGCTCGTACGGCCACAACTCGGTGTCCAACAACGTCACCGCGGTGAACCTGATCAACGTCAAGCGGATCGGGCGGCGCAACAACAACATGCAGTGGTTCAAGGTCCCGCCGAAGATCTACTTCGAGCGCAACTCCATCCGCCACCTCGGCGAGATGGAGGGCATCGGCCGGGTCTCGATCGTCACGGACAAGACCATGGTCGCCCTCGGTTTCGTGCAGAGGGTCACCGACATCCTGGGTGCCCGCGAGGGCGCCGTCGCCATCCAGGTCATCGACACCGTCGAGCCCAACCCGGAGCTCGCCACCGTCCGGGCCGGGGCGGCGATGATGCGCGACTTCCGGCCCGACACGATCATCGGACTCGGCGGCGGCTCGCCGATGGACGCCGCGAAGATCATGTGGCTGATGTACGAACGCCCGGAGGTGGAGTTCGCGGACACCAAGGAGAAGTTCTTCGACGTCCGCAAGCGCGCCTACACGTTCCCCTCGCTCGGCGAGAAGGCGAAGATGGTCGCCATCCCGACCACCTCCGGCACCGGCTCCGAGGTCACCCCCTTCGCGGTCATCTCCGACCCGGCCGCCGCCCAGAAGTACCCGCTCGCCGACTACGCGCTGACCCCGAACGTCGCCATCGTCGACCCGGTCCTGCCCATGGGGCTGCCGCCCACGGTGACCGCGGACTCCGGATTCGACGCCCTGACCCACGCCACCGAGGCGTACGTGTCCGCGTACTCCAACGACTACACCGACGGGCTCTGCCTCCAGGCCATCAAGCTGATCTTCGAGAACCTCCAGCGGTGCGTGGTCGACGGACCGAACGACCCCGAGGCCCGCGAGAAGATGCACAACGCCTCGACGGTCGCGGGCATGGCCTTCGCCAACGCCTTCCTGGGCCTGGTGCACGCCATGGCCCACACGCTGGGCAACACCTTCAAGGTCGCCCACGGCCGGACCAACGCGATCCTGCTGCCCCACGTGATCCGGCACAACGGCACCGTCTCCCACAAGGCCACCCCGTGGCCGAAGGCCGAGGTCTACCGGGCCCCGGAGCGGTTCCAGGAGATCGCCCGGATGCTCGGGCTGCCGGCCGCGACCCCGGCCGAGGGCGTCGAGTCCTACGCCCGGGCCGTCGAGGAACTGCGCACCAGGTGCGGGATCCCCGCCTCCTTCGCGGAGGAGGGCGTGGACGAGGAGGCCTTCGTGGCGGCCCTCCCGGTCCAGGCCATGAACGCCTACGCCGACCAGTGCGCCCCCGCCAATCCGCGGATGCCGATGATCGACGACATGGAGCAGCTCATGCGGCAGGCCTACTACGGCAACGCCGAGGGCGCCCCGGCCGGAGCGGGGGAGCCCGCCGAGGAGCCCGCCGACGGCGAGGAGTAGCACCCCCGGCGCACGCCGGAAGGGCCCGCCCGGGCCGGCGGGACCCGGGCGGGCCCTCGGCGTGCGCCGCCGATGTGCTCGGGCTACGCGGGCGGGACCCGGAGGGGGGTGGGGACCAGCAGGGCCGTCGCCGAGCGGGCCCGCTCCAGGGCGGCGGCCCGGTCGGCGCCGCGCTGGCCCAGCACCACGCGGGTGCTCAGCCCGTCCAGCAGCGCGAGCAGCTCCGAGGCCCGGGCGGGCACGTCCAGGGGGGCGAAGCGGCCCTGCTCCACGCCCTTGGCCAGCAGTGCCTCCAGGTCCCGCTGCCAGCCCTCGTCGATCTCCTCCTGGGCGGCCTTCAGCGGCTCGTTCGAGGCCGTGCGGGCCCACAGCTCGATCCACAGGGTCCAGCGTGGGTCGCGCGGGCCGAGCGGCAGGTACAGCTCGACGAAAAGGGTGAGCTTGCGCTGGGCGGTGACCCGACGGGCCATCAGTTCCGCGCGCTCGCCGGTCAGTTGGGCCTCGCTCCAGCGCAGGGCCTCCAGGAGGAGCCGGTCCTTGCTGCCGAAGTAGTAGAGGATGTGGCCGCCGCTGGTGCCGAGCCGCTCGGCGAGCGCGGACATCGTGAGCGCGGCCAGGCCGTCCTCGGCGATCGCCGCCATGGCCTCTTCCAGCATCCGCTCCTGGGCGATCCGCCCGTCGCGCCGCCGTACCGCTCCAGCCACCGGTCCGCCTTCCTGATCTTCCTGGCCCGACCTTATCCCGGACAGGGTCTTGACGGGGCCGCCATCCAGCGCGCATCTTGAATGCCATTCAAGAACTTAGAACGTCATTCAAGGTTCGTAGTCGAGTCAGGGGCCCGTCATGAGACAGCAGGAGACAGCCGACGTCGACGAGGTGTTCCGGGTCGAGACCCACGGGATCGACCCCATCCCCGACGCCGAGCGGCACGGCAGCGCCAAGGACCTCTTCTGGCTCTGGTTCGGCTCCAACCTCACCTTCACGTACGTGATCAACGGCGCCCTCGCCGTGGCCTTCGGGCTCTCCTTCTGGCAGGCCGTCGCCGTGGTCGTGGTCAGCGGCCTGTCCTTCTTCGCGATCAGCGCCGCCGGACTGAGCGGCATCCGCACCGGCACCGCCACCCTGGTCATCTCCCGCGCGGCCTTCGGGGTCCGCGGGAACTTCCCGGCCGGCGTCCTGAACTGGGTGGTGAGCATCGGCTACACCATCGTCAACACCGTGGTCGGGACGCTCGCCCTGGAGGTCTTCCTCGCCGAGGTCGGCCTCGGCGGCGGCACCGCGGTCCGCGCCCTGGCGCTCACGGTCACCCTCGCGCTGACCTTCGCCGTCGCCATGTGGGGACACGCCACCGTGCAGTTCGCGGAGCGGTGGATGGCCTACGTCCTGGCCGCCGGATTCGGCGTCCTGCTGCTCTTCGTGCTGCCCGGCGCCGACACCTCCGCGCCGGCCGCGGCCCCCGGCCTGTCCGGGTGGAGCCTCGCCTTCGTCGTCATGCTCGCCGGACCGTTCTCGTACCTGCCGATGCCCGCCGACTACACCCGCTACCTGCCCCGGACGACCTCGCTGAAGTCGATCACCTGGATGGGAGCGCTGGGCGGCTTCGTCTCCTCCGTGGCCCTCGGCGTCGCGGGCGTCGCCGCGGCCACGCAGACCGACATGACCGACGCCGTCGCCGGGGCCGAGAGCCTGCTGCCCGGCTGGTTCCAGCCCCTGTTCCTGGCGCTCGTCCTCGGTGGCTCCGTCACCAACTCGATCATCACGCTCTACTCCTCCAGCCTGAACCTCCAGGTCCTCGGCATCCCCTGGAGCCGCGCCCGCGCCATCGT
The DNA here is from genome assembly GCF_024721315.2 of Streptomyces sp. Isolate_45. Taxonomy (GTDB): domain Bacteria; phylum Actinomycetota; class Actinomycetes; order Streptomycetales; family Streptomycetaceae; genus Streptomyces. Next base: position 8,011 of record NZ_JANFAK020000232.1, read on the forward strand.
CATCAGCGCCGCCGTCACCGCCGCGGGCTCGCTGGCCGCCCTCTTCCTCACCGACTTCACCACCTCCCTGCTCTCCTTCCTCTCCCTGCTGATCATCGTGTTCGCGCCCTGGGGCGGGGTCTTCCTCGCCGACATGCTGATGCGCCGCTGCCACTACGACGCCGAGGCGCTGCACTCCGGCAGCGAAGGCGCCTACTGGTACCGCTCCGGCTACCACCCGGCCGGCCTCGCCGCCCTCCTCGCCGGCATCACCTTCTCCGCCCTGACCTGCGACTCCGCCCTCTGGACCGGGCCGCTGGTGGCCCCCCTCGGCGGCGCCGACCTCACCCTGCTGGGCTCGGTGGTCGCCGGGCTCACCTACTGGGCCCTGGCCCGGCGCGTGCCCTCGTACGCCCCGGCCGCCTGACGGCGCCCCTCCCCTCCCCACCCCTCTGCACAGGAGCACCACCCCATGGCACAGCAGCCCTTCCCCGCCGACCTGCTGCTCACCGGAGCCCGCATCCACACCGTGGACGCGGACCTGCCCGAGGCCGAGGCCCTCGCCGTGCACGACGGCCGGATCGTCTGGGTGGGCCCCGACGCCGGCGCCGACGCCTGGGCCGGCCCGGACACCGAGCGCATCGACGCCGGCGGGAAGCTGGTCCTGCCGGGCTTCATCGACGCCCACAACCACGTCCGGCTCGGCTCCGACGACGCCTGCGTCCAACTGGCCGGGGTGCGCACCCTGGAGGCCATCCTCGACCGCATAGGAACCTGGCACGAGGCCCACCCGGACGCCCCCTGGATCGAGGCCGAGGCCTTCGACTACTCCGCCATCCCCGGCGGCCGGATGCCCTGCGCCGCCGACCTCGACCCGGTCACCGGCGACACCCCCGCGATCGTCCTCTCGTACGACGTGCACACGGCCTGGCTGAACACCGCCGCGATGCGCCGCCTGGGCGTCACCCGCGAACGCACCGACCTGCCCTTCGGCACCGCCGCCGTGGACCCGGCCACCGGCGAGCCCACCGGCTTCGTCAAGGACTTCGCGATCAAGGGGCTCTCCCTGGAAGGCCACCGCGCCCTGCGCGACCTCGGCGTGCCGTGGGCCTCGCCCGACCGGCAGTACGGACGCCTCGCCAAGAGCCTCGACGACGCCATCGGCTTCGGCATCACCACCGTCGTGGAGCCGCAGAACTCCCTCGACGACCTGGAACTGTACGAGCGGGCCCGCGCCGAGGGCCGGCTGCGCTCGCGGATCGTCGCCGCGCTGTTCCACCCGCGCGGCACCACGGAGGAGGAACTCGACGCCTTCGCGGCCGCCGCCCGCAGGTACGCCGGGGACCGGCTGCGGGTGGGCCCGCTCAAGCTCTACATCGACGACGTGGTGGAGCCCCGCACGGCCGCCCTGCTGGAGCCGTACACCGGCTGCGGCAAGCACCGGGGCGAGACCTTCTACCCGGCCGAGGAGTTCGCGGAGCTGCTGGCCGGGCTGGACGCGCGGGGTTTCCAGTGCTTCGTCCACGCCACCGGCGACCGGGGCATCCGCACCGTCCTCGACGCGGTGGAGCACGCCCGCGCGGTCAACGGCCCGCGCGACGCCCGCCACCAGGTCGTGCACGTGGAGTGCCTGGACCCGGCGGACGTGCCCCGCTTCGCGGAGCTGGGCGTGGTCGCCTGCATGCAGCCCCGGCACTGCGCCCCGGAGATCGCGGGTCCCGGCCAGGACTGGGCGGAGAACGTCGGCGAGGACCGCTGGCACAAGGCCTGGCCGATGCGCAGCCTGCACGAGGCGGGGGCCGTGCTGGCCTTCTCCAGCGACTGGAACGTGGCCGAGATGGACCCCATGGTCGGCATCTACACGGCGATCACCCGCCGCCCGCTGGGCGGCGGCGACCCGTGGCAGCCGGCCGAGACGGTGGACGTGCGGACGGCCGTGCACGGCTACACGATGGGCTCCGCCCACGCCAACTTCCTGGAGGCCGACCGGGGCTCGCTGACCGTGGGCAAGGCCGCCGACTTCGTCGTCCTGTCCCGCGACATCCTCGCCATCGCCCCGGAACGCATCCCCGGCACGGTCGCCGAGACGGTGGTCGTGGCGGGCGAGGTGGTCCACCGGATCGCCTGACGCCCGCCGCGGACCCTTCGTAGGGTGGAGGGGGGGGGGGTGGGGGGGGGGCGGGGGGGGGGGGGGGGGGGGGGGGCCGGGGGGGGGGGGGGGGGGGGGGGGGGGGGGGGGGGGGGGGGGGGGGGGGGGGGGGGGGGGGGGGGGGGGGG
>NZ_JANFAK020000233.1 GCF_024721315.2 Streptomyces sp. Isolate_45
CGCCATGATGTCGGAGGCGGTGATCTCGGGCGCGCTGTCCTCGCCGCCCGGGATCAGGTTCTTCAGGACGTCCTCGGCCTGCCGCCGGAGGCAGCTACTGGGTGTCAGGTCCTCTCCGTTCGCAGGCCGTGGGGCCCGCGGAGACAGTCTCGCAAGCCATCGCCATGGTTTTGGAGCGCCTTCCGGTCGGCTGCGGGCCGGCCTTCCTCGGCACTCCAGAGGAACTCGCAGTCCACGAGGCGATGCAAGAGCCGCTCGACGGTTAAACGGCAAGCTGAGGGAGCTACGGGCAATCGCCGAGCAGGCCCGACTGGCAGCGGATCAGGCTGAGGCCGCGCTCCTGGACGCTGCTGTCGAGTTCATGCTGGGCAAGGTGCTGGACCCCGGGGGATCTCTGGAGACCTCGGAGATCGCAAACGTGTCTGGCATTCGTTCGCGGGCCCTGAGCAAGGCCGCAGGCTCTTCGCCTCGGTACCCCGAACTGCCGGAGGCGGCGAGGGAACGGGAGGAAGGGTGAGGTCGCCAGCACGGTAACCGGCCCACGCGGAGTCGATCTGAAGCCGCGGCCGACCAGACCGCCGGTCACCGTTGGTCGGTAGCCGTCGGCCGTCTCTGGCGCAGACCGTCGCGCGGCCGGCCGTCGTGGCGGCGATGCCTGTCAGGGGTGCCAGTGGGGGTCGTGCAGTCGCGCCAGGTTCTGACGGGCGAACATCTCCGCCTTGGTCTGGTCGACTATCCTGGCGGCCGCCAGGTCGTCCAGGATCTCCCAGTACGCCTCGATGGCCTCGTGCCGGAAACCGCCGGCGGCCAGGGCGAAGGCGAGGTTGTTGCGTGTCACGATGGTGGCCTGGTCCGTTGCGCCGAAGGTCTCGACTGCCTGCGTGGCGAGCTGTTGGAGCAGCGTCAGCGCGCTGAGGAGGTCGCCGCCGCAGCGGTGCTGCTCGGCGACCGCGAGCCGGTAGCTGAGCGTCTTGCGGTCGGTCAGCGGATCCCGGCCCAGGTCGGCCGCGCGCCACCCCGCGATGGCCTGCAGAGCCACCTGTTCCGGCGTGTCCGCGTCGCCCGTGCCCGGCTTCCGCTGGGCACCGGCGGCGCTGAGCGTCCAGGAGGCCAGCCGCGTCCTCAGCTCCCGGACGGGCGTCTGCGGCGCGAGCAGCCAGCAGGTGGCGTCGTCGATTCCCAGCCCGATCACGCTTGCGGCGTCGCCGGCCTCCCATGCGCGGTTCAGGTTCGGGAAGTTGAGAAACTCCCAGCTGTGCGCCTTGCCCTCGACGTCCCCCACCGTCAGAACGTAGAGCCAGGTGAGTGACGGCCAGCTCACGGAGATCAGGCCGCGTAGCGGCCGTCCCACCGACAGGCCCGCTAGGGCGACGTCCAGCCGCAGACCCTCGATCAGGCGCGGGTGTCGCGGATGCCCGCCGAGATAGGTCAACCCGGTGACGCGTAACCGTTCCATCGTCCCCTCCCCGTCGGCCGCCGACTGGCACCGCCGCGCGCCGCACCACCATCCTGCCGCGCCGCCCGGGGTCCTGTCCTCGTGATGTCCTTACCAGAGACGGCTGGCGTGCACACAAAGCAGCGGCCGTTTCCATCGGAAACGGCCGCTGCTATGGTCTCAGCCCGCTTCCGCTCGCCGAGCCCGGCCGGGTCGGTCGCGAAGGGGAACAGCGCCTCCGGGCGCAGCTACTCCCCCACGGCATTCAGCCGAGGGCAGGGCGAGCTCGCGGGCCATCCGAGACGTCGGCGCCGAGCACACCAGGCTGCTGAGGATCGTGCGCGAGCCGGGCGCCCGCAGGGGACACGGTCTAGCGTCCGCACGCTGAGTCATCAGACAATCACCGCAATGATGTCCGGGCTGTAGGGGGAGGACGCATGGGTGTGTTGTGGACGCTGGAGCCGGCGACGGCGGCCAAGCACCGGCTGTATCAGCGCTACCTGGACGCGTGGTGGCCGATTCTCCTGCAGACCTCCCAGAAGACCGGGTACTCCCGGCCGCGGGTGACGCTGCTGGACGCGTTCGCCGGCCCCGGCCGGTACGAAGGCGGCGCGCCCGGCTCACCGGTCTTCATCCTCGACCGCCTACTCCACCACCACGCCGTGGACCGCATGAACCTCAGCCCCCGGCGGGTCCACCTGGTTTTCATCGAAAGAACCGGGCTCGCCACGAACACCTGCTCGGCGAGCTGCACTCCCGGTTCGGCCCACTCAAGGACCTTCCGGTGCGGGTAGAAGTGCGCCGTGGCGAGGCCGGCCGGGACAGCCTGCCAGTCCTGGATGCGCTTGGAGCCTGGGGCCACCCCATCCTGGGGATCTTCGACAGTTGGGGCAGCGTCAATGTGCCCCTCGAGGTCATGTCGCGCGCATCGCCCGCAACAAGTCCAGCGAGGTCATCACCACCTTCGGCCCCAACTGGTTCAGCCGCCGCGACGAGCTCATGGCTTTGTTCATGTCCAGCGGGTTCTGGCACAGATCTTGGGGAGTCGTCGCAGAGCGTTACCTTGATGTTCGATTGCGAGGAGACGGGTTCGCGTGAGACCGCGTACGCCTTGTCGTCCGACGATCAGAATTGACGCTCCCTCAGGTGTCTGCCGACGGCTGCTGCGGTCGGTTGTGGACGGTGATGGTGCTGGTCATGCAGACCGATGCACCGTTCTGGGACTCGCTGGTGTTCGCCGGGATCGACGAAGTGGGTATCGAGGCGGTGACGGCCGCGTTCGGCACGGTCGAGGTGGTGGCGAGAGGCCGCGCGGCCGGCTCTGCATGTCCGGACTGCGGCCGCTTCTCGGAACGAGTCCACGACCGATACCAGCGCAGGCTGAAGGACCTTCCGCTCGCTGAACAGGGTTTCGTGATCCGGCTGACGGTCCGGCGCTTCATCTGCGGAACGGCGGACTGCCCGCGCCGGACGTTCGCTGAGCCGTTCTCCCGGCTGGCCGCACCGCACGCACGGTTCACGACGCGGCTCAACCACGTCCTGGAGCGAGTGGGGCTCGCGCTGGCCGGGCGGGCCGGAGCTCGGCCGGCTGCCCAGCTGGGCTTCGGCGCGGGAAGGATGACCTTGTTACGCAGGGTCATGGCATTGCCCGAACCACGGTTCAGCACGCCACGGGTGCTGGGCGTCGACGACTTCGCGATCCGTCGCGGCCAGACCTACTCCACCGTCTTGACCAGCGTCGAAGACCATCGCGTGGTCGATGTACTCCCGACCCGCGAAGCCGGGACACTTGCCGCCTGGCTAGTCCAGCACCCAGGCGTGGAGATCATTTGCGGGGACCGAGCCGGCGCCTACGCCGAGGGCGCCCGCCGCGGTGCCCCCGACGCTCTGCAGGTCGCAGACCGGTTCCATCTGTGGCAGGGCCTCGGCCGAGCCGTTGAGACTTGTGTCGCCGCCCACCGCGACTGCCTGCGCAACCCGTCGCCCACAGGCACGCTGCCAGGCGCGACCCGTCCAGACCTCGGTCGGCCGCAGGACGACTCGGCGCCCATCGGCCGGCGGGCCGAGCGGAAGAAGGCAGCACATGCCCTCGTCCACGAGCTCCTCGCCCAAGGCCACTCACGCCGGGCGATCGCCCGGCACCTGGGCTGGGGCCTCAACACCGTGCTCCGGTACGCGAACGCCGCACGCTGGCAGGACACCCTCCGCGACAACCGGCCGCGGCCCAGCAGACTGGACCCCTACAAGCCCTACCTGGAGCGGCGATTCGCCGCGGGATGCACCAGCGTCGCCCGACTGCACGACGAATTGGTTGCTGAGCACGCTCCTGTCACCTACGGCATGGTCCGCGCGCACATCGCCACTTTGCGCGGGGCTCCATTCGAGGCGCCGCTCCGGCCTCCGACGGTGCGGCAGGTGACCGGCTGGATCAGGCGATGCTGCACCTTCCTCCCGGAGCCAAAAGGGACTTGGATCGACTGATCACGCGCATCGATGAGGAATTCGAGCGCCGCACCTTGCCGGAGCCCAACTACATCGAGTGGGCAATGGACGGCTGGTGGTGGACCAGGATGCGTGAACGCTGACGGACCCGGCCTCGTGTCCCTTCGCTGGAATCGAACGACACCGTTACCGTCCGCCACGGCTCCCCAAGACCTGTGCCAGAACCCAGAAATGGCGGCACGGTGGCGAGAGGCGTCGGCTCTGTCACGTCAGGACGACGCAGCCCCGCCGCTCCAGCTCGCTGAGGAGTGGTAGCGAGGGATCGACCTCGTTCCAACGCAGATCCAGCTTCTCCAGCGATGGCATCAGGGCGAGCCAGTCGGGAAGCCGGCCAAGGCGGTTGCTCCGCAGGTCGATCTGACGCAGGCGCGGGAGGCCGGCCAGTGACTCCGGCACCGCGTCCAGGGAGTTCTCGCGTAGGTCAAGGTGGCGTAGTTCGTGCAGGCTGACCGCCGACATCGGCAAGTCCTCGATCGCGTTCCCCCGAAGCCATAGCTCACGCAGGTTGCAGAGCTGGCCGATGGCATCGGGCAAGGTGATGAGCCGGTTGTGTTGCGCCCTGAGCTCGATGAGGCCGCTCATCCCGCCGATGGTCTCCGGCAGGGTGGTGAGGGAGTTCTCGCCGACGTTGAGGTAACGCAACCGGGTCAGGTTTCCCAGAGAGTCCGGAAGTCGTGTCAGCTGGTTGTCGTGGAGGTAGAGGCAGCCACTGAGCTCGGTCAGCTTGCCGAGTTCTTCGGGCACCGACGTCAGCGCGTTGTGGCCCAGGTCCAGGGTGTTCAGCTGGTGAAGGTGCCCGATGTCTGGAGGGAGGGCCGTAAGTCCGTTGTCCGCGAGGATCAGCACGCGGAGCTCGGTCTGTCGCCAGACCGACTCGGGCACCTCTCCGAGCTCTTGGCGCCACAGGTTCAGTGCGTGCCTCACGGCCATCCCCCTTCATCGATCCTCCTGGGCTCCGATTCTCGTCCGGGATCTCGGGTCCAGCAGGCAGTTAAGACAAGATCAGCCGGCCTTGGCCGATTCCTCGGCGCGGGCTCGTGTGCTGGCAAGGCGGTAGGAGTCGGTGCCGGTTTCGATGATGGTGCCGTTGAAGGTGAGCCGGTCGACGATGGCCGCGCAGAGGCGGGGGTCGGTGACGTCTTGGTCCAGCCGCCGAAGGACTCGTTGGAGGCGATGGCGACGCTGTTCTTCTCCTCGCGTTCGGTCAGGACCTGGAAGAGGAGTTCGGCGCCGCGGCGGTCGAGTTCCATGTATCCGAGTTCGTCGATGCAGAGCAGGTCGACGCGGCCGTAGCGGGCGATCGTCTTGGAGAGCTGCTTCTCATCAGCGGCCTCGACGAGCTCGTTGACCAGCTTCGTCGCCAGCACGTACTTGACCCGGTAGCCGGCCATCGCCGCCTCGGTTCCCAGCACGATCGGCATGTGGGACTTGCCGGTCCCGGAGTCGCCGATCAGGCAGAGCGGCTGGCTCTTCTTGATCCATTCGCAGCTGGCGAGGGGTGTGGATGGTGGCCGCGTCGAGGTTCGGGTTCGCGTCGAAGTCGAAGGTCCGCAACGACTTGTCCCGAGGGAACCCGGCCGCCTTGATCCGCCGTTCCGACCGGCGCCGGGATCGGTCGTCGCACTCAGCCATCAGCAGCTCGGCGAGAAAGCCGCGGTAGGTCATCTGATCCTTCAGCGCCCGGTCGGCGATGTCGGAGAACTCGTTTCTGATCGAGGGAAGCCGCAGCAGGCGGGGCAGGCGGTGTCGATGGCCGTGTTGGCGGCCTGCTCGGTCAGTCCTCGCTGGCGGGGCAGGGTCACTGTGCTTCTCCCTCGCGGTGTTCACCGCCGCTGGCGCGACGGCGTCGGAGCAGTTGGTCGTAGTGGGTCACCGAGGGCAGCGGCCTGGTGTCCGGGGGAAGATGCGCGAGCCGCCACTCGTGCAGAAACGTCACGGTGGCCGAGCCCGGGGCTCCGGCCGGCTCGTCCTCGGCCTGGGCGATCTTGCGGGCTTCCAGCGCGACCGCGTCTGCGGTCAGGGCTCCGGCCCGCAGGGCCATCGCGAGGCCGGCGACCAGGTGCTCGTGCGGCAGGTGGCGGGCCAGCAGCAGCACCTCGATCAGCGCTCTCGTCCCGGCCGTGTCTCCGTGGGCCTTGACCGCTGCGGCCCACCAGGCGTCATGAACCGGGGTGAACTTGCCCGCCGAGCGAGCCTGTTCGAGCGCGGTGGCGCCGGGGAAGGCGCCCGGCTTGCGGATCAGGGCCTCCAGGTAGTGGTCCAGATCCAGGCGGCAGCCGCCCTTCGCGATCAACCGCTCATGCCGGGCCACTTCCACGTTCCGGTCGTAAACCACCAGGTGAGAGGCGTGCAGCACGACCCGGACCCGCTTGCCGATCAGCCGGACCGGCACCGAGTACCGGTTCGTGCGGACCGCGATCTGGCTATCATGGTCGACCCTAGGAGTGAACAACCGGCCCGTCTCGAACGGTTCCTCCGGCAGCGGCATCAGCAGCGGCCGCTCGACCTCGAAGTACTCGTCGATCGTCCGCGGCCGCGAACCGATCCGGCGCCGCCCGTCGTGAAGATCCCACTGATCCACGAGTTCGTTCAGCTCGGCCAGCGAGTCGGCCTCGGGCACCGGCGTGAAGTGGTTCCGGCGGAAGTAGCCGATCTGACCCTCCACCCCGCCCTTCTCGTGGGCACCGTCGATGCCCGGCCGGCAGTAGAAGCTCTCGATCCCGACCTGAAGGCGATCCACCGGTCGGCCTCCATTCTGGCCCGGCTCAGCCCCAACACCTGGGCGACGGCAGCCTTCAGGTTGTCGTAGCGGACATTGCTCCGCGGGACCCCGCCCAGCGTCCGCAGGGCGTGAACGTGCCCTTCGAAGAAGGCTTCCTGACCGCAGGACGCGAAGACGCGATGGACGGCCTTGCCCGAGTAGGACAGGCGAAAGGAGAACAAGTAGCAGGTCACAAGCTCGCCGGCGAGCCGGATCGTCACGTCGCCGAAGTCGACCTCGGCCTCCATGCCCGGCTGGTGGGTCTGCGGGGTGAACGCTTCGACCGGGGCCTTCCCCGACTCGACGAGGATCTGCGGCTTCCGGTCCGAGACGTAGCGCCGGACCATTTGGTAGGAGACGTCCGCGGCGTGTTCCTCGACCAGGCGGTGGAAGATCCGCGTGATCGTGTGCCGCTGCTTGCGCGGCGCGTCCAGATCCGCCTGCAGTCGGCCGCGGCGGCAGCTGCTTCCGCGGCTCCGGCCAGACCGAGTCCACGGCCTTGCGGATCGTCCGCCACGACACGTTGTACTTGCGCTCGATCTCCCGGATCTTCACCCCGCCACGGTGGTCACGCCGGATCGCCGCGTACAGCTCGACCTTCGACATCTGCGGCATGACCAGGCCCTTTCACCAGGAGCACCCCGATGCTGCCCTGGCAAGAACCCCGGTGACTTCAAAACTCGGGTTCTGGCTCAGGTTTTGGGCTCTGTCGCTAATTTGGGGGTAGTTGGGCAACTATCCGATGTGATGGGTGGGATTCAGGTCGGGGATCTTCTTCTGCCGGGTGTCGCGGTGGAGGTCGACCAGCTGGTGCTGTCGGATTGGAGGTCCGGGTCGCCGTGCGGTCAGGGGCCGTGTCGGCGGCCTGTCCCGGATGAGGGCGGAGATCTTCGAGAGTGCACTGCTACTACCAGCGGACTCTGGCGGATCGTCCGGTCGCCGGCCGGCGTGTGCGGATCGAGCTACGGGCGCGTCGACTCGTCTGCGGGAACGGGCAGTGTGACCGCCGGACGTTCGCCGAACAGCTACCGGGCCTGACGCATCGCCACGCACGCCGCACCGACGCACTCACCGCCCAGCTCACCGACGTGGCCCTGTTCCTGGGCGGCCGGCCAGGCGCTCGCCTGTTCCAACGCATGACCATCGACACCTGCGAAAACACTCTGCTCCGGCTGATCCGTAAGCTGCCGCTCCCCTCGTCGGGATCGGTGCCGCATCTCGGCGTCGACGACTTCGCCGTTCGCAGGGGACGGACCTACGCGACGATCCTCATCGACATGGCAACCCACCGCCCGATCGACGTCCTGGCCGACCGGGCCGCAGCGACTTTCGCGTCCTGGCTGCGGGACCATCCTGAGGTCCGGATCGTCTGCCGTGACCGTGCAGGCTCCTACCGAGACGGGGCCCAGGTCGGTGCCCCGCAGGCCATGCAGGTAGCCGATGCCTGGCACCTCCTGAACAACCTGGCGCAAGCAGTCGAACGCGTCATCGGGCGTCATCGCGCTGACCTGCGACAGCCTCTCACCTCCCACGATGACCGGACCGACGACGGCCCGGCCTCCGAGGGCCGCGACCATGAAGAGCTGGACATCCACGGGCGGCCACGACCTCTGGTCGCTCGCACGCGCGATCGCCACCAGCAGATCCACGAGCGCATCGAACGCGGTGACAGCCTTCGCGCCATCGCACGCGACCTGCGGCTCAGCCGCGGCACAGTCAACCGCTTCGCGCACGCCGCAGGAGTCGATGAGCTTCTCCTCGCGGCCATTCATCGACCCGTGCTGATCGACGATTACCGCCTCTACCTGCACCATCGCTGGATGGAAGGCTGCGCCAACGCCTCCGCGCTCACCCGGGAAATCCAGCGCCTGGGCTACCGCGGCAACGTCAACACCGTCCGCCGACACCTGAAGCCCTACCGCAACGGCGCGATCCCACCCACCGCTCCCTTGCCACACCTGACCGTCCGCAGGGTCACCGACTGGATCATGCGCCGACCCGAGCGCCTCAACGATGTTGAGCGAAAGGGTCTCGACGAGCTGTGCGAGCGGAACCCAGCGCTGGCGACGACCGTCGATTACGCACGCCGCCTGGCACTCATGGTCCGCGACCGCCGCAGTGAACACCTCGCTCTCGACGTCTGGATGGCCGACGTCCGCCTCGATGGACAACGCGAACTCCGCACCCTGGCCAATGGCATGCGACGCGACCGCGCGGCCATCCAGGCCGCCCTCACCACGACCTACACTTCCGGAGCGGTCGAGGGCAACGTCACGCGGGTCAAGCTCCTGAAGAGACAGATGTACGGCCGCGCCAACTTCGATCTCCTGCGACGCCGCATCCTGCTCTCACCATGATCAAGAGGCCACTACCCCCAAATTAGCGACAGAGCCCGGAAAAGGGTATTGCGTGTTGAACCTCTCCTTGACCAAGAGCGGTTCGACGGAAAAGCAATCGGGGGATAGAAATCCGGGGGAATCTTTCGGTTTCCACGCCTGTTTAGGTTGCCCTTTCGGGCTTCCCCCTTTGCGACTACGCAAAGGACGATCTCGTATGAATCGCAAGACTCTGCGCATGGTGGCTGTTGCGGCTATGGCCGCGATAGCCATCGGAGCCGGCTCCGGCCTGGCCCAGGCATCTGAGGCCCGTCAGCCGGCGAGCGCAACTCAGCCAGTTGGGGTGCTGGGCGCTTCCGACACTCGTGTGCTGCCGGCCGACACGGCCTTAGTCGCCGAACTCTCGGCCACGGACGCCCAGTCTCTGCGGGCTGTCGAAGCCGGGCCGGGCAACAACACCCACGCGCCCGCCGCGGAGCAGGCATGGCCGCTGGCCGTAGCAGCCCTCGCGGCCCGCTACGGCCCTACGCTCATCCGAGGCGCCATCGCTGCCTCGAAGAATGGTGTCGGCGCCCTCAGGGCGTACCTCAAGACCACGAAGCTCGCCCGTGACCCCAGCGAGATGCAGGCCGTCATCAACACGATCATGCAATTCTTCGGAACGCCGCCGATGGCCGCACCCGGGAACCGCATCTGATCTACAGGAGGCAACCGCAGTCATGACAGAGGAACGCGACCGCTTCGCCCTCCCCCAGCAGACCCGATGCAGGATATGGGTTGTCGCAGCCGCCGTTTTCCTGATCGTGGGTGTGATATCGCCTCAGGTCACGCCGTTGATGCTGGCCGCAACCATCCTGAGCCCGCTCGGGCTCTATATGAGTGTCGAACTCATCGGCTCGCCCATGAGTCTCACCGATCAGCTGAAGTTCTCCTGGCTCCGTGCACGTGACTCGGTCCGCGCGGCATTCAGGCAACCCGGCGAGGTTTTGGCCCTGGCATGCGTTGCACTGGCCTGGCTGTTTCTGGCAATACGGGCCATCACCTGATCCGAGGGGGGGGGGGGGGGGGGGGCGGGGGGGCGGCCCCCCCCCCCCCCACCCCCACACCCCCCCCCCCCCCCCCCCTCCGGCCCCCCCCCCCCCCCCCCCCCCCCCCCCCCCGGAGAATCCACCCCCACCCCCCCATCCGAGATTGTCC
>NZ_JANFAK020000234.1 GCF_024721315.2 Streptomyces sp. Isolate_45
GCCCCGCCGAACGCTCCGAGCGCCCGGACCGCTCGCCGATACCGCCGCGCCCGGCCGTCGCCACGGCCCCGCCGGTCCCCGCGGACCCCACGGCGCTGCCGGGCAGCGGCTCCCGGGTCGTCGCCAGGCCGGCCGACCAGCCGACAGCACAGGAGGACGGAACCGGTGGACGCTGAGCGCGGGCCGCGACGCGCGGAGGTCGGGCGGTCGAAGACCGCGACGACGCTCCTCGCACTCGGCGCGGCCGCAGTACTGGTGTCGGGCTGCGCGTCCATGCCGACCCGCGGCGAGATCCGTCCCGTCGAGGCCTCGCAGGGCGTCGACTCCCAGGTACGGGTGTTCGGCGTGCCCCCCGCCGACAAGGCGAGCCCCGCGGACATCGTCGAGGGCTTCCTCGAAGCCATGACGAGCGACGACCCGCAGCTGGAGACCGCGCGCAAGTACCTCACCCCGGACGCGGCGAAGGAATGGAGGCCCGGCTCGGCCGTCACCGTCCTGTCCGCGGGCCTCGACCGGCTCCCCGTCCAGGGCGAGAAGGACCCCGACGGCCCCCGCTGGAAGGTCACCGGCAAGAAGCTGGCGACCGTCGACGAGCGCAGCGCCTACCAGCCGGAGACCGGCGGCGGCCGCTACGAGGAGTACCTCCAGCTCGTCCAGGTCGACAAGCAGTGGCGGATCGCGACCCCGCCCAGCAGCCTCGTGCTCAGCGAGTCCGACTTCCAACGCATCTACAAGCCGGTCAACAAGTACTACTTCGCGGGCAACTCGCTCGTCGCGGACCCGGTGTACGTCCGCCAGCGCAGCGACCCCGAATCCCGCATGGACCCGACCACGCAGACCGTCCAGTCGCTGCTCGCCGGACCCTCCAAGTGGCTCGGCCCCGTCGTCTCCACCAGCTTCCCGACCGGCACCGAACTGCGCGAGGGCACCAAGTCCCTCTCCTACGACGGCCAGAACACCCTGCGCGTCCCCCTCAACCGCAACGGTGCCAACGTCGCGCAGCCGCAGTGCCAGAAGATGGCCACCCAACTCCTGTACACCGTCCGGGACCTGACGGGCTCCCGGCTGGACCGCGTAGAACTGCTGCGCCCCGACGGCAAGTCGCTGCTGTGCGCCGTGACCGCGGCGTCCGCCGCCGCGTTCGTCAGCCCGACTCCGTCCCCCGAGCACCAGTACTACGTGGACAAGGACTTCAGGCTGGTCCGGATGTTCCTCAGCGTCAACGCCGAGGAACAGCAGGACAAGGCCGAGCCGGCGCCCGGGCCGCTGGCCACCGCCGCCGGTTTCAAGGTGGGCTCGGCGGCCGTCACCTACGACGAGAAGCGCGCCGCGGTCGTCTCCTTGGACGGGCGCGACCTGTACGTGGTCACGCTGACGACGGCCGGCCCGATGCCGCAGCCCCTGCTGAACAGCAAGAACGGCAAGCTGACCGCACCGAGCTGGGACGCCCACGGCGACCTGTGGGTCGCGGACCTCGACCCGCAGACCCAGGGCCTGTGGCGGATCCCCGGCGGCACCGGCACCCCGCAGAAGGTGGACGTCGCCGGACTGGACGGCCGGATCACCGCCTTGAAGGCCTCCTCGGACGGGGTGCGCCTCGCGCTGCTCGTCGAGAAGGAGGGCGGCCGCAAGAACCTCTTCACCGGCAGGATCGAACGGCCCGAGGGCCAGGGCGACGCCTCGCGGGTCTCGGTGCGCGAGCTGCGTCCGGCTGCCCCGCAGATGGCCGAGGTGACGGCGATGAGCTGGGCGCCGCGGGGCCGGCTGCTGGTGGTCGGCCGGGAGAGCGGCGGCGTCGACCAGGCCCGCTACATGCTGGCGGACGGTTCGATGGTCGCGGCGAGCCTGCCCGGGGCGACCGGGCTGACCGCCATCGCGGCCGCCGAGGACGAGTCCCGGCCAGTGGTGGCCTACTCCGGCGAGGACGGCATCGTGTGGCTGCCGCCGGGTGCGCAGTGGCGCACGGTGGCGGCGGGCGGCCAGGCCCCGGTGTACCCGGGGTGACGGGCCGCGCGGGCTGACGGCTGACGGGCCAGGCGGTCCGACGGGCCGGGCGGTCCGACGGGTGCACGCGGTTCTACGGGGCCGGCGGGTGCACGCGGTCCGACGGGTCCCCCAGGGGCCCGTGGCCCAGGGGTTTTCCACAGGGGTGGCGGGCGCGGTGCGGGCCCGCCACAGTGGAACGCGGGGGTGCGGCCGTGCGGGGTTGGTGGCAGGAGATCTCCGCTCTGGTGCTCCCGGTCGACTGCGCGGGCTGCGGCGCGGCGCGGGCGCTGTTGTGCGCGGACTGCCGGAGCGGGCTGAGCGGGTCCGGGGCCGGCCCGGTGCGTCCCGCGACGCGGCGGTCCGGGTCCGCGGGGCCGGTCGGGTTGCCCGTGGTGCACGCGGCCGCGCGCTACGAAGGGGCCGTACGGGCGGTCGTACTGGCCCACAAGGAGCGCGGGGCGCTTCCACTGGCCGGGCCGCTGGGCCGCGCCCTGGCAGCCGCGGTGCTCCGCGCGGACGAGGGTCGGCCGGGTGAGTTGGCGCTGGTCCCGGTCCCCTCGGCACGGCGGGCCGTTCGGGCGCGCGGTCACGACCCGGCGCGCAGGATCGCGCTGGCCGCCTCGGCGCGGCTGCGGCGGGCCGGTACGGCCGCGCGCGTGGCACCCGTACTGCGCCAGAGCAGGCGGGTCGAGGACCAGGCGGGCCTGGGGGCCCGGCAGCGGCTTGAGAACCTCTCGGGGGCCCTGGAGGTCCGTCGCGGCGGTGCCCCGCTGTTGGCCGGGGTCCGGATCGTGCTGGTGGACGACGTGATCACCACCGGGGCCACCCTGGCGGAGGCCGCCCGGGCACTGCGGGAGGCCGGACTGCGGGTCGCGGCCGCCGCCGTGGTGGCGGCGCCGGCGGACTCCTTCGGCCGGAACCGGTCGGGAACCCGAACAGAGCAAAAATCTTGCGAATAGATTTGGAACTGCTGGGGAATGCGCAACGTTGCAGGTAGTAAGAGGGAACAGCCACCTGAACGGAGGTATGTTCCGGTAGCGGGTGCCGACAACCGGCATTGAGAGATATGTTCGGTTGTGAGGAACTGGCGATCCTTGGGCCCCAGGTATCGGAGCACCAGTCCGCCCGTTTGGAATCTTCGTGAAGAGGGTGTGTCTCTCTACTCCGAAGTCGGTGGGATGTAGATCTTGCCGATGGGGGAGGAGGAGGTGAAAGTCGCCAAGTCCGAGGCTCCGGTGTTCACCGGAGTCTGGTGCGAAAGGGAGACGCTTCGCCGCACGAGGCGGGGCTCTCCGGGAACGGAGTTCTGCGTGGACATCGTCGTCAAGGGCCGCAAGACCGAGGTGCCCGAGCGGTTCCGCAAGCACGTGGCCGAGAAGCTGAATCCGGAGCGGATCCAGAAGCTCGACGCCAAGGTGATCAGCTTGGACGTCGAGGTGTCCAAGGAGCACAACCCGCGGCAGGCCGACCGTTCCGACCGCGTGGAGATCACCCTGCATTCGCGGGGCCCGGTGATCCGTGCCGAAGCCGCCGCGGCCGACCCCTACGCGGCGCTCGACCTGGCTCAGGACAAGCTGGAGGCCCGGCTGCGCAAGCAGCACGACAAGCGCTACACGCGCCGCGGCAACGGCCGGATCCCGGCGGCGGAGGTCGCCGACGTGGTGCCGGGAGTCGCGTCGCTCAACGCAAACGGCGAGCCGGTCGGCGAAGAGACGACGGACGGGATCCCGACGACCCGGATCGGGTCGCTGGAGGTCCAGGGCGAAGGCCCGCTCATCGTCCGCGAGAAGACCCACTCCGCCGGACCCATGTCGCTCGACCAGGCCCTGTACGAAATGGAACTGGTGGGCCACGACTTCTATCTGTTCGTTGACTCCGAAACCAAAATGCCCAGTGTCGTCTACCGGCGTCACGCCTACGACTACGGCGTCGTCCACCTGAACGCCGACGGCGCCTCCAGCTCCGACGAGGGAGCGGCCGGCGCGGGCGGTGCTCTCGGCGGCTGACCACCGGCTGTCGCCCCCGTGGGACGCCCGGCGTTCCGCGGGGGCACCTGCATGGACGTGTATGAGCCAGTCGAATTTCGCCGGATCCCCGCCCGACGGTGCGGACGTGGAATCATGGCGGGCAGTCAGCCGGCGCCCCATCCCGCCGGTTCGGCCCAGCAGCTCAGCACATGCAGGGGGAGGAACGATGGCGGACAGCTTCGGGCCGGTGCGCGGTGACGACGGCGCGAGCTGTCGGGAGGCGGACCCGGCCGGCGAGCCCATCCGGGTTCTCGTGGTCGACGACCACGCCCTCTTCAGGCGCGGCCTGGAGATCGTCCTCGCGCAGGAGGAGGACATCCAGGTCGTCGGCGAGGCCGGGGACGGGGCGGAGGCGGTGGACAAGGCCGCCGACCTGCTGCCGGACATCATCCTGATGGACGTACGGATGCCCCGGCGCGGCGGCATCGAGGCCTGCACCTCGATCAAGGAGGTGGCCCCCTCCGCGAAGATCATCATGCTGACGATCAGTGACGAGGAGGCGGACCTCTACGACGCGATCAAGGCGGGCGCCACGGGCTACCTGCTCAAGGAGATCTCCACGGACGAGGTCGCGACGGCGATCCGCGCGGTGGCGGACGGCCAGTCGCAGATCAGTCCGTCGATGGCGTCGAAGCTGCTCACCGAGTTCAAGTCGATGATCCAGCGCACCGACGAGCGCCGGCTGGTACCGGCCCCGCGGCTCACGGACCGCGAGCTGGAGGTCCTGAAGTTGGTGGCCACCGGCATGAACAACCGTGACATCGCGAAGCAGTTGTTCATCTCCGAGAACACGGTGAAGAACCACGTCCGCAACATCCTGGAGAAGCTCCAGCTGCACTCCCGGATGGAAGCCGTCGTCTACGCGATGCGGGAGAAGATCCTGGAGATCCGCTGAGGCGCAGGGCCGCTCACGCGCCGCGCGCGCGGAGTTCCGCCGTCACCGCCTCCGCCTCCCGCGCCGTCGTCGCACGGTCGACGCGGACCTCCTCGCAGCCCACCCACCGGGCCGCCTCCCACAGTGCCTCGGCCATCGCGCCGGCCGCTTTCGGGGACGTCAGCGACAGCTGGCGGGCCACCAGGGTGGCGCCCTCGCGGCCGGGGTCGACGCGCCCCTGGAGCCGGCCGCCGGACAGCAGCGGCATCGCGAAGTACCCGTGGATCCGCTTCGGTTTGGGGACGTAGGCCTCCAACCGGTGGGTGAAACCGAAGATCCGCTCGGTCCGGGGACGGTCCCAGACCAGCGAGTCGAACGGGGACAGCAGGGTGGTGCGGTGCCGGCCGCGCGGTACGGACGCCAGGGCCTCGGGATCGGCCCACGCGGGCTTGCCCCACCCCTCGACCGTCACCGGGACCAGACCGGATTCCGCCACGACCGCGTCGAACTCCTCGCCCTTGAGGCGGTGGTAGTCCGCGATGTCGGCGCGGGTGCCGACGCCCAACGAGCGGCCGGCCAGGGCCACCAGGCGCCGCAGGCACTCGTAGTCGTCCAGGTCGTCGTGGAGCAGGGCGTCCGGGACGGCCCGCTCGGGCAGGTCGTAGACCCGCTTCCAGCCGCGCCGCTCGGCGCACACCACCTCGCCGGTGTCGAGCAGCCACTCCACGGCGATCTTGGTCTCGGACCACTCGAACCACTCGCCGCCGTTCTTGGCGCCGCCGAGCTCGGTGGAGGTGAGCGGCCCCTCCGCGCGCAGCCGGTCCAGGACCGCCCCCGTCGAACGGTCCTTGTCCTGGAGGACGTGCCAGCGGTGGCCGCGCGCCCGGCGGGCGCGCCGGCGGAAGGCGAAGTGCGGCCACTCCTCCATCGGCAGGATGCAGGCGGCGTGCGACCAGTACTCGAAGGCGTGGCTCTGCGACCAGTAGGCCCGCTCGACGGTGCCGCGGCCGACCGCGCCCAGGCGGGCGTACGGGATCAGCTCGTGCGAGCGGGCCAGGACCGAGATCGTGTCCAGCTGCACGGCGCCCAGGTGGCGCAGGACGCCGCGGACGCCGCCCTTGCGGTCGGGCGCCCCGAGGAAGCCCTGCGCGCGCAGGGCGATGCGGCGGGCCTCGTCGGCGGACAGGGACAGGGTCGGCTGCGGCAGGCGGGTCATGAGCCGCAGCCTAGGCCGGGCCACCGACAGCGGGCAGGTGGGCGAGCGCCGGGGTGAGGCCGAGGTCGGCGGGGAGCAGCGAGCCGATCCAGCAGTCGCGGGTGGTGTCGCCCTTGCGCAGGGCGCCGCGCAGCAGGCCCTCCATCGTGAAGCCCGCCTTCAGCGCGACGGCGCGGGAGCCCGCGTTGCCGACCTCCGCGCGCCATTCCAGTCGTACGGCGCCCAGCTCGGTGAAGGCCCAGCGGGCGACGGCCGTCACGGCCTCGGTCATGAAGCCCCGCCCCCGGTGCTCCTCGACCGCCCAGTAGCCGATCTCGAAGGCGTCCGGTTCGCGCCGGTGCAGGCCCAGGGCCGCGACCAGGGGGCCGTCCGGCGCGATCCGCACGGCGAAGGAGTAGGCGGTGTCCTCGCGCCATCCGGTGGGGACCACCTCGTTCACGAAGTGGTGGGCGTGGACGCGTTCGTAGGGGGAGGGGACCATCGTCCAGCGCTGGACGTCCGGGTCCTGCGCGGCGGCGTACACCTCGTCCTCGTCGGTGGGGGCGAAGGGGCGCAGGGCGAGGCGGCCGGTGGTGAGCGTGATCGGCTTCATGGGCGGATTCTGCGGCCGGGGGAGGTGGTGCCGCGAACAGATTTCGCAAAGCCCTGCCGTGAAGTGCGGCACCTTCGGCCGTTCCCGTACGTTCTCATTCCGGGCGTCCGTGCCCTACGGGAACGGCGGACCTCCCGACGCGACCACGTCCTCGCTTACGATGGCCGTTGCGGTGGGGCCCACCTGCCGTGCCCGTGTACGTACAGTGCCCAGGCCCGACCGGCAAGGAGACAAACCTCGGTGTCCGTCTTCAACAAGCTCATGCGTGCAGGCGAAGGCAAGATCCTGCGCAAACTGCACCGCATCGCGGACCAGGTCAACTCCATCGAAGAGGACTTCGTCAACCTCTCCGACGCCGAGTTGCGTGCGCTCACGGACGAGTACAAGCAGCGTTTCCAGGACGGCGAGAGCCTGGACGACCTGCTGCCCGAGGCCTTCGCGACGGTCCGTGAGGCCGCGAAGCGCGTCCTCGGTCAGCGTCACTACGACGTCCAGATCATGGGTGGCGCGGCGCTGCACCTCGGTTACGTGGCCGAGATGAAGACCGGTGAGGGCAAGACCCTCGTCGGCACGCTGCCCGCGTACCTGAACGCGCTGTCCGGCAAGGGCGTCCACCTGATCACGGTGAACGACTACCTCGCCGAGCGCGACTCCGAGATGATGGGCCGGGTCCACAAGTTCCTCGGCCTGAACGTCGGCTGCATCCTGGCGAACATGACGCCGGCGCAGCGCCGCGAGCAGTACGGCTTCGACATCACGTACGGAACGAACAACGAGTTCGGCTTCGACTACCTGCGCGACAACATGGCCTGGTCGCAGGAGGAGCTCGTCCAGCGCGGCCACAACTTCGCCGTGGTCGACGAGGTCGACTCGATCCTCGTCGACGAGGCCCGTACCCCGCTGATCATCTCCGGCCCGGCCGACCAGGCGACCAAGTGGTACGCCGACTTCGCCAAGCTGGTCACCCGCCTGACCAAGGGCGAGGCGGGCCAGCCGCTGAAGGGCATCGAGGAGACCGGCGACTACGAGGTCGACGAGAAGAAGCGCACCGTCGGCATCCACGAGGCCGGTGTCGCGAAGGTCGAGGACTGGCTCGGCATCGAGAACCTGTACGAGTCGGTGAACACCCCCCTCGTCGGTTACCTCAACAACGCGATCAAGGCCAAGGAACTCTTCAAGGCCGACAAGGACTACGTCGTCATCGACGGCGAGGTCATGATCGTCGACGAGCACACCGGCCGCATCCTGGCCGGTCGCCGCTACAACGAGGGCATGCACCAGGCGATCGAGGCGAAGGAAGGGGTGGACATCAAGGACGAGAACCAGACCCTCGCCACGATCACCCTGCAGAACTTCTTCCGCCTCTACTCGAAGCTGTCCGGCATGACCGGTACGGCCATGACCGAGGCCGCGGAGTTCCACCAGATCTACAAGCTCGGCGTCGTCCCGATCCCGACGAACCGCTCGATGCAGCGCAAGGACCAGCCCGACCTCATCTACCGCACCGAGGTCGCCAAGTTCGCCGCCGTCGTCGACGACATCGCGGAGAAGCACGAGAAGGGCCAGCCGATCCTCGTCGGCACGACGTCGGTCGAGAAGTCCGAGTACCTCTCGCAGCAGCTGTCCAAGCGCGGCGTCCCGCACGAGGTCCTCAACGCCAAGCAGCACGACCGCGAGGCCACGATCGTCGCCCAGGCCGGCCGCCGCGGCGCGGTCACGGTCGCCACGAACATGGCCGGTCGCGGTACCGACATCAAGCTCGGCGGCAACCCGGACGACCTCGCCGAGGCGGAGCTGCGCCAGCGCGGCCTCGACCCGGAGGAGCACATCGAGGAGTGGGCGCACGCCCTGCCCGAGGCGCTCAAGCGCGCGGAGGCGGCCGTGAAGGCCGAGTTCGAGGAGGTCAAGTCCCTGGGCGGGCTGTACGTCCTCGGCACCGAGCGGCACGAGTCGCGTCGCATCGACAACCAGCTGCGCGGCCGTTCCGGCCGTCAGGGCGACCCGGGCGAGTCCCGTTTCTACCTGTCGCTCGGCGACGACCTGATGCGCCTGTTCAAGGCGCAGATGGTCGAGCGGGTCATGGCCATGGCCAACGTCCCCGACGACGTCCCGATCGAGAACAAGATGGTGACGCGCGCGATCGCGTCGGCCCAGTCGCAGGTCGAGACCCAGAACTTCGAGACGCGCAAGAACGTCCTGAAGTACGACGAGGTCCTCAACAGCCAGCGCGAGGTCATCTACGGCGAGCGCCGCCGCGTCCTGGAGGGCGAGGACCTGCACGAGCAGGTGCGCTTCTTCATGGACGACACCATCGACGCGTACATCGCGGCCGAGACGGTCGAGGGCTTCGCCGAGGAGTGGGACCTGGACCGGCTGTGGAACGCCTTCAAGCAGCTCTACCCGATCAAGACCACGGTCGAGGAGCTGGAGGAGGCCGCCGGCGACCGCGTCGGGATCACCGCCGAGTTCATCGCGGAGTCCGTCAAGGACGACATCCACGAGCAGTACGAGTCCCGTGAGAAGGCGCTCGGCTCCGACATCATGCGCGAGCTGGAGCGTCGCGTGGTGCTGTCGGTGCTGGACCGCAAGTGGCGCGAGCACCTCTACGAGATGGACTACCTCCAGGAGGGCATCGGCCTGCGGGCGATGGCCCAGAAGGACCCGCTGGTCGAGTACCAGCGCGAGGGCTTCGACATGTTCAACGCCATGATGGAGGGCATCAAGGAGGAGTCCGTCGGCTACCTGTTCAACCTGGAGGTCCAGGTCGAGCAGCAGGTCGAGGAGCTCCCGGTGCAGAACGCGCCGTCCCTGACGAAGGAGCCGGCGGCGCGCCCGGAGATCCGGGCCAAGGGCCTGGAGGCCCCGCAGCGTCCGGACCGGCTGCACTTCTCGGCCCCGTCCGTGGACGGCGAGGGCGGTGTCATCGAGGGCGAGTTCGACTCGGACGGCTCGGCCGACGGCGGCGACGGCATGACCCGCGCGGAGCGCCGCAAGGCGCAGAAGGCCTCCGGCGGGCGGCGCCGCAAGAAGTGACCCCGTAGCGGGTCGTACGACGGCCGGGGCCGGGCACCGTGAGGGTGCCCGGCCCCGGCCGTTCCCCGTTCCCCCGACGCGCCGCACCGGCGGGTCAGGGGCGGGGGGCTCCGACCTCCACCGCCGCGCAGCGCCAGCGCAGGTCGGAGCCCTGCTCCAGGCGGAAGGCCATCGCCGAGACCCGGTCGCCCGTCGTGATGCGGGCGAACGCCTCGATGACCCCGGGGCCGGGGTGGAAACGGCCGCAGTGCCGCAGCACGGGCCGCAGACGCTCGCGCAGGGGGCCCGTCGGGGCCAGGGTGACCAACTGCTCGTACGCCTCGCCGACGGTGAGGCCGAGCAGGGAGTGGACGGGCCGCTGCCCGCTGAGCACCGCCAGGAGGCGCTCGGCGAACCAGTCGTGCGGGCCGCCGGGGCGCCGGACCGGGCGCGGGACGGCCTGCGGGACGGCCTGCGGGACGGCCCGG
>NZ_JANFAK020000235.1 GCF_024721315.2 Streptomyces sp. Isolate_45
GACGGCCGATGCCCCGCCCGGGTCGGCGGGCGGCGGGGCGGGCCCGCGGGGGGCGCCCGCCCTGGAGCTGCGCGACGTCACCGCCGGGTACGACGGAGGTCTCGTCCTGCACGGGGTCGGACTCACGGTGCGTCGGGGTGAGATCCTCGCCGTGCTCGGGCCCAACGGGGCCGGGAAGTCCACGGCCTGCCGGGTCGCCGCCGGGCTGCTCCCCGTCACCGGCGGGACGGTCCTGGTCGGCGGGCGGGACGCCACCGGCGACGGGGCGGTGCTCCGGTCCCGGGCCGGGGTCCTGCTGGCGCCGGAAGGGCGGGGGATCTTCCCCGCGCTGACCATCGAGGAGAACCTGGCCCTGTACCTCCCGGAGGCAGCCGCCCGGGCCGCCGTCTACGACCGCTTCCCCCGCCTCGGGGAGCGGCGGGCGGTGGTGGCCGGGGCCCTGTCGGGCGGGGAGCAGCAGATGCTGGCCCTCGCCCCGCTGCTGGAGCGCCCGCCGCAGGTGCTGATCGCGGACGAGCCCTCCCTCGGCCTGGCGCCGCGCGTCGTGGACGAGGTGTACGGGCTCCTCACCGAGATCCGGGACGCCGGTACCGCGTTGCTGCTGGTGGAGGAGAAAGCGGCGGAGATCCTGGGGATCGCCGACACCGTGGCCTACCTCGCGCAGGGCCGGGTCTCCTGGTGCGGCCCCCGGGCCGAGGTGGAGACGGACCGGCTGACCGAGGCCTACCTGGGGATGGTGCCATGAGCGGCGGCTACGTGCTGGAGGCGAGCGGGATCAGTGTGCGCTTCGGCGGGGTCAGGGCGCTGACCGGGGTGGACCTGGGGGTCCGCGCCGGGGAGGTGTGCGGGCTGATCGGGCCGAACGGGGCCGGGAAGACGACCTTGTTCGACGTCCTGTCCGGGATCCGGCGGCCCGACCGCGGCCGGATCCTGCTCGACGGGACGGACGTCACGCGCCGCTCCCCCGTCTGGCGGGCCCGGCACGGGATGCGTCGTACGTTCCAGCGCCAGCAGTTGTTCGGGCAGTTGAGCGTGGCCGACAACGTGCTCGTCGCCCAGGAGTGGCGCGGTGGCGGGGGTGGTCTCGGCGCCGACCTGTTGGCGCTCCCCGCGCGCCGCCGCCGGGAGCGGGAGCGGCGCGAGCGGGGCCAACGGGTCCTGGCCTCCTGCGGGATCGGGTCGCTCGGCGAGCAGTACGCCGGTGGGCTGCCCGTCGGCCGGGCCCGGATGGCCGAGCTGGCGCGTGCCGTGGCCGATCCGCCGAGGGTGTTGCTGCTCGACGAGCCGGCGTCCGGGATGTCGGCGCCGGAGCGGGAGCGGCTCGCGGTGGTGGTGCGGCGCCTCGCCGAGGAGGAGGGTTGCGCGGTGCTGCTGGTCGAGCACAACGTGGCCTTCGTGATGGACGTGTGCGCGCGGGTCGTCGCGCTGGACCTCGGCGCGGTCCTCGCGGAGGGGACGCCGGCCGAGGTGCGTGCGGACCCCTCGGTCAGGGAGGCGTACCTCGGTACGACGTGACACGGCGTGTGGGGGGCCGACGGCCGGGGGCGTCGCGCCCGGCGGCGGGAATACGGTGTGCGGGGGGCCGGTTGTCGCCCCTCGTACACCGTGGCGCGGCCAGGTCCGCACCGCCCGCACCGACCCGAGGGAATCGACCACACGTGAACCAGGTCCCCACCGTCAAGCTCAACAACGGCACGCTCATGCCCCGGCTCGGCTACGGCGTCTGGCAGATCCCGGACGCCGAGGCCCGGCAGGCCGTCGGCACCGCTCTGGAGGCGGGCTACCGCAGCATCGACACGGCAGCCGTCTACGGCAACGAGGCCGGGACCGGGCGGGCGCTGGCCGCCTCGGGGGTGCCGCGCGCGGAGCTGTTCGTCACCACCAAGCTGTGGAACGGTCCGTCGCACACCTGGGACCGGGACGCGGTGCTGCGCGCGTTCGAGGACTCGCTCGCCAAGCTGGGCCTCGACCACGTCGACCTGTACCTGATCCACTGGCCGCGCCCGATGCGCGACGACTTCCTCACCATCTGGAAGACGTTCGAGGAGATCGCGGCCGACGGCCGCGCGAAGGCGGTCGGCGTGTCGAACTTCCGTCCGCGGGACCTGGAGCGGCTCGGCGAGGTGAGCGCCCTGGTGCCCGCCGTGAACCAGATCGAGCTGCACCCGCTGTTCCCGCAGGAGGAGCTGCGCGCCCTGCACGCGGAGCTGGGCATCGTCACCGAGGCCTGGTCCCCGCTGGGCCAGGGCAAGGAGCTGCTGACGTTGCCCGCGGTCGCGGAGATCGCGGCCCGGCACGGCCGCACCGCCGCGCAGGTGGTGCTGCGCTGGCACCTCCAGCGGGACAACGTGGTGATCCCGAAGTCCGTGACCCCCTCCCGGATCCGGGAGAACCTGGACGTCTTCGGGTTCGAGCTGGACGCCGCCGACCTGGCCGCGCTGGACGCCCTGGGTGCGACCGCGGCGGGCCGTCGCATCGGTCCGGACCCGGCCGCCTTCGACGTCTGAGGGCGCCGGCGTGAACCTTCCCGACGGGACCTACCGGATCAGGAACGTCGAGAGCGGGCTGGTGCTCCAGCTGGAGGGCGCCTCGCGGGTGCGGGTCGGGCCGGACGGGCCTCCCGCGCCGGCGGCAGCCCGCCGCTGGCGGATCTCCCCCGTGCACAGCGGCGGCGGGATCTTCCACGTGGTGAGCGAGGACAACGAGCGCCGGCTGGACGTCGCGAACGCCTCGACGGACAGCGGCGCCCGGGTGCAGGTGTGGCGGGCCAACGCCTTCGGCGCCCAGGAGTGGCTCGTCGAGCGGCACCTGGACGACCCCGGGGTGGTGTCGCTGATCGCCTGCGTCAGCGGGCTGTCCCTGGAGGCCGACGACGAGGGCCGGGCCCGCCAGAGCGAGGACACCGACTCCCCGTCCCAGTGGTGGCGGCTGGAGCCGGTGTAGTGGAGCGGGCCCCCGCCTCCGGCCCCCGCGGCGGGCTCAGCTCGCGCCGTGGGCCGGGGCGAGGGTCTCGACGCGTTCGGCGAGCGCGAAGTCGGTCTCGGTGACGGCGCCGCCGGCGTCGTGGCTGTTGACCGACAGCCGGACGGTGTTGTAGCCGAGGGTGAGGTCGGAGTGGTGGTTCAACTCGTCCTGGACGACCGCGATGTGGACGACCAGGGCACTGGCCGCGACGTGCGTGCCCAACCGGTAGGTGCGGACGATCCGGTCGTCCTCGAAGGCCCAGCCCGGGAGTTCCCGCAGGCGGTCCTCGATCTCCTTCTGCGACAGCGGCTCACTCGGCATGCACCGGCTCCTCATCCCTCGGGTACGCCCCGTCGTACGTCCGTGACGTGGGGTCAAGGTTCGCACAGCACGGCCCGCGGAGGCCCCTTCGCGCCGCGGTGCGTGCGTGTCCCCGAGGTGCTTCCGCCGCCGCCACCGTCCTCGGCTAACGTCGGAGCCATGACGACGGCGACTGTGGGAAACCTGCTGCGCACCTGGCGGGAGCGGCGCGGGATCAGCCAGCTGGAACTGGCGGGCCGGGCCGACTCCTCGTCCCGGCACATCAGCTTCGTGGAGAACGGCCGGTCCCGGCCGAGCGAGGAGATGGTGCTGCGGCTCGCCGAGCACCTCGACGTACCGGTCCGCGACCGCAACGCGCTGCTCGTCGCGGCCGGTTACGCCCCCCGGTACGCGCACACCCCGCTGGACGCCCCCGCCATGGAGGTGCTCCGCGAGAGTCTGGAACGGCTGATGACGGCCTACGAGCCGTACCCCGCGCTGGTGGTCGACGCCACCTACGACGTCGTCGCCGCGAACCGGGCCGTCATGATGCTCCTCGACGCAATGCCGGAACACCTGCTCACCCCGCCGTTGAACGTCATGCGGATCACCCTGCACCCGGACGGCCTCGCCCGGCGGATCCACAACCTGCGCGAATGGCGCGGACACCTGCTGGAGCAGATGCAGCGCCAGATCGCCCTGGCCCGCTCGCCCGCGCTGCGGTCCCTGTACGAGGAGGTCGCCGCGTACCCGGTGGCGGACCGCCCCGGCGACACCGAGCCACGGGAGTCGGTCCCTTACATCGCGCTGCCGCTGCGCCTGGAGCACGACGGGGAGATCCTGTCCTTCGTGTCGTCCATCTCCACCTTCAACACCCCGATGGACGTGACCGTCGCCGAGCTGGCCATCGAAACGCTCCTGCCGGCCGACGCGGCGACGGCCAAGTACCTGCGCTCAACGGGTTCCTGAGCCCGAAGCGCGCAGCGCCAGCTGCTGGAGCAGGGCGAACGACGCGACGGTCAACGCCTGCGCCGGGATCCACACCGCACCCGCGGTCGTGGGGGCCGGGCCGACGAAGAGGGCCACCAGACTGAGCGCGGCCCAGGCGTAGTTGGCCTCGATGACCACCTTCACCGGGAAGGCGGCCGGCCGCGGCCGGGAGGCGAGCAGCCCCACCCCGGCGCCGTACAGCAGGAGGAAGACCCCGAGGCCGAGCAGGAGCGTCCCGTCGACGCCGAGCATCCGGCCGAGCGGGGCGGAGAAAGCCGCGTACGCCACGCCGTTCCCGCTGGTGACCACCGCGTCCAGCGCGAGGAAGCGGCGCAGCGCGGTCTGCGGGACGGTGGTACGGGCGATGTTTCCGAACAGGGTCGCGGACATGGCGGTCAGCCTCCATCGAGGTCGGGTGCACGGGGCGGATGCCGGATCCCGGAGGCGAGTGCGCGCCCCCGGAACCCGATGCCCCCACTGTGCCGCCGCCGCGGGACGGGGTCGATTACCTCCCGGGTAACGCCCGTCGGACGGGCCGCGGGGCCGGGCCGGCGGCGCGGTGGCGGTCGAACCCCGCGGGCCGGGTCACAGGCTCCCGAGGAGGGCGGCGAGCGGGGCCGGGACCTGGCCCGGCGCGAGGGACTCCACCAGGAGGCGGCCGTAGCGGATCTTGCGGCCCTTCCTCGTCCCGAGGAAGCGCCGCAACAGCCGCTGCCGGGGCCGGCCCTGGTGGGCGGGCTGGTGCAGCAGGGTCTGCCAGGCGCGCAGGTCCCCCTCGGCCTCGATGATCTCCTCGACGCGCGCCGTGCCGAGCGCGCGGATGAGTTCGTCCTCCAGGTCCGCGGCGCACACGAAGAAGGCCGCGCCCGGCGCCCCGGCCCGCTCCAGGCCGCGCTCGTAGAAGCCCTGCTCGTTCTCGTCGCACAGACCGGTCAGGCGCAGGCCCAGTCCGGGCGGCCCGAGCAGGCCGGCGTACCGGGCCACGTTCATCGCCCCGCGCATCGACACGACGGACACCCCTTCGGCGGCGAGGTCACGGCCTTGCCGTTCGGCCAGGGCCTCGACGGCTTCGAGGTCGCTCGGCCCTTCCAGGAGCACCGCAGCCCGTAGTCCGAGCCGCGCGGCCAGATCACCGGCCGGGCCGCCGGGCCCGCCGGCCGCCCAGTTGTTCACGGCGTCCCGGAACGCCCACATGTCCACCATGCGGCGAGTCTGCCCTGCGACGGGCGGCGCGGCACGGCATTATCCGGCGGCCCCGCCGAACCGCGCGGTCGCCGTCGTGGCCGAGGCGAGGGTGCCGAGAGCCAACCCTTTTTGAGACCGACCGCAGGGAATGTTGGGGTTGTGCTGGTTCGAGGAAGTGCCGAGGACTAGGCTTCACGCAGCCCGTTCCCTCGAACGTCCTGTCGACTTACGGAGAGCTTCCCGGTGCGAGCCGCCGCCCGACCCGACCTCATCGCGGCCCGGGACCGCATCGCCCACCTGGCCGGTCAGTGCGGGCAGGACCCCGCCGAAGTCCTTTCCGTGGAACGGCTCGGGCACCTGTCCGGAATCGAACCGGAGCTGATTCCGCAGGTGTTGGCCGGAACGGCAGCCGAAGTCCCCCTGGAACGAAGGGTGCACGAGCGGTTCCTGCGACTGCGCGCCACCCGTCGCGACAAGCACGGCCGGGAGTGGTCGCTCGCCGCCATCGCCGAGGACTTCGACGCCCCCGGCGCCTCCCTCGGCCCGCTCAACGCGGGCACCGGACTGCCCCGGCTCGGCCACGCCGCCGGCGTGCAGCGCTTCTTCGGGGTGTACGCCGGTTTCCTGATGGCCGACAGCAAGAGCGCGGTGGAGCGGGCCCTGGCGGCGGGTCCGGACGGCCCCGTCGCCGCGGACGACCTCGACCACCTCTCGTACCTCAGCGGCCTCACCCCACAGGCCATCCGCCTCACCCTCGACGGGCACCCGCCGAGGCTGCCGCTCCGCGAACAGGTACGGCTGCGTTTCGAGCACCTGCGGCGGACCCGGCCCCGCGCCGACGGTCGCCCGCACTCCCTGACGGCCATCGCGGGGTCCTTCGACGCCTCCGGCCAGTCCCTGACCCGGCTGGCCCGCGGCGAGGGGCTGCCCAACCTCGCGGCGGCCGCCGGGATCCAGCGTTTCTACGGCGTCGAGGGCGGCTTCCTGCTGGCCGACGACGCCGAGGCGCTGGCCGGCGTACTGGGCTGCGTGGAGGGCGAGTTGCGGTCCGTCCGGGCGGGCGGGACGGACGGGGAGAACCCGATGCTCGCGGTGCTGCGCGCCCATGACGTACGGAGCATCGTCACGCGCGCCGGACGCCTCTCCCCGGCGGGCTGGAAGTCCCTCGCCGACTATCTGGACGAGCTCCTCGCGCGCGAGGGCCGGCCGGTTCCCCGCGAGCCCGAACCCGGCACCACCGCTCCGGGCGGGGGCGACGGGGCGAGGGTTCCCGGCGGGGAAGAGGCGTCATGAGGACCACCCGGACCATGCGGAGCCTCGGGGCCGCCCTACTGGCCGACGTGCGCCCGGCGGCGCCCTCCGACGCCGCCCGGATCATCGGCGCGCTCTGCACCGCGTTCGCACGCCGCCGCGGCGGCCGGCCGTTGGAGTTCCGAGCGGTTCCCTTCCCGCCCGACACCGCGAGCGGTCTGTGGCTGGAGCTGGAGGACCGCGACCTGCTCGTCATCGAGGCCCGCACCCGACCCGAACACCAACTCGTCATCGCCTGCCACGAACTGTGGCACGTGCACGAGGGCACCTGCGACGCGCACGGCCCCGGAATGACGGTCGCGGCCCGTCTGACGGGCCCCCGGGGCAGTCTCGCGGAGCTGCTGCGTCCGGATGCCCCGCTGGACCACGTGGTCCGGCAGGCCGCCGCACGCGCCGACCGGGAGGATCCCGCGGAGATCCGGGCCGAGACCTTCGGCCTGTACCTCGGCATGCTCCTCAAGGCCTTCCTCCCACCTCGCGGACAGGCGCACTTCCCGGAGGAGATCGAGCGCATCAACACCTCGCTCGGATGGGGCCGTTGACCGCCCCGCACGGCACCGTCGTCCCGGCCGCCCCCCTTTCCCACCTACGCCGCCCGGCCTTCGCGCGGCCTGACAGAGAGCACCACACGATGACCCGGTCCACCCCGCCCCGCCACGCCGTCGTCATCGGCGGCAGCCTGGCCGGCCTCCTCGCGGCAGCCGTGCTCGCCGACCACGCGACGGTCACGATCATCGACGCGGACGCGCTGCCCGCCGGGCCGCGGCCCCGGCGCGGACTCCCGCAGGCCCGGCACGTCCATGTCATGTGGTCGGGCGGGGCCCGCGCGATCGAGGAGATCCTGCCGGGCATCGGCGAGGAGTGGACGGCGGCCGGGGCGATCCGCCGCAGCCTGCCCACGGACCTGGTCACCATGACGCCGCAGGGCTGGATCCCCCGCTGCGGCGAGAAGCAGTTCAGCGTCTCCTGCAGCCGGGACCTGCTCGACTCCGTGATCCGCGCCCGCGTCGGCGCGCTCCCGGGGGTCACCACCCTCCAGCGGAGCCGCGTACGGAGCCTGGAGGGGACGGCGGCGCGGATCACCGGCGTCCGCGTCGACACCCCCGACGAGGACGGGCGACTCGTGTCGGCCGATCTCGTCGTCGACGCCTGCGGCCGCGGCTCCCGGGCCCCGAGCTGGCTGGCGGCCCTCGGGGTGAGCGGCATCCGGCGGTCCGAGGTCGACTCAGGGCTGGTCTACGCGACCCGGCTTTTCGAGGCGCCCGAAGGGGCGCACGAACTGGGCTTCCCGATCGTCAACGTGCAGTCCGACCCGCGGGTTCCCGTCCCCGGCCGCACCGCGACGATCGTCCCGATCGAGAACGGGGTGTGGCAGGCCACCCTCTCCGGCACCCGGGGCGGCCGGCCCACCGACGACCCCGAGGCCTTCGTCCCGTTCGCCAAGGCCGTCCGGCATCCGATCGTCGGCGAGCTCCTGGAGGGCCGCGAGCCGCTGGGCGACGTCGCCGTCACCCAGGGCACCGCGAACCGGCGGATCCATTTCGAGCGGGCCGACCTCCCCGACGGGTTCTTCGCCGTCGGGGACTCCGTCGCCACCTTCAACCCGCTCTACGGGCAGGGCATGACGGTCGCCGCCCGCGGACTGCTCGGCGTCCGCGCCCTGCTGCGCGGCGGCGGCCTCGACCGGCCCGGCTTCGGCATCGCCGCCCAGCGCGCGCTCGCCCCGCCGGTCGCCACCGCGTGGGAACTGGCCACCTCGCAGGACATCCGGTACCCCGGGGCGATCGGCATGAGGCCCAGGCCCGGCGCGGGACTCCTCGACGCGTACGTCGGCCGCCTCCTGACCGGGGCCACCACCCAGGAGCCGCTCACGGCGGCGTTCCTGGAGGTCGTCACCATGAGCAGCCCGCCCACCCACTGGTTCCGCCCCCGGACCGTGTGGCGGGTGCTGCGGGCCTCCCGACGGGGCGCCCCGCAGGGCCCGCCGCTGACCGCCGCCGAACGCGCCGTCGCCGGGCTCGGCGGTGCGGACGGTACGGGTGCCGCCGGCGGGCCAGGCACCGACCCGCGGGAGCCGGGCCCGACCGGCCGCTCCCGGTGAGGGAGGACCTCGTCCTGTACCTGGCGGGATCCGTCATGGTCCTGGCCCTGCTGATCAAGGCCCCCGCACTGCGCCGGAACTGGGACCAGCCGCTGATGCGGGCCGTCTGCGCGCTGCTGGTGGTCGGCTGTCTGCTCACCTTCCTGGCGGCGCCGCCGTCGCTGGCCGCGGTCAACGAGGTCACCGGCGTCGTGAACTGCGCCGCCCCGCTCGTGTACGGCGTCCTCACCGCGTTCTCGGGGGCCTCGGTCGTCCTGATCCTGCACTGGGCCGGGGGCCCGGCGGACGGGGTCCGACGGGCCACGCGGCTGACGGTGTGGGCGTTCGGCGCCGTGACCGCCCTGATCGTCGCCCTGTTCGTGATCGGGGACGCGCCGGTGGAACGGCTGCGGGACCTGGACACGTACTACGCGAACACCCCGTGGCTCCGCGAGATGATCGTCTGCTACCTGCTGGCGCACACGGTGGGCAGCACGGCGCTGAGCGTGCTCTGCCTCAAGTGGACGCTGCGCGTCGACCCCGCGCTGCGGTCCCTGCGGTGGGGGCTCGCGCTGCTGATGCTCGGCGGGCTGATGGACCTCGGGTACCTCGTCGCGAAGTGGGCCGCGGTGGGCGCGCGCTGGTCCGGGCGGGACTGGGACTTCCTGTCCACGCACGTGGCCCCGCCGATGGCCTCGGCGGCGGCGCTGCTGGTGGGCTCGGGGTTCATCGTGCCGATGCTCGGCGGGTCGGCGCCCTGGCGGGACTTCAGCCAGTACCGACGGCTGCGCCCGCTGTGGAGGGCCCTGCGCGGGTTCGCCGCCCGGAGCGTGACGACGGTGCCGCTGACCTGGTGGTCGCCGGTCGGGATCCGGCTGATCCACCGCGAATCGATCATCGACGACGGGTTGCTGGCCCTCGCCCACTGGTTCGACCCCGCCGTGCGGTCCGCCGCGTACGAGGCCGCGCGCGGCCAGGGCCTCGACGGACCGGCCGCCGCCGTGGTGGCGGACGCCGCCATGCTCGCCGCCGCCTGTCAGCACCGGACGGCCGCCGAGCGGGTGTGCGGGGACGGGGCGGCCCCGGCGGCTTCCGGTCCGGACTCCGGCCCGGACGGGCCCGCCCCGTACCGACTCGGCGGGCAACCGCTGGGGCCACTGGCCCGGGAGTTCCGGCGCTCCCCCGTCGTCGCCGCGGCCCGCCGCGCGGCCGCCGCGGCCACCCCGACCTGAACGGAACGCGCCGCACGCCGCGGCTGCCCGCCGCGTGCGGGCCGGGGGGCGGCCCCTCAGATCGGAATATCACAAGTCTGAAATCCAGTCACAATGTACAATCTGGTTTTTGTGGTGTCTGTTG
>NZ_JANFAK020000236.1 GCF_024721315.2 Streptomyces sp. Isolate_45
TGCCCGCCGGCCGGGAGCGCGGCATGCGTCATCCGGCGGCCGGCGTGTTCGGCCCGCCGGTCGGGCCTGCCCGTCGGGTCGGAGTCGCTCGGACGACCCGGCCCGGTCCGGGTCCCTCGCGCCGTGGCACACCCGAACCCGGCGAAAACCGGGTCCGCTTCCTCGCGGCCCGGTCAGGCCTCGGGTCGGCGCGCGACCGCGGTACAGCGGCGTACGACCATCTCCAGGTAGTCCACCCGAGGCCCCGCCAGGCCCGCCAACTCGTCCGGGGAGCGCACGAACGCGATCGCGTCGAGCTCGGGATCGCGGCCCTCCGCGCGCTCCGTCGCCACCAGCGCGGCGAACCGCTCGCGCAACTCCGCCTCCGGCCGGGGCGGGGCGAGGTGGGTCAACCCGACGCTGCCGTGCGCGCCGCGGGTGGCCGCCCACAACCGCAGCTCCGCCGGCTCGACCTCGACCCCGATCTCCTCGACCAGTTCACGCGCGGCCTGGCCACCCAACGAGGCCCCGTCCAGCACCTCACCGGCCGCGGGCGGCTCGACGGCTCCGCCGGGCAACTGCCACCGTCCCGGGGTGGCCGTCGAGGCCGACATGCGCGCCACGAACACCCGCCCCTCGTCGGTCGGTTGGACCGTGTTCACGAACAGCGACGGCAGCACCGGCGCACCGGGAACCCGGCGCAACGCCCGGTGCCGGTACATCACCGCGGCCCAGCGCAGGAACAGCGTGTCCGGAGCGACCCGCCGGAGTCCCACGCACCCCACCACCAACCCGTCGAACAGTGCCGGGTTGGCCCGTACCGCCCTCTCCCACTCGCGATCCCGCGCCGCTTCGAGGGCGGGCGACAGGACGGGCGCCGCGCCCTCGGCGAGCCGAACGCGGCGGACATCGAAGAATTCCGGGCCCGAAGGCCGAGTCTCGGTCACCCGCCCCATCGTAGGGGCGCCGACCCGTGTCCCTCCGGACCGCAGGACGCGGCGCGGGAGGCGGCGCGGTGGCTGCCCCTCAACTTTGTTGATTGCGGCGCCCCTTGAGGATGGCGCACCTACGATCAAGCGCATGAGACCAGTGATCGCCCCACTGCCGGGCGGCGCGCCCGCGCAGCTCGGTGGACACCGGATCCTGGGGGTGCTCGGGTCCGGCGGCATGGGGACGGTCTACCTCGCCCGACGCCGGGGCCGTCCCGTCGCCCTCAAGACCATCCGGCCCGAACTCTTCCGGGACGCCGACCTCCGCGCCCGGTTCGGTCGAGAGGCCGCGGCCGCGGCGGCGGTGCGCAGCCCCTTCGTCGCGGCGGTGCTCGGTTCCTCGACCGCCGGTCAAGTTCCTTGGCTGGCAGCCGAGTTCGTACCCGGAGCCACCCTCGCCGATGGCGTGCTGCGGCACGGGCCGCTGCCGGCGCCCGCCGTGCGCGTCCTGGCGGCCGCCCTCGGTAGGGCGCTGACGGCCCTGGGCGGGGCCGGTGTCGTCCACCGCGACCTCAAGCCGTCGAACGTCATCCTCGGAGCCGACCGGCCCCGCGTCGTCGACTTCGGGATCGCCAGGGTGACCGGCGACGCGACCTTGACCGCGACCGGGCAGCGGCCCGGAACTCCCGGCTACATGTCGCCCGAGCAGGTCGTGAAGGGGCCCCTCGGGCCGCCGAGCGACGTCTTCTGCCTCGGCACGCTGCTCGTGTTCGCGCTGACCGGCCGGCACGCCTTCTTCGACGGCGACCCGGTCCGCGCGGACTTCCGCATCGCCTACGAGGCCCCCGACCTCGCCGGAGTGCCGTCCGCGCTGCTCCCCGTGATCCGCGGCTGCCTGGAGAAACGCCCGGCCGACCGGCCCACCGCCGCGGAGGTGACCGGGGAGCTCGACCCGCAGGGCGCGGCCCTGCGTCGCGCCACTGGCTGGCTCCCGCCCGCCGTGACCGCCGACGCCACCGAGATGCGACGGGCCGCCGCCGCTCTGGGCGCCGGACCCCGACTGCCCTCCCGCCGTCGACTCCTCGCCGGAGCCGGCGCGGCCGCACTCCTCACCGCGACCGGCACCACGGCCCTCCCGCGCCTCCGGGGCGGCAACGGATCCGCCCGGCCCCCGGCCCCCCGCTGGAGCGGACCGCCCGGTACGGTCCCGCAACCGCTGTGGACGTACGACGGCGCCGCGGCCGAACCCGCCTTCGGGCCGGTCGGCGCCGACGGGGCCGTGTGGTTCGCTGACGGCGACGGAGCAACGGCCCTGCGCGATCCGGTGTCCGGCGAACGGCGCGGGCGCGGCCCGACGGCCCGCGCCCTCGTCGGCGGCCGCCGGCCGGTCGCCCTGGCCCCGGACGGCACCCTCCTCTTCCTGGACGCCGCCACCGGCGCGGTCCGCCACCGCGTGCCCGACCGGGTGGGCGCACTGCTCGCCGCCGACGAGGACCGGGCGTACGTCCTGGACGACGCCGGACACGTCGCCGCGCTGGGGCCCGGGGACCGGGGGACGCGCTGGCGGGTGCCCGCCCCGGTGCCCGGACAGGCCCTCGTCGCGGCCACCGGACAGGGGTTGCTGCTCCTGGCCTCCGAGGCCGGCGGAGTGGCGGCCCTGTCCGTCTCCGACGGCCGGCTCGCGTGGCGGCGCCCCGCCGGGAGCGACGGTCGGTGGTCGGCCCTCTCCGCGCGTGTCGTCGTGGTGGGCGGCGGCGGCCACCGCGCCCTGAACTGTCTGGGCCGGTCCGACGGGGAACAGCAGTGGACCCTTCCGGCCGACGATCCGGCCGGCTTCGGCGTGCCGGCCCTGGCCGGCGACACCGTGTACGTGGCGGACGGCCGCCAGCTCCGCAGCATCGACGTGGAAACCGGCGCCCCCGTCTGGACCGTCTCCGCCGTTGACGAACTGGCGCAGGACCAGGCTCCGTTGGTGGCCGGGTCGGCTGTCTTCGTCCCGTTGCGCAAGCCCGAGCTCGGCATCCTCGTGGTGGACACCGGGCGGGCGGCCGAACAGTACGCCTTCGCGCCGGTCCCGGCGGCGGGCGTCCGCGCCGAGACGCCCTGGCGGGGAGCGGTCGTACGGGGCGGCGTCGTTTGGCAACGCGGCAGTACCGTCCGCGTGCTGCCGGGCATGTGACCGGTCCCGGCCCGGGGCCACGAGGGGGAGGGGAACGCATGGAACGCGGAAATCCGGGGGCCGGGCTGCTGCCCGAGGACCCGAGGGTCGCCGGGCCGTACCGGTTGCTGGCCCGCTGGCCCGGCCCCAGGCCGGACCCGCCGCACCACGGCATGTACGTCGGCCGCAACCGGGACCACGGGCACGCCGTGGTCTGCCTCCTGCCCCCGGCCGCGTACCCGGCCGCCGAGACGCTGCGCCGCGCCCCCGTGCCGGGAGTGCCGGCCGTGCTCGGCCTACGGACCGGGACCGTCCCCTCCTGGGCGGCCCTCGCCTACACCCCCGCCGTGTCCCTGGCCGACGTGGCGGGACGACCCGGTCGGGGGGCCGGGGTCCTGTCCCTGGACCGGTCGGTGGGGATCGCCGGTGAGGTCGCCGCCACCCTGGCCGCGCTGCACGCCCGGGGCATCGGCTACGGCGCCGTGGCGCCCGAGGGGGTGTGGCTCACCACGGGCCGCCCCCTGCTGATGGCCCTGCACGCCTGCCGCACGCTCTCCGAGCCCGGCGGCGGGCCGGGGCCGGAGCCCGAGCCGGTGCGGGAACGGGAAGAAGCGTCGGTGCCGGAACGGGAGGACGCGTCGGGGCCGGGGCCCGAGCCGCTCCCGGATGCCGCGCCCGACCCTGACGGTCGGCCGCGACGCCGGGCCGTCGGGGCCGCGCCGCGGGCGGAACCGCAGAGCCGCGTGTCGACCGTGCCCGCCGCCTTCATGGCTCCGGAAGTGGCGGCGGGCCGACCCTCCTCCGCGGCCGCCGACGTCTACGGCCTCGCGGTCCTGCTGATCCACACGGCCACCGGCGGACTGCCCTTCGGGGACGGGCCGCCACCCGTCCTGGCCTACCGGGCCCTCCACGACCGGCCGGAACTACCCGCGCTGCCCGGCGAACTGGGCCGGGCCGTGGCCGCGGCGTTGGCCCCCGCTCCGGCCGACCGGCCCACCGCCGCGGAGTTGCACCGGGCGATGGCGCTCCACGGGTTGGAGACGGTGAGGCAGGTGACCGACGGGCAGGAACGGGCAGGGCAGGAGGATCCGCCGCCCGCGGGCCCGCTGCCCGGTCGGGTCGTGGCGGCCCTGGCCGTGCGCGCGCAGGAGATCGCCGACCTGGAGACGGAAACCCGGGACGCCGACGCCCCGCCGACGGATGCCCCGTACACGGACACCCCCGACCCGGACGACCGGCGCCGGGCGGACGGCCCGGCCTCCACGGACGAGGCCTCACCCCGGGGCCGCGCACCCGGCCCCGTCGGCGGTCCGCACCCGGAACCGGACGGCGGCCGGGACGCGGACCCGTACGAGCACCCGCACGGCGCCCCGCCCCCGCCCGGGGCCGAGGGGTCGCACACCCCCGCCGCGCCGCCGCCGCGCCCGGCACCCACCCGCCGCCGGCTCCTGACCCACCTGCTCGCCGGTGCGGCCCTCGGGGCGTCCGGCACGCTCGCCTGGTCCGTCCTCACCCGCGACGACGGCCGGACCGGTCCACCGTCCGGGGCCGGCGCCGCGACGGGCACGAGCCCCCGGGTGCCAGGGATGCCGCCGCCCGCGCTGTGGCGCTTCGACGACAACACGGCCCGTACGCGGCTCCTCCCGGTCAGCGGCGCCGACCGGTTCCTGATGCTGCGCGGCGACGTCCTGTACGGGCACGACCTGCGCACCGGCAAGGAGGTGTGGCAGATGCCCGGAGTGAGCGGCAACGACCCGCCCGTCCAAGTGCCCGGAGACCGCTTCCTGGTGACCACGCGCGAGGGGATGTCGCTCCGCTCGCTCGGCGAGGGACGGGCCCAGTGGCTGCAACGCTCCGAGAACCTCTCCGGGGTGCTGGCCGTCGAAGGCGCCACCGCGTGGCTGGTGGTGGGGGACGGCAACCCGTCCGGCGGGCACCTCTTGGCGGCCTTCGACCTGGACCGGCGCAAGGAGTTGTGGCGCACACCGCTACCGGCCGGCTTCGCCTACCGGTTGGCCGCCTTCGTCGGCCCGCGGACCGTCGTCGTGGAGGTGACGGTGCCTCCCCAGGAACTGTTCCGCGACGTCACGGCCGTCCGGACGCTGGCGATCGCGGGATACGACAGGAACGGCGGACGCATGCTCTGGAACCGCACCTTCCGCGACGTCGACACCGGCCCCGCCTCCGCGGTGGACCCGGCCGACGGCGGTCGGCTGTTCCTGCTCTCCCGGGGCCACGCCCAGGCCTACGACCTGGAGTCCGGCACCCGGCTGTGGGAATCGCAGGCCGTCGTCGCCGGCACGAACGCCCAACCCCTCCTCGCCGGCGGCACCCTGTACCTGACGGACGACGGCCGGGGTCCCATCGTCGCCGTCGCACCGGACACCGGACGGACGCTGTGGACGCAGAGCCTCGACGAGGACCTGGAATGGTCCATGCTCGGCCGCATGGTGGCGAGTGCGTCCGGCCGGACCCTGTACCTGTCGACGCTGAACCAGGTCACCGCGACCTCCCTCCCATCGGGCAAACGCCTGTGGCAGGCGGGACTCGCCGGGGTGGAGGCCCGTGAACCGTTCCAACTCGTCGCGACCCCCAACGTGTTGCTCGTCGCCCGACCATCGGTGGTGGTCGCCCTCCCGACGGACTGACCGTCCCCGCTCCGCCCGCAGGCCGTCCCGTACCGGGGGCACCCGCACCACGGCCCGCCGCGGGCCGGGCGTCGGGTCCGCCCCGCCGCCTCCGCCGCCCCGTCCCGCGGCCCCCGTCCCACAGCCCCCGTCGCGAAGGATCCCACCGGCCATGTCCACGCTCCTGCCCCTGCTGCCCGACGATCCCGAACGGCTCGGCGCGTACACGCTCCTCGGCAGGCTCGGCGGTGGCGGGATGGGCACCGTCTTCCTGGCCCGCACCGCCGGCGGCCGGCTGGCCGCCGTCAAGACCGTGCGCGCCGACCTGCGCGACCGGCCCGGCTACCGGGAGCGCCTGACCCTGGAGGCCGAGGCCGCACGCTCCCTGGGGGCGGAGCACACCGCCGCGTTCCTCGGCGCGGACCCGGACACGGCGGTGCCGTGGCTGGCCACGGCCTACCTCATCGGGCCCTCGCTGGCCGAGGCGGTGGCGGCCGGGGGGCCGCTGCCCGAGGGGGCCGTCCGCGGGCTCGGCTCCGCCCTCGCCGCCGCCCTCGCGGCCCTGCACCGTGCCGGACTCGTCCACCGCGACCTCAAGCCCTCCAACGTGCTGATCACCGCGCAGGGTCCCCGGCTGATCGACTTCGGCCTCGCCCAAGCCCCCGGCAGCCCCCGCCTCACCGGGGCGGGGGGCGTGGCCGGCACACCGGCCTACATGTCCCCCGAACAGGCGCGCGGCGGGCCGCCGGGCCCGGAGGGGGACGTGTTCGCCCTCGCGGCGGTCCTGGTGTTCGCCGCCACCGGCCACGGCCCCTACGACGCCCGCGGCCGGCAGAGCACCCTGCAACTGCTGCGCGACGGCGCCGCCCCCGACCTGACCGGCACCCCCGACGGACTGCGTGAAACGCTCGCCGCCTGCCTGTCACCGGAGCCCGCGCAGCGCCCGCGCCCGGACCGGCTGTGCGAGCGGTGGGGGCGGTTCGACGCCGGTGAGTTCGTCGACCTGTTGCCACAGCGACTCCTGACCGACCTGTCGCGCCGGATCGAGGACGTCGCCACGGTCACCACCGCCCCGTTGCGCGCCCCCGCCCCGCGACGCGCCCTCTCCCGCCGCACCGTGATCGCGGGTACGGCGGCGGCCGCGCTCACCGCCGCGGGTGGCGGCTCGGCGCTCTGGCTCACCGGTACCTTTCCCGGCTCGGACAAGGGCTCGGGCGCCCGTTCCGGCGGCCCGAAGGCCACCCCCGCCCCGAGCCGCGGCACCCGCCCGCCCGGCACCCCGCCGGCCCCGCTGTGGTCGGTCCCCTCCCCGTTCTCCGCCTCCCCGGCCGTGGCGATCGAGAAGGTCCTGATCCACGTGAGCGACGTCATGCGCGGAATCTCGACCGCCGACGGCCGGATCCTGTGGGAGGCCCAGACCGCCAAGCTCCGTACGGCCGTGGCCGGCGACCGCCTCGTGGGCCTCGTCTTCGACGACGACGGCAACGCGAGCGCGGGACACATGGATCCGCTGACGGGCCGTCTCACCCCCGACGCGGCCGGCCCCGCCGTCCTGGGCGAGCTCGCCTACACCACGGGGCTGCTGGCCGCCGACGCCGAATGCCTCTACCTCAAGGCGTACTACCGTTCCGGAGAGCAGGAGGACCAGCCCTGGCTGGTCGCGTACGACCTGGGCGCGCGCAAGGTGCGCTGGCGCCAACGCATCGAGGGCGCGGTCCTGGACGCGGACGAT
This sequence comes from Streptomyces sp. Isolate_45, assembly GCF_024721315.2. Classification (GTDB taxonomy): domain Bacteria; phylum Actinomycetota; class Actinomycetes; order Streptomycetales; family Streptomycetaceae; genus Streptomyces. Next base: position 7,426 of record NZ_JANFAK020000236.1, read on the forward strand.
TCCCTCATGATGTCCGCGATCGTCTCCGGCGGCCGCCTGATCGCCTCGGATCCCGCACGCGTCCTGGCCGTCGACCTGCGCGACGGCCACCAGCTGTGGGCGACCCGGGTACGGACCGACCAGCAGGCGGTCACACCGACGGAGTCGGGAGGCTTCAACCGCCCGGTCGCCTCGGACCGCCACGCCTTCGACTTCGAGGAGAGGATCACGGCGGTGGACCTGACGACGGGGGCGGTCGTCTGGACGCTGGAGCCCGAGGGGACGAAGTTGCTGAGCGCGCCCGTCTGCGTGAACGGCACGGTGTACGTCGCGGACGGCTCGTTCCAGGCCTTCGACGAATCGACCGGGAAGAAGGTGTGGACCCACGACCCGGGCGCGTACGTCTCCATGCTGGCCCCTCCCGCACCCTTCCGCGGCGAGGTCTACGCGGCGGTCGCCGACGGCGGTCAGGCCGTCGTCGCGGTGGACGTCGCAGGGCGCCGGACCGCGTGGACGGTGTCCGCGGGAGCCGTGAACATGCCGGACGGACCCAGCATGATCGTCCAGCACGGAAACCGGCTCTACCCCCAGGCCACCGACCGCATCGCGGCCCTCCCGCTGGACTGATCCGGCCGCGCCACGGTCCCGACGGCCTGCCCGACGAACCGCCGGGCAGGCCACCCCACGGACCGCCCCGACGTAAATCGCCGGCCGGCGGGTGCCGCACCTGTCACGATCACCGCATGGGCGCACTGGGGGCGATGGCAGGTCGGGTCGCGGGCGGGGCCACCGTGGAGTTCCGTCCGAGCGGGTCCTCCATGGTCCCGCTGATCCGCAGTCGGCAGCGGGTGACCGTCGCCCCGGTGGACCCGGCGAAGTTGGAGGTCGGGGACATCGTCCTCGCCCGGGTCGCCGGGACGGTGTACCTGCACCTGGTGTCCGGCCTCGACCGGGCCCGGGGACGGGTGCGGATCAGCAACAACCGGGGCCGGGTCAACGGCTGGACCGGCCACGACCGCGTCTTCGGCATCTGCCTGGCGATCGACGGTGTGCCCCGGCCGGGTGCCGCCGACAAGGGGCGCGGGGCCCGTGCCACCGGCACCTGACCCGCCGCGTGGGCCGCCGTGTACGTACGACCTCGCACCGTCACCCCGGCCGCACGGAGTTCGCCGCCGCCCTGGGCAGGTAGGAGCCGCCGACCGGGGCACATGTCGGTGACGCGCGGGCAGCCCGAAAGCACCTACCCGCACGACCCGCCCGCGGCGACGTCACCACCGCCGCTCGCGGCGGGGGACGCGGCGGAACCGAGCACGGAGACCCTCGTTCCTCCGGTCGGTTCGCACGACGAGTGGGACCCCCTGGAGGAGATCGTCGTCTGCCGGCTCGACGGCGCCGCCATCCCCGCCCGCCACCCGCCTCCACGGGGCGTCACCCCCACCCGTCCGGTTGAGGCGCGTCGCGCAGGGCAGGCGCAGGGCAGTACGAACGTGCCCGCATGCCGCACGCAAAGGACTCCCAGGGGAACGCGATGGACAGGACCGCGGAACGCCGACCCGAAGACCCCGAACTCCCGGGGCCCACACCGAGCGGTCCCGATCCGACCCCACGCGACCCGGGCCCCGGTGGAACGCCCCAGGACCCGGGGGAGTCTCCCGCGGGGCCCGCGCCCGGCGAGCAGCCGGCAGTTCCGGAACCACCCGACTGAGCCCCACCGACGCGGCATGTCCGAAGGCCCGTTGAGGACGACAGAAGCACGAGAAGCACGAGAGAAGGAGGTGGACCTGGTGCGCATCGCCTTTCTGACCGCGCTCGAGGGCGTGGAGGAGATCGAACTCACCGAACCGTGGAAGGCGGCCGAGAAGGCCGACTGGAACCCGCAACTGGTCTCGACGGGACCCGGTCGGGTCCAGGCGTTCCGCCATCTCGACAAGGCGGGTACGTATCCCGTCGACCACGTGCTCGCCGGGGACAGTTCGGACGGCTACGACGCACTGGTCCTGCCCGGTGGCGTCGCCAACCCCGATGCCCTGCGCACCGACGGGAGGGCCGTCGGCTTCGTCCGCGACTTCTTCACGGCGGGCAAGCCCGTGGCGGCGATCTGCCACGCGCCGTGGACGCTCGTGGAGGCGGACGTGCTGCGCGGCCGCACCCTGACCTCCTGGCCGAGCCTCGCCACCGACATCCGCAACGCGGGCGGCACCTGGGTCGACCAACAGGTGGAGGTCTGTCACGCGGCGCCCGCGACGCTGGTCACCAGCCGGAAGCCGGACGACCTGGAGGCCTTCTGCACGGCCTTCGTCATGGAGTTCCGCAACCACGGTTCCTGACGGGACGGGGGACCGGCTCCCTACGGCACGGCACGGCACACGACCGCACGACTCCGACGGACCGCCGGCTCCTGACGTCCACCCACACCCGCCCCCGCACAGCAACGGAGAAGCCATGGGCACCCCTCCCAACGACCCCGTTCCTCCCTCACCCACCCCCGCGCCGGGCCCCGGTCCCGGCCCCCGGCCGGGTCCGCTCCCCGGTCCGGTGCCCGGCCCCGGCGGCCCCGATCCGGTGCCTCCGGCC
>NZ_JANFAK020000023.1 GCF_024721315.2 Streptomyces sp. Isolate_45
CCCCAGAGCATCGCGCCCAACACCCACACCCGTCAAGCAATACGCGAAACAAGTTTCGTGAGTCATGTTGCTGTTCAACGGGGAGCCGTTCCACCTCACAACACCAGCAGGGCTTCACACCATTGGCCGCACTGAGAAGTGCGGACGCGCCGAAGCCGAGTCATCCCACACTCCCCTGCCCGCCGACCTGGCCGTCTGCCCGGGAAGCTCGCAGACACCGGCGACTGGGCGGGCGGGCTACGGAACAGCGCGTCCTCCGCTCCGCAGGAAGACCTCTCCGCAGTGTCCCGGGGGCATACGCCCCGTGGTCGCCGCCTGCCTGGCCAAGGGTCCCTGGACGAGGATCCACGCCCGAGTCGCTGTTGGACCAGGTCTCCCCGGGCTCCGCCCCGCGGCGAACGCCGGGCACGGCCGCGCACGTCGTCGGTGCCCGCGACCGCGACCGCGGACACGGTCTACCGCCCCCGGTCGTTCACCTTCACATGGCGGCGCTCCGACCGGCTCATGCCGCGCTGCCGGCTCACCTGCGTCCATTCGGCGAACCACCAGGCGCCGGTCACCACCACCGCCCACAGCAGCCCGCTGACAACGGCCTTCGGCCAGGACGCGACCTCGCCCCAACGCTCGACACCTGCCAACACCACCCAGCTGATCATGAGTACAACGGCCGTACGCACACGTCGATGCCTGAACATGCGTCCCGCCTACCCCACGCGCCTGCGTTAAACGAAGCCGTGCCCGGCTGTTGGGGAGAAACGGGGGAAGGAGGGAAGACGCTGTCGATGGTCTGCATGGAGCCGGCGGTATTGGCCAGGCGAACAGAAGAAGTAGTCCGGCAACTCGAACGGAGGCACGAGATGGATTGGCGCCACCAGGCGGCCTGCCGACAGGCAGACCCGGACCTGTTCTTCCCGGTCGGCACCAGCGGCCCGGCCCTGCTCCAGATCGAGGAGGCAAAGGCGGTATGCCGCCTTCTCTAGGGGTAACCGTGTGGCGCGAGGCGAGTGGGGACCACTTTGTGCAGCTCAGTGCCGGTGTGAGCGACACTATCGTGTGCAACACATGTGGCGCCACTGTTGCTTCGAGCAGTCGCCAGTGGACCTGTCCGATAGTCAGCCGTCTGCGTCAGGAAGGCTCTAGGGTCCTCGCTTGTGACTGAACTTTCCTCGTATCACGGTGCGACAGCTGACGCGTACGATGCCGTCGCCGTTCTCTATGCCGAATTGCCCCGCGATGACCTCAACACTCTTCCGCTGGATCGCGCGGTGCTCGCCGCGTTCGCCGAAGCTGTGCGGGCCGCCGGCTCCGGGCCCGTCGCCGAGCTGGGATGCGGCCCTGGACCTGTCACCGCTCACCTGCGGGATCTGGGGCTGGACGTCTTCGGCGTCGACCTGTCGCCAGTGATGATCGATCTCGCGCGGGAGACATACCCGGACCTGCGGTTCGAGGTCGGTTCCATGGATGCCCTCGACCTGGCCGATGGCCAGTTGCAAGGCATCGTGTCCTGGTACTCGGTCATTCACGCCCCACCGCAGGACGTGCCACCGTACTTCGCCGAGTTCCGTCGGGTACTCGCACCCGACGGAACTCTTCTGCTCGCCTTCTTCGAGTCGGAAGGTGAGCCGACCACGGCGTTCGACCACAAGGTGACGACAGCCTACCGATGGCCGATCGACGACCTTGCAGGGCTGGCCGGTGAGGCCGGCTTCACCGAGGTCGGCCGGATGCTGCGTGAGCCATGCGAGGGGGAACGGTTTCGCCGGGGGCATCTGCTGATGCGCGCAGGGAAGTGACTCAGGTTGTCCCGTGCCGCCTTCGACGGCACGGGACAACCTGGACCGCCTCAGCCGCGTTGGTTCAGCGCTCTCGTCAGGTCCCGGTTGGCCGCCCGCGCGGCATCGAGATCGGATCGGGCCTCCTCCAACGCGGAGGCCAGTTCGACGTTACGCTGCTCCAGTCTCGTGATCTTCCGCTGGAGCTCGTCGATGTCCGATGGAGCCCCGAGCCCCGACTCCTGCCATGCCTGAGTCCCCAGCACCTGCGACAACCGCTTCTCCAACTGCTGGACGCGGGCGGCAAGGCGGGCGTTGCGAGCCTGGGCGTTCGCGAGATCGGCTTGGAGCGAGGCCCGGCTCACCGGCGAAGTGCCTGCCGGGTCCTGAGTCGCAGGTTCGAGCTCGGCCGCGTGCACGATCTCCAGCAGGTCGCGGTGACGGTAGAGGAAGCTGCGATCGACTCCGGCTTGCCGGGCGATGGCCGAGACGCTGATGGGCGTGCCGTTCCTCGCGGCGTTCTTGACTGCGGTGGCGACGCGCTGGCGGCGCCGCTCGGTGTCGGCCTGTCGGCCGTCGCGCATGGCAGGGATCATGGAAGCCTCCAGGGCCTGACATCGGGAAGCGGCTGGCCGACGCGAGGCATGCCAAGCATCACCGAGCGGCCGCGGCGGACCACAGCGACCGCGTCTTCGATCTGGGCACGTTCTTCGTCGGAGAGGTCGTCCAGGTCGGCCTTGACCCGGTTGATCAGACGGCGGACCCGGCTGATCTCCTCCTCGGAGGGCATCGCTCCGCTGCGGGCCCAGTCGTCGGCCTCGAAGGCCGACATCAGTCGTTCGCGGCTGCGCAGGAGATCAGAGAGGTATCGCTCCAGGTCAGGCAAGTAGGAGACGTCGGTGCGGAAGTGGTCGCAGCCGATGCAGCGGAAGCGCAGTGGGCAGCTCTGGCCGCCGGCCGCGACGTTGTGGGGTTCCAGGCAGATGCCGTAGGCCGTGGCGACTTCGCCGATGGCCCGCCGCACGTGCTCGGAGTCCAGGAGTCCTTGTGCTTTGCGCCAGACGCGGGTGCCGCGGCGGTCGAACTGCAACGCGGTGACCCGGTCGACGGCCTCACGTCGTCGCTCCTGGCTGACCCGGTAATAGCCCTGAGTTGTGGAGAGTTCACGATGGTCCATCAAATCCATGAGCACGTCGGGGTCGATGTTGGCGTCCGCGTGCCGCTGAGCGAAGGAGTGCCGGTAGGCGTAGGGAAAGATCTTGGACTTGTCGAACGGCAGCAGCTTCGTCACCAGCTGCCCGTCGACCTCGACGACGACCGGAAACATGATGTCGGGCAGAGCGTTGACCCAGGCCCGGTGGGCGTCGCCGATCGAACCGATCGGCTTCGTTCCTGCGGGGTTGGCCAGCGGGCTCGGCAGCAGCTTGAGCTTGTCGGCCGGAGTGTCGGGGAAGCGTTCACGCACCCGCTCCTGCTGTTCGGTGATCACGGCAGCGGTCGCCTTCGCGATCGGCAGACGACGGCCCAGCCGGTAGTTCTTGGAGTTGTCGTAGATCAGGACCAAGGTTCCGTCCGGGTCCTTGCCCAGACACTCCAGCGCCAGCGTGCTGATCTCGTCCGGCCGCCGGCCGGTGTCGACAAGCAGCTCGGCCGCGACGCGGTATTCCCGGTTGCTCATCTTCTCCAGCAGATCGAAGTTGTCGCAGAGTTCCCGCATCACCTCGTCCGGCAGATCCCGTCCAGCCTCGGTGTCCTCGGGCTCGTCGGGGATGTCCTCCATGGACAGGGAGAAGTCCGCCGGCAGGCCCTCGAGTATCTGGCCGGGGCCGGTGAGGCCCAGGACACGGATCCGGTTCACGATTCTGCGGACGTAGCGGATCACGTTGACCCGGTGGTGAGCCCCGAAGGCGCCGGTCTCGGCGAGGAACGCGACGCGGTTGCAGAAGCTGACCATGTCCGTGCGGCTCAGAAGCCGAAGCTCATGCCCCTTGTCGTCTCGCTGCAGCCGCAGGCTGTCCGAGAGCTGTTCCATGCCGCGGATCATGTTCTGCATGGAGCTGGCGACATGCCGGCCGCGACGCCGAGGGAGTTCGTCATAGGCCCAGACCTTGACCGCCTCCCGCAGGGGACGCTGGTGGATCCGGCTGAACGTGAGGGTGCCCTGGTGGCCGAAGACGAACAGGTCCCAGATGTCCTTGAGCCGCTCGGTCTCCGTAGTCGCCCCCAGCCTGCGCAGCGCGGTCTGTGCACCCCGGATGATCATCCGCAGGTCATCGACCATCCCCGCGCGGATCAGGTCGTCCTCTCCCAGCGTCTCCAGGCTCGGGACCTGGAGCAGACGCAGCTGATCGCTGATGTGCCGCATCCGGTGATCCTTGGTCTTCGCCTGCCGGGCGGTGCGGACCTGAAGGCAGTAGAGGAGTTCCGCGACCAGCCGGTCAGGCAGCCCGCGCAGGCTGACTTCGCGGTTGACCGGCACCGACGACGACGTCAGGCGCCACCGTTCCTCGTCTCCGTCGAAGGTCCCCGACCGCCGTTCGCGGTTGAGGCGGCCTCGGTGGACCTCGCAGTAGCGGATCCGTTCCGAGCCGCGCAGCCGGTAGTAGGCGGTGACCTGGCAGGGTCCGAACCCGGGCAGCCCCTGCTGCGGGGAGTTCCGCAGGAAGTCCTCCACGGTCAGCTCGGACGAGCTGTGCCAGCGTGCCTGGTGAGTGGTGCAAAGACCATGAGTGACCAGCCGGGGCGGCCGCTGGCAGCCCGGGACACGACAGAGGACCTGCCCGTCGGAGCGGTGATAGGCACTCTCCCTCGGGACCGCGGCGAAGTCCTCGAAGGACAGACCGGACCGCCGCCAGCGGCCGACACAGACCGGTTCGCCGAGCGGGGTGCCCTTCGTGCAGCCGGGGATCTCGCAGTCCGGCATGCCCAGCACCGGGTGGACCTTGGGGTAGCGCACGACACGCGCCTCCCAGTCCCAGCTCACTAGGCTCAGGAACTCTGCGTCCAAGGCGTCGATGATGACCTGGGTCCGCAGGTCCTGAAGCTCATGGGCCAGCGGCAGAGGTGTCCCGATCACTTCTCCCCCGACCTGTGCAGGGACCGCGGGGAGGGAACGCGTTCGATCGCCTCGCGCAATCGGGCCCGGTCGGGAATCAGGTAGGGCCTGGGCGACTCCGGGTGTGTCTGGCCGAGCAGGGCCTGCACCTCGTCCGCCGACCCGCCGGCGTCCGCGACGTTGCTGCCGAAAGCCCGGCGGGCCATGTGGGGACCGACCTTCCGCGACAGCCCGGCCCGCTGGCTCAGCCGCTCGAACAGCTCGCCCAGCGCGTCCGGCGGCATCGGCGCCCCCAGCGGCTCGCGGAACAGGTTCACGAGCAGGAAGTCGCTGCCGCCCGCCCCGAGTACTTCGTGGCGCTCATCGACGTACTGGTCGAAAGCCTGGACCACCAAGAAGTCCAACGGCTGTGTCCATGCCTGCTTCGACTTCGACCAGGCCCGGTTGCTGTTGTCTCGCCGCCGGACGTGGAGGTGGGCACCGCTGTAGTCGCAGCCCAGGGCCCGCGAGTCGGGAAGCAGGTGACAGTCACTGCGGTGCAGACCGGCCGCTTGGCCGCGGCGCAGCCCGACCCTGCCGAGCAGCAGCACGATCAGCCGGTCACGGGCGTTGCGGCACTCCAGGAACATCGCCACCAGCTCTTCGTCGGTGGCCCGGTCCACCTCGGCCTCCGGCTCCTGGCTCCGGTGGACAGCTCGCAGCCGGTAGGTCAGGCCAGAGTCTTCACCCTGGGCCTCCACCGGCAGGTCCCGGCTGTCGGCCAGCTCGTAGATCTGTCCGAGCACCGACCTCGGTGCCTCACCGACCGACACCGCGTAGGACAGCAGCCCCCGCACCGCCGTCAGAACGCCGTTGACCCTCCGCTCTTTGCGAGCCGGGTCGGCACCGGCCCCAGCACCACCGGCGCCGGATCATCATCCAGCGATGACGGCGTGTACTTCAGCCAGACCATGAACAGGCCCAGGTCCCGCGCAGCGACGGACCATTCGCGCCCTGTTGCCCGGCACCACCGCAGGTACAGCGCTATCCCGCCGGCGTACGCCTTCGTCGTCAACTCGGAACGGCTTCGACCGAACCGCAAGAACCTCAGCCACTGATCAGCGATGAACACGACCTCCTAGCCGTCATCGACGACCGTCCAATACCGCACGCCAGAGGGCGATCTGACAGGAAAGGCACGCAATGCAACTCCATGGTCCGACGGTTGATGCAACAACCCGCCACAGAGCCGCACCCCCAGAGAACGATCTTCAGAAGATCAACATAGCCCTCCGGTGCAACGTCCCACCACACAGGACCAGCCCCCAGAGAAGCCGACGCTGCCCGGTCCTGAGCGAATGCCTGGAGTGGGCCCTCGAGGGGGGCCAGGACATGGGTGTGTGCGGCGGCCTGACGGAAAACGAACGGCGCGCTCTCAAGCGCCGGACGACCAGGGAGACCCGACCCCGCCTCGGAGCCTGATCGCAGCGACGATGCCTCGCGACGAGCGGCCGGCATGTAAGCCCCGGCCTGCAATCGCGGGCGGATCGCCGTGCCGCCCCGCCGGTTTCAGTCCCGTCCGGCGCGGCAAGGTTCGGGGTGCGGCGGCAGCCCGGTCACGGAACTCCCGCACGGCGGTTGGCGGCAGATGGCCCGCCGGCAGGAGCGGCCGGACCCGCTCGGTGTTACGCGCGTTGTCAGTGGCTCGGCAAACTGACGAACGCCAACGGTCGGCCCGTACCCATGAGGGATGACCAGCACCTCAGCCACAGGCGTTCCCCTCGCGCTGCGAAGCCGGTGCGGCACCACGGCACGAGCACGGTGCGCGCCACCGCGGGTCGTAGCCGCACGGGTTCAGACCAACCGGGCCAAGCGGTGAGTGGGGCGAGTCACTAGCTCAGGACGGCGTCCAAGATCTCTTCCACCCAGTACCTCAGGCGGTGCCGGCGGCTGCAGAACCGCTTCGGGCGTCTCCACCGACCGCGCTCGTCGAGCGGCCGACGGCACTGCTTGCAGTGCTTCACACGTGTCCGATCCCCCATGGCTGTGACTCTAGCGGCCACGACCTGGTCGGCCGCCGCCGGGCCTTGACCCGATCGCGCGGAAGCGGTCTTCGGAGAGCTATGGGGAAGGCCCCGAACTCTCCTATGTGAAGCCTGACAGCCCTGTCACCGACACAGCTGTCGGCCCCGTGCTCCACCATGTGGGGTCTGTTCAGCCGGCGGGGTGCGCATGCCGCTGTCGCCCAGACAGTCGACACCGACGAGCCCGGGAGCCCGGGAGCCCGGGAGTGAACCTCCTCTCGTCCTACTTGTCGGCAGAGACCGTCTACGCGCAGTTGCGCGAGGCTGTCGCTGCCTGCCCCACCGTCCATGAGAACGGCACCTTGGCGACCGTGCGGTACGAGGACCTCGACCAGCCGGGATTCCCGGAGGACACCATCCGTATCCGGATGACCGTCATTGATGACGGGTCCACCGCACCCGCCAACGTCATCGACCGCATCGTCACCCGGGTCGGAGCATGCATGGCCGACCTCTCCGGACTCGGGCCCGAACCCTACCCGCGCCTGTCCGAGGGGCCGGCTCTCCCACAGGTCGAACGCCTTCGGGCCGCGCAGGGCCTCTGAGATCTGCCAGAACTCGAACCATCGAGTCCCGGCCCGGCCGAGGCCCCGCGCCGGCCCACCAGCCGACCTCTACGGTCAGGGGGCGTCGATGAGTACCCGGCCGTCGGTCGGCACGATTGCCACGAGCCCGTTCGCGTACGCGTTCTGCACGCGGGACCGCTCCGTCGCGTTGGGCACGGCGTTGGCGCAGGCCGTCCCGGCGCTGGACCCGGACATCAGCTGGGAGCACGGCCCCGGCTTGCTGTCCGGCAGGCCCAGGCTGTGGCCCAGCTCGTGCGCGGCGATGCGCGTCTTGTCGTACCCCTGGCTCACGGCCTGCGCACCGAGTTCGACTCGCACCTGTCGCCCCGGCCGGACCGGTCCGAGGGTGGCCTGCGGCCAGCCGGTGGTGGCCACGATGACGATCTCGGCCCGGGTCCCGGGCGCGGCCTCCACCAGCCTTACGTTACTGACGTTCGCGTTCCAGGAAGCGACCCCGGCCGCGATGGCCGCTTCCCAGCCGCCGGCCCGACTGTCGTCATAGCGGAGCGTCACTACCGCCGCGGTGGCGTCCGGTACGGGCGCGGGTGCCGCGGTCGCGGCGGTTGCCGCCGCGAGGACCAGAGCGGCGGCGGATGTGCCGGCTTTCAGCCAGATGCCCAGAGACATGGTCGTCTTCCTTCACGCGTGGGGGGACCCGACCCCTCGGCGGAGCCGGGGCACTGGAGAAGCCGCCACCGCCCGCCTGTGGCCCGCACGTTCGGACAGCCGCCCCTCCGGAGCCCTAAGAAGGTAGCCCCGCACCCCACCAACCCGTCATGCACCTGCCGGCCATTTCCGGTAGGCACTCCGGCCGATGCCCGGTCAGCGGGCGGCACCAGTACGCGCCCGCCGTCCTCGCCGGCGGGCGGTGTCGGCCGGCTGCGGCGGGCTGCGGAAGTCGGTGCCTCCGAAGCCGTGCTCACGCGTTCCGGCCCGGACTGGCCGACGTCCAGGTCGGCGATATCGGCGTCGTGGCGTTAGCGGCGTTAGTGGCGTTACGCGCAGGCACCGGTCGCGGGGCCGCGTGTCGGGGCGAGTCCCGCTACAGCTGCCCTTGCGCATGTCCCTGGCCCGCCGGACGGCACACCCCAGCTCTGACTCAACTCCCGCTTCAGGTCACGCAGAAGTCTTAAGTGCGGAAGTGCGGGATTCCGGTCATTGCCTCCACGACGGCACGCTGGGAAGGGCGCCGGGAGGGTCGACGGTGAGGGCAGTGCCGTCAGAACGGCCGGTCAGCCAGGCCAGGAGGCCGGCGGCCGTCCCCTGCACGCGCGGCCCGGGGCCGGCACCGATGCCGTGCCCGGAGGGGTCCTCGTCCGCGCTGATCCGCATGGATGGCATGGCAGGGTTGCCACTCAACTCCCGTACGATCTCTCGCAGTTCCCGGATGACGAAGACGGCCGGCCAGTCGGCGGGCGGCCTTGGCTCCGTTCACGATCCACGCAGAGGCGCCTGGCGACGGGATCGGTAGACCTTCGGCGCCGGCGACACGGGCACGGTCCTGTGGACCAGTGTCACAGCCCACCAGGAGGTTCGGCTCCTGCCACGGATGATGTACTGGCTGGGTATCCCCTGTACCGGCCATCCCCCGCACCGCGTTTCACGACCGAGCCTCGCGGGCGACGGCGCCTGCTCACCGGCCGGCTGACCACGGTGTCCGATCGCGTAGCCCACAAGACGAGCGGATCCGTCGACGGTCTCCCCCGGGCCGCTACCGCTCGGGTGGATCCCGTCACAGCGCGCTGACCATCATGTGGGGCCCCGATCGCGGCGTTCGGCGGGCCGTGCTCGTGCTCGGCTCGGCTCGACCGGCTCGGGGAATCCTGCCCATGGGGCTTGCCACCGACGAGTGGGGTGATCAATCGCTGGTCGGGGGTAGGTTGCATGCCTGGACGTCGGGCGAGGGACAGAGGCAGTACATGGTCGCGGAGCAGCACAACAGCAATTCCGAGGGGTTGCCGTCGGCGGTGGTGGACTGCGCGCTCTACGAGGACGGGCACCGGATCCCCGGGCAGGTGGACCTGGGCAAGGCCATGGAGCGGGTAGACCCGCTGGAGGGGCGCTTCGCGTGGATCGGCCTGTTCGAGCCGAGCGAAGAGCAGTTGCAGGAGGTCGCCGAAGCCTTCGGTCTGCACCCTCTGGCCGTGGAAGACGCCGTTCACGCACATCAGCGTCCGAAGCTGGAACGCTACGACGACATGCTGTTCCTCGTCCTGAAGACGATCGTCTACGTCGACCACGAGAAGGTCACCGCGACGAGCGAGATCGTCGACACCGGGGAGATCATGGTGTTCGCCGGCCCGGGCTACGCGATCACCGTCCGACACGGCAGCGCCCCGCCGCTCGACGACGTTCGCCGCCGGTTGCAGGAGGACCCGCAGCAGTTGGGCTGCGGCCCCGCCGCCGTCCTGCACGCCGTCGCGGACCTGGTCGTCGACCGCTACGTCGATGTCGCCGACGCCTTCGCCGGTGACGTGGACACCCTGGAGAGCGAGGTGTTCTCCCCTGACCGACCGGTCGACGCGGGGCGCATCTACCAGCTCAAGCGTGAACTCCTCGAATTCAAGCGCGCGGTGATGCCCCTGGCCCCGGCTCTCCAGCGCCTCAGCGAAGGCGCCGTCCCGCAGGTCCCCAAGGAGGTCGCCGCCTACTTCCGGGACGTGGCCGACCACCACCAGAGGGTCAGCGAACAGATCGTGTCCTTCGACGAACTCATCACCGGCATGCTCAGCGCCAGCATCTCCCAGCTGGGCGTCCAGCAGAACGCCGACATGCGCCGCATCAGCGCCTGGGCCGCTCTCATCGCCGTCCCCACCATGATCGTCGGCGTCTACGGCATGAACTTCGACCACATGCCCGAAACGAAATCCCCTTACGGCTACCCCGCCGTCTGGGTACTCATCATCATCGCCTGCACGATCATCCACCGCGCCCTGCGCCGCAACAAATGGCTGTAGTACTCCAGCCGTAGTTCGTGATCTCGATCGTGGGGGGCGCCGAGGAGGCAGCCGGCAGCGTCGATCATCCGGACGAGACCGACCACGCCGTCGCGGGCGTCCGTTCCTTCTCCGCCTACCCGGGTCCATCGAGACGGAGGGCGTTCCTTATCTCGCTGAGCTTCGCGGTCGTCGCCGGGGTCCACTCCTTCGCCTGCTCACCGAGACGGAGGGCGTTCTCGATCTCGCCGAGTTTCGCGGAGGACAGAACGCCCGCTCGCTCGATCAGATCGTCCCGGGACACGGCGGTCAGCCACGTGCAAGGAGTAAAGCCCGGACGCGGCAACGCGAACCGCAGCACGCCTTCGAAGGGCAGTCCTTCCACGGCGCCTACTGCCACTTCGACGCCCAGACCGGTGATGTCGACACCCGCCCGAGCGACGACCTGCATCACCCGGATCCCGGACGCGTCGTCTCCCGACAGCAGCACGACCGGCCGCCGCTCGTCGAACTCCACCCACCAGACTTCGCCACGTTGCACATGTCCTCCTGACACAGGAACGGCGAGCGGACGCTGGGCGCCCCCGAAGCGCTGTGGAGACGGGTGCGGCCACCCGTTGATCATCGGTGTGTGAAGACAAACGTTCACGCGGTGGCCGCAGGCCACAGCGTAGACCCTGCCCGCCGGCAGGAGGCGTTCGAGGGCCTGATGAGCCGGATGGCGGGACGGTTCGGTCCCAGGCCAGCCACTACCGTCGACAAGCCACTCAGGCATGAAGATCACGATCTGCGGGTGGAGTACCAGGGGCAGACGCCGCGGGTTGCCCCACGGCGTGGCCGCCGTCCCGATCCGGGAAACAAAGGGTGGCGGCGGCCACCCATTCAGTGCCGTCAGTGCGGTGCCGACGCGGACGAGGTCGCGGGGGCCCCGACCGGCCGGGGGGAGGCTGATCGGGGCCGGCCCCGGCCGGCCGGGGGGGGTGGCCGGGCGGGGCGTCAACGGGTGGGTGCGGTAAGGGGTGGTCGCCCCGCGACGGAAGTCGCTGCAACGCTTCAGCCGAACGATCTGCCCTGAGGCGATTGGTTGGGCCCGGGGGCATCGGCCCCCTCCCGCACTCGCTAATGGATGAACGGTGCACCAGTCCGGAATGTTCCCGCTCCGCAGCCCGCGCGGATCAGGCAGGTGGTGTCCCATCGATGGGGAGCAGGGACTTCGCGCCGGTCAGGTCCAGCGGCGCAGCATCTGGCGGCGGGGTTATCCCCCGCTTCGGGTACCGGGAGGATCCTGAGGGGCGACACCGGTGGTGGCGGAGGCGTCCTTGGTTCCGCTGGGGCGCCCTGAGCGGCCCTTCGGGCCGAGGTCGTGCATCCCCTGGTCGCCGGAGCCCTTCTTCTGCTCCTCCCCACGCTTGCCCGTGCTCTTCGAGGGCCTGCCGTGGGGATTGCCCGCTTCTTCCTTGGACACTGTCCGACCGGGTCCCTTGGCAGGGGCGTATTCCTCCGCGTGGAAGGAACGGTGGGCGCTGGGGTTGTCCTGCTGCCTGGTCTCGTCCACATCCGGTGACCAACCGTGTTGCTTGCTTCCCTTGAACCGGCTCGGCCCCTCGCCCTGCGGGGGCTCCGACGGCTTCGGATGCCTGGCCATATCCCGACCTGCTGTCTGTCGCGCGGAAGGCGCGGTCGCGGACCGCGTAGGGCACGCTCCGCCCCGCCGCTGGTGACACCTGTCCCCCACCGCCTACCCCCGCCCCACACCCGCACACTCGACCGCCCGACGACCGGGCCGGGCGAGCCGGCGGGCGGGCCGGCGCGGCCAGGGTGTCGCGCCTCTTGGCGTAGTGGGTGGGCGACGGCCCGCACCACCGAGGTACTCCAATGGAGCGATCACGCTCTGATCATCAGAGGACCGCACACGGCAGGACAGAGCCCGGCCGGGTGACTACGGGCCCGGCCGGGCTCTGCTCGCATGCGGTACCGCTTCTACTCAGAAGGCGTCGTCGCGCAGGTCTTCCTCGCGACGCCGCTCCATCTCCTGCGGGCGCTCACCGCCACGCGAGGGGGTGCCCGGCACCGGGCGCACCGGGTCCTGACCGGGCCGCTGCGGCCGCTGCTGCTCCTCTCGGCCCTTACCCGGCTCCTGGCGCTTGTCCTGCTTACCGCCCATGACGGCTACTCCTCATGTTGGGGTACGGCTTCCTCGTCCAAACTGACACGAGACGCTACTTTCCGCGCGCTGACGACTACGGATTGTTTCGGGAGGGTGATGTCGCCGGGGCGTGAACGCGTCGGCGTCCGGACGGTGACGCGCAACCGCGGCATCCCGGCGTCCCCACCCTCACGCCCAGCAAGGACGGCAACCGAGCCGCACCCGGGTGAATCGTGCTGTGGAAGCGGCCGGTCCGGTGAGTGGCCCCGGCCGGCTTCGGTGAACACCTGCCTCCTCGTCCGCGCCCCAAGACCTGCGCCGGCATCGGCTCCACCCGTGTCTCGGCGTCACACCCGCCGCGTTCCGCGGCGCTCCCAACCCGAGCCGGAGTCGTCCTCACGATCGGCCTCGACGTGCAGCGTTCGCAGCCCGTGCAGTACCTCGCCCGGCCGAGCGGGGCGGCCCTCCTACAGCCGCAAGAGGTAGCCGCGCAGCCAGGGTTCGAGGTCGCCGTCGTTGTGGGCCGGGTACGCGCGGGCGCCCTCGGCGGCCTCCCGCTCGTCGCCGCGCCGCGACAGCAACAGCGACCACACGCGGTTCAGGCCCACGGCCCATTCCCGTACCCACTCCCGTGCCCGCTCCCGGTCGCGCCATCAGGCCCGGGCCGGCTCAGGCGTCCAGTGGTCGTCGCCGTCGCAGGGGTAGCCCCCGTGCGGATCCTGGGCGGCGGCCCCCAGCACCGCCAGGGTCTGCGTCCGGTCCCGGGGCCGGCGGTAGACGAACTCCGCGCCCCACTCCTCCTCGTAGAGCACGTTGGCGGGCGCGATCAGCCGGCCATCCAGCAACTGTCGGTCCCCGCCCCGTAGAACGGGCCGGGCGCGTTGCGCCGGTCGCGGTTCTGCCACCGGTCGGGCCAGGGGCTCCACAGACCGCAAGCCGACGCCGACGGAGCCGGGGTCCACGTCCCACCCTCCGGGTCGGGCAGCGGTCCGCGCTCCAACTCCCGGAGCTGCCGGCATCGGGTCCCAGCAGCTCATGCCGGCAGCTCCGGGCAGGCATTCCCCGGGATTCGTCGCACGGCTCTCCTGCCCTCGGGGTTCGGGGTCCCCTTCATCCCGACGCCCCGGCCGACGGTCCGCTGTGATCCCGTCCCGCCGTGCGGTAGAGGTCCTTGCCGGTGGACCAGCCGGCAGCTTGCGCTTCGGCATCCTCCCGTGCGCTCCAGAGTCCCGTCCCCGGATACGTCTCCAGCCTCCGGCACAGGTCGGGGCTGTACACCGCGCGGACACGGAAGTTCTCCAGGTGAACCACACGCGTGACCACACCCGCCAGGCGGGGCGATCCCCTGTGCCGGCCGACCGCGAGAGCCTCCCCGAAGCCGAGGTCCCAACACGGCGGGGCGAGCCAGACCTTGCCACCGGCCGGGAAGTGCTTGGTCCCACTGCGGAGCTCCGCCCCGCCCGGGCCGTACGGAATCTCACGCCGAACATTCGCGACCACGGCGTATCCGTAGAGCCGCTCCGGCCCGGGTGAAGTACTCATGGGGACAGTTTCGCCAAAGCCGGTCGGCCCCGGCGACAGGGTTTCCGAACGGAACCTCAACGGATACGTGCCGCGGTCCTTCGGGTCGAGCACGTCCTGGGCCCGCCGCTGGACGCTCGGCCGGCTCACCTCGGACCCCGTGATCGCAGGGCATGCCCGGGGTGCGACACCGCTCGCCCTGCTCAGCACGGCGCCCGCGGCAGCCGCCATGCCGTACGCCGCGCAGCTCCGTGCCGCCGGCGACGCCAGAGCCGTTTTCATCGCCTCCGTGACCGGGGACCACCTGCTGATCGTTCTCCTCGGATGGCTCCTCGGCGCCCACACGCCGGGCTCGGCCTGCCGGGCCTGTCCCCGCTGCTCCTGCCGAAGGCCACGCAGACCGACCGGAGGTGGTCCGGCAGGCTCCAGATGTGCTTTTGCGGGCGGTATCGCCGAGTCGGATCCGTGTTCAGCGGCCGTCCCAGTCGAGGCGCAGGACGGCGAGGTCGTCGGTGTGGCGGCCGGCGTTCAGGGCTTGGGTCTCTTTGATGAGACGGTCGACGAAGGCGGCGGGGTCGGCCGGGGGCAGGCGGTCGATGAGGGCGAGCAGTCCTTCGACTTCGAGGCGGCCGGGGGCGGTGCCGTTGTGTCCTTCGGTGAGGCCGTCGGTGTAGAGGGTCAGGGCTCCGGACGCGGGGAGCGGGATGACCGTGGGGGGCCGGTTTCCGAGATTCGGGGCGAAACCCAGGGCGGTGCCGTGTGTGGCGTGCAGCTCGCGGGTTCCTTCTTGGGTGGTGAGGAGGGGTTCGTGGTGGCCGGCGAGGTGGAGGGTCGCGGTGGCGGCGTCCTGGTCGAGGGTGAGCAGGGTGCAGGTCGCGAACAGCGGCAGGTTGCCCCGCTCGGCGAACAGGATGCGTTCCATCAGGTGCAGGAGGTCTGTCCCTCGGTGGCCGCCGAGGATGAGGGAGCGCCAGGCGATGCGAAGGCAGACGCCGAGGGCGGCGGCGTCGGGTCCGTGGCCGCTGACGTCGCCGACGACGGCGTGCAGCAGCCCGTCCTCGCCCTCCACGACGTCGAGGAAGTCGCCTCCGAGCAGTGCGCGTTCGGCGCCGGGAAGGTAGCGCGTGGTGACGGTGACGGTTGAGGTGTTGAGAAGCGGCTGCGGCAGCAGCCCGCGTTCCAGTCGGGCGTTCTCCTCGGCCCGTAGGCGGGCGGCCTGGGCTTCGGCGCCGGCGCGTTCGGTCCGGCTTCGGTGGACGGCGTAGCGGACGGTGCGGTGGAGCAGGTCGGCGTCGACCTTGCCCTTGACGAGGTAGTCCTGGGCGCCTGCGGCCATGGCGTCGGCGCCGGCCCGGGTCTCGGACAGTCCGGTCAGGACGATCACGGCGGTGTGCGGGGCCAGTTCCCGCACGGTGGTGACCGCGTGAATGCCGGCCACGTCCGGCAGGTGCAGGTCGAGGAGGACGCAGTCGACCGGGCTGTGGGCCAGTTCGGTGCGTGCCTCGGCGAGGGTCGTCCTGGTGGTCAGCTCGAATCGCAGGCCGGTGTCGTGCAGGAGTTCCTCGACGAGGAGCGCGTCGCCCTCGTCGTCCTCGACGAGGAGGACGTGGTAGAGCTGCTCGCCGGGGGTCGCGGCGGATGTTCCGGTCATGGCTGCGGCTCCGCGCCGGCGCGGGTGGCCTCCGGAAGGACGGACGCGACGGGGCTCCGGGGCGGTTCGGGCGCGAGGGTGAAGGTGATGCGGGCGCCGTCCCGGTGGTCGGGGTCGACGGCGATGGTGCCGCCCTGGAACTCGACGATCTTCTTGCACATCGCCAGTCCGATGCCGCTGCCGGTGTAGGTGTCCTTGGTGTGGAGCCGCTGGAAGATCACGAAGACCTTGTCGGCGTACTCGGGGTCGATGCCGATGCCGTTGTCGGTGACGGTGAACCGCCACAGCGCGTCTTCCCGAGTCGCGGTGACGTGGATCTCCGGCGCCGTGTCCGGGCGGCGGAACTTGACGGCGTTGGCGATCAGGTTCTGCCAGAGCATGCCCATCTGGGTCGGGTCGGCGGCGATCGTCGGCAGCGGGTCCGAGGTGATGACCGCTCCGGCCTCCTCGATGCTCACGTCCAGCGAGGACAGGGTCCGCTTCAACACCTTGTCCAGGTCGACGTCCTGGTGGGCGTGGTGGACCCGGCCTACGCGGGAGAAGTCGAGCAGGTCGTTGATGAGGGTCTGCATGCGGTTCGCGCCGTCGACCGCGTAGTCGATGTACTGATCGGCCTTGGCATCGAGCTGTCCTCCGTACCGGCGCTGCAGGAGCTGGGTGAAGCTGGAGATCTTCCGCAACGGTTCCTGGAGATCGTGGGAGGCGACGTAGGCGAACTGCTCCAGCTCGGCGTTGGACCGCTGAAGGTCCGCGGCCTGTGCGTTCAGGCGTTGCCGGGCCTCTTCGGTGAACGCGAGCTCCCGTACGAGGCGGCGGCGCATGAAGTCGATCTCGCCGCTGAGATGCCGCAGGTCGGCGGGGCCGGTCGAGGTGATGGGGTGGCCGAAGTCACCGCCGGCGATCGTGCGCGCGTCCGCGCCGAGCTGCTCCAGTGGCATGGTGATGCCCCGCCGCAGCCCCTCGAACACCAGAATCGCGAGGAGGACGATGACTGCCCCGATCGTCACGAACAGCCAGTTCCGCAGGGTCATCGTGGCCAGCAGGTCTTCCCTGGCCTCGGCCCGGTCCGTGCGCAGGCGCTCCTGCTGGGCGAGCATGGCTGCCCGCACGCCGTCGAAGGCCGTCCTGCCCTCCGCGGCGCGTTCCGCGGTCAGCGGGGAGGGCTCTCCCTGCGGTGAGGCGGCGATCGGCCGGGCGATCCGCTCCTGCCACGCCTCCACCGCGGTCCGGACCGCCTCCAGGTCTGCCAGGCTCGCGCGGTCGCCGCGCAGCAGTTCCTGAAGCCGGGTGGTGAACTCCTTCTCCTCGGTGAGCCCCTTCTGGTAGGGGGTGAGGAACTCCGGCGTGCCGGTGAGGCCGTAGCCGCGGATGCCGGTCTCCTGGTTGAGCAGCGCCGACTCCAGGCGGAACGAGGTGGTCAGCGCGGGCGAGCGTGTGTCGACGAGCTCCTCGCTCAGCGAGGCGGTACGCCCCAGCACCCAGGCGCCGGTCGCCCCGAGGAGCGCCAGGACCGCCAGGGCCGTGGCCACGCCCACGCGCAGCCACCGTCGGGTCGTCCACGTGGCCAGCCCCCGCGCGCGCGGAGGTCCTTGATCGCCGGTCATCGTGTGAACCCCTCCACAGTGAAGCCGCCCTCGAAGTGCGGCTCGCATACTCTAAAGGGCCGGCGACAACTTGTGTTGTCGAGGGCTGATCGGGGGTCTAAGGTGCCTGACATGCCTGG
The DNA here is from genome assembly GCF_024721315.2 of Streptomyces sp. Isolate_45. Taxonomy (GTDB): domain Bacteria; phylum Actinomycetota; class Actinomycetes; order Streptomycetales; family Streptomycetaceae; genus Streptomyces. The sequence continues at coordinate 17,434 of NZ_JANFAK020000023.1, forward strand.
CAAGAATTTCGTGTTGCGGACCAGCCCGCAGGAGACCGCCGCGGCCGCGGACGCGGCCGTCGGCGACCTTGCCCGGCGCCTCGCCCTTCAGCTGCTCGAAACCCCCGACCATCCGGCACCGAACGATCCCACGCGCGCCCTGGCCGTACTGCACCTGCTGGATCACCTCCAGCAGGCGGCGGAACGCCTTCAGCGGGAGGTGGCCGGCGCCGCCGCCCGCGCGGGGGCCGGCTACCCACAACTGGGCGCCGCCTGCGGCATGACCCGCCAGGGCGCCCGCCGCCGCTGGCCGGGGCTTTTCAACCACACCGACGAAGCACCCACGGAGCATCCGATGATGACCACCCCCGCCCGGCCCTTCGACGTGCTCCTCGTCGAGGACGACATGGCCGACGCCCTGCTCATCGAGGAAGCCCTCTCCGAACGCGGAGCCCGCAACCTGGTCCAGGTCACCGACGGAGTCGCCGCCCTGGAACACCTGCGCGCCCCCGGCAGCGTCCGCCCCGACCTGATCGTCCTCGACCTCAACATGCCCCGCATGAACGGCCGCGACCTCCTGAAGGTCCTCAAGACCGACGAAGACCTCCAGACCATCCCCGTGGTCGTCCTCACCACCTCCGCCGCACCCGACGACGTGGTGGGCGCCTACTCGAGCCACGCCAACGCGTACGTGACCAAGCCCGTCAACCTGGAGGAGTTCGAGAAGGCCGTCCAGAGCATCGACGCCTTCTACCTCGACACCGCAAGCCGGCCCCGCACCTGACGCGGGACAAAGCGCGGGGCTGATCGTCGACGGCGCGGAATCCCCCGGCGCTTCGCCGCCTGGCCCGAGCAGGGAGAAGCCGGCTCAGGCTCCGCTTCGCCCGAACCGGGCCTGACGCCATGTCTGACGTCCTGCCCGGAGTCGTGCTCGGTGCCTGGCGGCATCAGCCCTCCCTTTCACTCGTGTCTGTCTGTCCCCCTGTCCTGAGTGCTGCCACCGGGAAAAGGTTGAACACGAATTCTTCATGGGCGACTTCAACGAATCCGTCGCAGGAGGCCCCAGCTGCAGCCCGGGGGAATGGGGCCTTGCGGCGGAGCTCATGTCGTATCTGCAGTGACTTGGCCCTCTGTCCGATGTCAGCGGTGACAGTGGTGACAGTGGTGACAGTGGTGACAGCTGAGCCTGCCTGCTTCTTGGATCATGTGCGGAGTCAGATGATAAGGAACGCGAGGTGACGGAGCCGGCGTACGTGTAGGCGCGCTTCTCGAAGCGGGTGGCGACGACGGGGAAGCGCTGAGGCGGCTGATGGCCCGTTCGACGGTGACGCACCCCTGCCCCTCTTCACAATGACCCTCGCGTCCGCCCATGGCTGCTCCACGGCACCGAGAACGGCCGGGCCCCGACAACGAACCTTGGGATTCTCCGTAGCTCGCGCCCGAAGACCCACAGCGGGCCCGCCCGCCGGGCTTCTACTTGAATATCTCGCTGGACCAGTACTGCTGCACGCACCGCTCCGGGTCCCCTTGACGATAGCCCAACTCGTATGCCGCAGTTCGCTCGTACTTACTGCCATGCGGGTGCTTGACTCCGCCGACCACCTTGTCGGCCACGGATATGAAGGCGTTGACGGCCGCACCCAGATCGGCTTGATCCACATACCCCTGCTTCTCGGCATGACTGCTCCACGCACCGCTGAAGCAGTCCGCCAGCAGCTCCGATTCCTTCACCGGGACCGTGTGACCCTGCGCATCCAGAACAGGTTTGTCGTTTCTCATCAACACGATGTCCCGCCACCCCCTCTGCTCCATGTAGGCCTCCTGGACCTCGTGGCCGTACTCGTGCGCCAGGACGGCCGCCACCGCGAAGTCGCCGTTCGCGCTCCGCAGTTCTACCGCCTCGCCGATCGGGAAAAAGATCCCGCCGGTGTACGTAGTGCCCTGTTCACCGGTGAAGCGGTCCGACCCACAGTAGAAGACGCTCTCGGTGCTCGATGTGATCGGTTCGGGGTCGCAGGCAGTCCGGTAACTTTCCCCGGCCATAGGGACTGCGTAGAAGGCGGACGGCGCAGCCAGGCCCAGCTTCTTGAAGTGGTCCGTCCAGTAGCCGGCGATGTTGCCGTAGGAGAAACTCACGTACTCGGCGAGGCCCTCGGGCGTACCCGTGGGTATGTCTTCCGCGTACTCCGGCGGCCCGGTGGGTGTAGGTGGCGGTGCCGGCTCGGAAGCCATCGCCGGCGGGACGGCTGCCAGCACCAGCGTGGCAAGCAGTCCTGAGCACAGTCCGGAAAACCGTTTGCAGCGTCGCATGGGTTTCTCCCGACGGCTGATCCCCCACCTCCACCGTGCCCCCGCTCCGGGCCCCGGGCAAGCGGGGCTCCCGGTATTCCCGAACCAGCCGGCCTCGGGGTAGGGGTGGGCGCGTGCGACATGGATGGTCTGTTCCGGCCCGTGTGCTGCCTGGCACGCGTCACCAGGTCGGCGGCCTGCACCAGTACCTGGGCATGCCGGAGCGCGTCGGCTGCGTCAGGGCCGCGTCCGCGGAGGAACTCCAGCAGTTCCTCGGCCTCGTGCACCAGACGCCGCTGAGGATCGGGGTGCGATCCCGGACATGCCTTGGCGAGCACGCGGACGTGGAAAGCTCGCGCCTGTCGCCCCGGCCGGACCGGTCCGAGGGTGGCCTGCGGCCAACCGGTGGTGGCCACGATGACGATCCCGGCCCGGGCCCCGGGCGCGGCCTCCACCAGCCTCACGTTACTGACGTCCGCGTTCCAGGAAGCGACCCCGGCCGCGATGGCCGCTTCCCAGCTTGTGGCGACATGCCGCCACTCGTACAGGGCGGCGAGTGGTTCGAGATCTTGCGACCGCCCTATCCGCCCGTGGAGACGCACCGGCGAGGCCTGTCGCGGATGGCCTTCCCGCCGGCGTCTCCCACGTCTTCGGCGCCTTCGACAGGACACTGACTGACGAACGTGCGCCTGCCGGAGGACTCAAGAAGGACCCAGTCCGCGCCCATCGGCGAGCGGCGGCACTGGCCGCGGCAGACCCCGACGTCGCCGACCGGCCCCGAACCGGTCAGGATTCGTGTCGGGTTGCGGGGGCGCGGTCGGCGATCAGGGCTGCTTGGACGCGGTTGGTGGCATGGAGCTTGCCGAGGACCGAGCTGACGTGGTCTTTGACGGTGCCGTGGGCGAGGTGCATCCGGCGGGCTATGTCAGTGTTGGACATCCCCTGGTGGAGGTGGGTGAGGACCTCCCTCTCCCGGGGCGTGAGGTTGTCCAGATAGGTGGTGGCAGTCGTGTCGCGGTGGAGGTCGGCGAGGTAGCGGCGGGTGAGGCTGGTGGTGATGGCTGTGCTGGTCATGGTCCAGCCTTCGGCAAGGAACCGGACCAGTGGGGCGAGTTGCTCGGGCGGGGTGTTCTTCAGTACGTAGCCCGCAGCTCCCGAAGCGAGGGCGAGAGCGATGTGCTGCTCGTCCGCGGATCGGGAGAGCACACACACCCTTGGCGGCCGGGCCAGGCTGCCGATGCCCGCGGACAGGTAGGCCGCGTCGGCGGTACAGCTGTCGAGAAGAACGACCCGTGGCTCCTGCTCGCGTATGGCGGCGACGGCGCCGCTCACCGGCACGGCCGCGGCGACCCAGACGTCCGCGGCGGCGTCCAGGGTGTGGCTCAACCCGGCGCGTACGAGGGGCTCGTTGTCGACGACGACGACACGAATCACCGGGCAACACCTCCGGGGCCGTATGCCCTCCCCCTTCTGACCTGTCTCCATCCAATACCCGTCGACTCCCGGCCGCCACCCCGCCAGGTGGCGGGGGAGAGTCCGGCCGGGCGGCGGATGGCTCTTTGACCTGCGGATATCCGATGCTCATGTCAATCGGGTGGCGTGCCGGACCGACACGGTCCGGGCGTACCCGTGAATGACATGGGGAAATGCGTGAAGATCAAGTTTGTGTCCGCGCTGGCGTTGGCCGTCGTTGCGGTGGGTGTGGCACCGGCCGCCCCCGCCTTCGCGGTGGACCCCCGCCAGGAGTACAACACCGCGAACTGCTACTTCGACAAGAGCAAGAGCGGCAAGGAAAAAGAGAAGTACTGCAAGGCCCTGATAGGCAAGGACCTCACCGCAGGCGAGAAGGAGTGCCTGAAGCGGGCCGGGATCGCCGGGGCGGCGGCCCTGACCATCGGTAGGATCAACAACAAGAAGGCCAAGGAGATCGTGGTCAACTCCACCGGCGCGGCCCTGGCGGCCTGCTTCTCCTCGAAGGTCAAGTAGACATGGCACTGAAAACCGGCATCTTCGCCGCCTGGGTCGCGGTCCTCGTCCCTGTCAACGCCTACCTCATCGAACCCGTATGGGGTCAACTCCTCTTCACCGGCGTCTCGGCGGGCCTGATGACCTACGCCCAGCACAAGGCGGACCAGCGGGCCGACTGACCGGCACCTGACGCGATCACCGGGGGGAGGCGGGGCGGCAGCCAGGCCCCGGTCGCGGCTTTCACCGGGCCGCTGCCCTGCCCCTCGCCCCCGCGGACGCGCACCTTCCCGATGAGGTCCATGTCCTCCCGCCGGCTCTGGAGTGACGCTCCCGACGCCGCAACCGTGTTCCGCAGACATCACGGTGCGGCCGGACATCAGCAGTAGCTCTCATCGCCACTCAGGCGAAGCTCCTTGGGTCGGCTCCCAACGCGGCAACCTGGCACGTCGACTTCGGCGGCGGCGCCGGCGACCGGCCCTCTTCCACCTTCATGCCCACCGCCGAAAACTGCGAAGGCCTCCAGGGCTACCTTCGCTCCTTCGGAGGCACCGTGAAGGGCATGAGCAGCACCTTCCAGGCCGAACGGCGCCAGTGCGCCACCGGCGCCATCGCCGGAAGCTTCGGCAGCGGCTGACCACCATATTGCTCTCCCAGGCGCATCATCAGCGCGCCGCCGAGAGCGAAGCCGACCATGCCGAGGAGGGCCTGGAGGCCCAGGAAGGCGGTGGACAGGGCGGCCGTGCCGAGGATGAGGCCGGCCGCCGGTCCCTCCCCACCCACCGGTGAGACCTCAGCTGACGACCACCCACAGCACGAACGGCTCACCGCTGCTGATCGCACGGGCCTGCTCACAGATCCGACCGGGCGAAGCCGAGCAGCGCCCGGCTCGCGGCATGCTCGAACAGCGGAAGCACCTCGGCGGCCGGACGCCCCCGGTGCGTCTGCGCCGGCTCCGCGAAGGCCTCCTGATAGGGCACTCGTCGGTGCCGGAGCTGTCGGTGAGCAGCCGGTCCAGGTACTCCCCGCTCACGCGGATGCCGCCCATTGCCGGTGCTCCTTCCCGCAAGGGGCCGGCCGCTCCAGCCCTCACCTTTCGACGCTACGGACGGGCACTGACCAGCGGACTCCGGCAGAGGTACCTGCCCTCCATCCAGACGGTCCAGGCCCGCACCTGGAGGTCCGCACACCGGCCGACGCGGCGAGCGTGCTCGCCGACCTGTTCGGTTCCGCCGCTGGATTGACGGTGGTCCGCGACCCCACCCGCAAGCCGAGCTCCGACTCAGCTTGACGAGCCTGTCCGGCGGGGTCGGTGACAGGCCTGGGCATCGGGTCCGCCCCTCTATACGATCTGTTCCCGCTGTCACAGGTCGGCTGGAGGGGGCTGGAATGCACGGTACGGAGCTGGCGACCACGGCGATACGGATGCTGACGGGGGACGGGGGCGGCACCGTGGAGGGGGCCGCACGGCAGGCGAAGATTCGAGTGCTGGTCGAGGACCGACTCCGCCGGAGTGCTCTGGGCACGGCCGCTTTGGATCGCTTACGGGACGAGCCCGGCGAAAGCGCTGCCTCAATCGCCGTTCCGGTGCTGGCGGACGAGATCGCCCGGGACTCCGCCTACGCCGCGCTGTTGTCGGACGTGGTGAGCCCCGGAGCACACGCCGGGACAGCCGGCCACATGCCACCGCTCCCCCCGCCTCCGCCGCCCGTGCACCCGCCGAGGGCGACAACCGCCCCACGGCCCTCGTTGCCCGGAACGTACCGGCGCCAGACGTGGTTCATCTGGCTGCTCGGGCTGCCACTGGCAATCGTCTCGTACGTGCTTCTGAGCGTCCTGAACCACGCCTCCACCTTCAGCGGCGGCCTGGTCGGCATCCTCAGGCTCCTCCTCATACTCACCCTCGTGGGCGGACCGGTGGCATCGGTGGCCTGGTCGGTCAGCCTGCTACGCCGATTCACCAGCCCCCCGCTGTTGGCGGCCGCGATCCTTTCCTCACTGCTCCTTCTCAGGGTCCTCCTGATCCGATGACGGTTCGCCCGGTGGCGCGCGCCGAACCGAATCGGCACGTACTACCAGGCCGCGGTTGACCCGGACCCGTTCAACGGCGACGTGCCCCACCCACGCGGGGAGGGCCGCCGCCCCGCGCCGCGCGCCTTGATCACGCGCCGAAGCGTCGAGGTACTTCCCGTCCGGGGCGCATTCCCGCGCCGCCGGTCGGCCCGGGGCATCACCGACGGCGCCGGCCACCGGCCGGCACGCTGGGCGCGGAAGAGGATCCACTCCGGCGGAGGGCACTGCCCGCTACCACCGGCTCACGGTGCGCACTGACCGCGGCCCGGGCCCGGCGTGTTCCCGTACCTCCTCCCGCCGTCAACACGCGACGCCGGGTCCCAGCGGGTCACGGACCCGGCAGCCGGGCCGTCAGGCCAAGATGATGGCCCCGGAAGGCACCGGCCGTCCGGGTGACGGGAGGCAACGCATTGATCACTGTGGACGTCCAACACCGCGACTACACCCTCTGGGCCATCGTCGGCGGGCAACTCGACGCGGACGGCGGGGCAGCGCTGGGGCAGGTACTGGAGCAGGTCACCGGCTATGAGCGGGTACTCATGGTGGATCTGCATGGCGTGGTCCTGATGGACCGTGAGGGACTGCTGCATCTGTTGGACCTGCATCGGCGGGCGGAGGGCTGGGGTCTGCGGGTCCTGGTCGTGGGCTGGCAGCCCCAGCCCCAGCAGTTCATGGCCGACATCGCCGGAATCCGCGGACGCGGTTCGGCCACCGGCGAACGGTACGCGCTCGCCGGGTTCCGCCGGCTCATCGAAGAACGCGCCCATCAGGCCCGGGACCTCGCCGGCGAGACGGCATGGGCCGGACCTGCCGACTGAACGCCTCATCGGCGTCGCCCGGCTCCCGCCGCCATAACCATGCTGGGGGCCGGGAGGTTGGTCACCGTGCCGCGGGCCGTACGATCCCGGCCCGCGGTCTCCCGGCGGCGAACGGACGACCGGACACCACCCGCCGGAACCCGGGCGGCATGACGCGGGTGGGGAGGACCGATTCCATGAACCGCTTCAGGTCACCGGTGATCTGCCGACCGCGCTTGCCCGTCATCCCCCTCGGCGCACGCGGCGGTCCCGCGCGGGTGTCCCCTACGGGCTGGGCGGGAATACTCTCCGCAGGACCGGCAGCCGCACGACCATTCCAGCACCCGCAGTGTCCGGGGTGGCACGGACAGTGGCCCCTCCGCACACAACGAGCCTGCTCATGGAGGGGGCGGGTCAGGATGGCCGAGCCCGTACCGGCCTCGCACGAGGCCGACCCCGGATCCCGCCTGATGGGCGAGGAGAACGAGCATGACAGCGAAACTGACCGTCTACCACGTCTCGCCCTCCAGCGAGCGAGCGGCCGCCGCAGGCGTCAAGTGGCAGGTCGAGGGCAGAGAAGGACGCCGGCTACTGCACGAACCACACCGCACGCAAAAGGACGCGATCGACGCCGCACGCCACCACGCCAAGCAACACTCGCCCGCCCAGGTCATCGTCCACGCCCTCGACGGACACATCCGCAGCGCCTACACCTACGGAGACGTTCCCCCGGCACCCCTCGACGAACGCGGCCGCAAGGCAGGGCAACACGGAGGCGTCTTCTGAATCGCGCCCGGACCCGTCCGGGCCAAGGTTCGGAATGCGAGGCACCGCCAGGCCCACCGCCCCCGCCCGGCGTACACGACCCAACGGAAACGGGTGCACGAGGAGCAGCAGGTCGGGGATGCTCGGGTAGCTGCGACGGACGGCGGTCGCGAGTCCGAGGCCGCCGGCCCGCCGGCGAGTCGCTCCTCGGCGAGGGTAAGGATGAGGGTGCCGTGGGCTGATCGCCTCCGCGACCGGCCGACGAAGCCTGCTCGGCAGAGGGCGCACGCTTGACGGCCCCGGCCAACCCCGAGGGGTCTGGCCGGGGCGACCCAGACGTGCCGGGCGGAGGCCGGCCTGGGCGTTCAGGGATGTGATTGAAGGAAGAGCGGTCGCCTCGCGGCGGAGGGCACTGCGGGGCTTCAGCCGAACGATCTTCCCCGCAGGCTTTTGGTTGGGCCCGGGGACATCGCCCCTTCCCACACCCACACCCACACCCACACCCACACCCACACCCACACCCACACCCACACCCACACAGCTTGAACGGTCAACGACTGGTGTTGTTCCCGCGCACGCCATCCGCTTCAGGGCACGTCAGCCGGCGACCCGAAGCCGCACGCCGCACCGTGAGTCCGACAACAAGCATGCCGCCCGGTATGAGTGCCACAAGAAGCCAATCGGGCACTCCCCATCGCCTCCCCCGCCAAGCCCACAGCAGCGCCTGCGGGCCCATGACATGACACCCACCCAGCCCTGAGACGTCCGCAGGTGCCCCGGAGGTTCTCCGAGAAGCCGTACGCCCGGAACGGGCGTCAGGGCGCGCATCGAATCGTGATCATTGTCGCAAGGGCGGCGGTGCGCCGGCCGGGGCACGCCGAGTACCTTCCCGACGGCACCGCGCTTCTGGCGCCGGCTGCTCTCGCGGAACGGGCCGGCGGTGCCGAGTGACACAGGTGCCCGAGCAAGCGAGCTCGGCGTCACCCTGCGGCCCATCCACGCCTCACCCGCCGATCCCACGTGTCCACCTGTTGGTGGACAGCCGGTCCATCAGTCGGTTGTCCAGGTCCACCCCTCCCATTCCCTAGCGTGGGAACGGAAGTTCCGGGAGAGCCGCGAAGCGCCCCCGTAGGCATCGAAACGAGGGGTTGCCCCATGAGCCCGTTCCTGACCGCCTTGATCGCCAGCGGGGTGATCCTGATCATCATCCTGTCCACCGACCTGGGCACGCGCCAGATCACCAACATGCGGCTGCTGCGCTCGATCATCGCGATCGTGATCGTGATCGCGCTCTTCGTCCGCACGCTCCCCCTGGGCGGAAACGACCCCTGGCTCCAACTGGCCGGTATCGGTGCCGGAGTCGTCTGTGGCCTGATCGCCGCGACTCTGCTGCCCGCCCACCGAGCCCCCGACGGTGACGTCTACACCAGGGGCGGCATCGCCTACGCGATCGTCTGGACCTTGATGTCCGCGTCCCGCGTGCTGTTCGCCTACGGTTCCGAGCACTGGTTCGCGCAGGACGTCATCCTGTTCAGCATCGAGAACAAACTGAGCGGGCAGGACGTCTACTCGAACGCCTTCGTGTTCATGGCCCTGGCCATGGTCCTCACACGCACCGCCGTTCTCCTCGTCAAGCGCCGCCGGTTGCGCGGCACCCGGGTCCCGACGACCGACGGCTTCGTGGACGCGTAGAACCAGTCTGCGGTGACGGGGGTTCCTTCGGTGCCTGCATGGTCGGACCACCACACGGCTCCCCCGGCGGTAGGGCACTGTCCGGACACCCACCGCCGACCTCACTCCGCGCCCGACGCGACAGCCGGTACCCGACTGGACACCCGACCGTCCTGCGCCATCGAACTTTGGTCACTGCCGGCTTCAGCGGTGGCGGGGGAACAGTCGCTCGACGGCAGCGATCGTGCCCGCACGGTGTGCGTCGACGGGCGGGAGGGCTGCGCCATCATCACTCATAATGCGCACGGCTGATGGCGCTCGGCGCCAAACACGTGCTGACGCAGCGCGCCGATGGCGTCAACGAGTCGTGCATCACGATGCAGGACATCGAGGGCAACGAGTTCTGCCTCGCCTGAGTCTCCTCCGGGCCTGCGAGGGGGGCCGTCTCATGGGCACCTCTCAGGTCTCGTATGTGAGCGGCCGTCCGGCCGTTGCCGTACACGTGCGCGAGGCAATCGCACGACACCGCAGGCGAGTTGAAGTCAACATGCTCGGGGACTCACAACAAGGACAACAGGAACAACAGGGCCTCCGGGAACCACTCGGAATGGGATCGCCCCCCGAGCTGCCTGGAGGCCCTGCTTTCACGCGCGGAATCCGCCGCAGTCACCCCGATCGAGGCTCCCGTTCGGACAGCCTTCGAGGTCGGTACGGGCAACAACCACTTACGTGTCGGGATGCTCCGGCAGGGCGAGCCAGTCCGACCAGGAGATCTCACGGCCGAGGAGGCGCGGCTTCTCGAACGGCCAGTCGGCGGCGATCCACTGGGGCACCAGCGCGTCGAGGGCCTGCTCGACCTTGCTGCCCACCAGCTCGTCCACCACCCACCAGGAGATCTCACCGTCCGCGCCGGCCCTCGCCGGTGGGTCGATGTAGACACAGCCGAGCAGAGCTGTCTCCGCCGCGTCGAACAGCGCGTAGTTGAAGGACTGGTGTGCGGCTATCTCCTTCTCGTGCCGCAACAGGTCGGCCTGGTCGGCCTCGTAGGTCATGGTGGCCGCGGGCCAGCCCCAGGCAGGGCCGAAGATGGTCCACAGCCGCTCGCGCGAACCCATCACAGCCGGATAGTCGAGCGGGGTGTCCGCCTCCCGGATCGGCCGCAGGTGATGCCCACCGCCAGGCAGCGGTACCAGGACGGGGTGGACGAAGTCATCGGGAAGCCAGCTCATGGCGCCCGACCGTAGCAGCGCGCGGCCGTTCGCTCCCCTGGATTTTCCCCGTATACCGCCAGGGCCTGCTCTCATGCCGGGCAGGGCCCGCGATCACCCGATCGTGACTCCCGTTCGATCGACAGATTCCATGATCGGTACGGCAACGGCTTCTCAAGCCGTAGCCCGCCGTCCCGCACCGGCAGGTACGGGCCGCCAGATCGACCACCGGCCGGTGTACCTGCCGACACGCCGCCGCAGGGACCTGACGCGTCCGGACCCGCAAGCGTCGGACCATTCGAGAGGCAGGCCGCAGGACTCAGTGGCCCCGGGACTCACCCGCTGTTTCACCGCACGGAAGCCGACGGGAGCCCACTGGGCCTCGACGTCGGGGACGGCGCGGCGGTAGGGCTCGACGCCGGAGACGGAGCGATCGTCGGGACCGGAGTACACGTAGGGCTCGGTACCGGAACCTCCGTGACGGTGGGCACCGGGGTCGGGCTCTGGACGGGCACGGACCGCACCATCGGGGCCAGGGTCGGCACCGGCGTGGCAGTCGGACGCGGCGTCGCGACGGACGCGGGGCTCGACGTCGGAACCGGAACACGACTCGGGGACGGCCAGCACGTCGGAACCGGCGCGCACGTGGGGCTCGGTGTCGGATTCTCCGTGACGGTGGGAGCCGGCGCGGAAGCCAGGCCCGACGTCCCAGTGGGCACGGAGCGCACGGCCGCCACCCTGGCCGGCACCGGCGTGACAGTCGGGAGCGGCGTAGAGGTCGAGGTGGTGCTCGACGTCGGAACCGGAACCCGGGTCGGAGACGGCGTGTGGGCCGGCGCCGCAGTGCACGTGCTGCTCGGTACGGGAGCCGGTGTCGTGCCATCGGCCTGCGCCATGCCGGCCGTGAGAGCAAGGCCGGCAGCCAAGCCGGACGCAGCAACAACAGCCGCGAGTCCGCGAACTCGGTAAGTACTCATCTGGGTTCCCCCCCTGGTCGACCTTTCCGGCACTGTCGCCGGCCATGGTCCGAAGAGAGCCAACACCGTCCGCCGCTGGCCCACAAGATCATTCTTCGTCCGGCAACGAGCCGCAGCGAGGTACCGCGTGGGCCCTCGTCGGCCACCGGCCCGGGCCCGGACCTGCAGCCATGAAGGTTGCGGTCGGAGAGCCTGGCACCGTCCGCCTCCGGCCTCCCCGGGCTGAAAGGAGCAACTTTTCCGGGTCGGGAGCTTTCGTTCGGATGGTCGGCGAGGCAAGGATGGGGCCATGGAGCAGATGTTGAGTCGGCAGGAAGCGTCGGAGGCGGTCCAGGACTACGGGTGGCGTTTCTTGCTGGGCGCGTTGCGAACATCGGTCCCGGTCGGTTCGTTGGCTCAGGCGATCGGCTTGGCAGCGGACGCCGTCGCGGTGTGCGGCGCCGACGCCGACGGGCACCTTCGGATCGATGTCCGCCCCGATCGGGCCGTCTTCACTCTGCAGTCGTTGGACCGCGCAGCGGTTACCGCCCGGGATGTCGAACTCGCGCGTCGGATCGCCGCCGCCGCGGGCGAGTCCGGGTTTCTGACACGGCCCGAAATCGGAACGGGGGCGCCGCGGTCCGTCCAGATTCTGGAGATCGCCGTTGATGCGCTGGACATCGCCGGGATTCGGCCGTTCTGGAAGGCAGTGCTGGGCTATACGGATGAGGCGGGCGCCGAGGGGCCGGAGGATCCGCTCGTCGACCCGGTAGGGCAGGGCCCGGCCGTCTGGTTCCAACAGATGGACCGGGCGCGCCCGCAGCGCAATCGCATCCACTTCGACATCTGTGTTCCGCATGACGAGGCGGCCCGGCGGATCGAGACCGCACTGGCGGCTGGGGGTCGCCTTGTGTCCGCGACCCGTGCCCCCGCGTTCTGGGTGCTCGCCGACCTGGAGGACAACGAAGTCTGCGTCACTACATGGCAGGGTCGAGAGGGCTGAACCTTCCTTGGGATCCGATGGTCACCGCCACGTGTTGATGACTGCTATCAACGCGGTTGTCGCATGGCGGACGGCGAGTTCGTCGAATCCGTGGCCACGGCGCGGTGACGTTGCAGACGATTGATCCCACACTCCACGGCGTGGGCGCCCTTGAACCGCCCCGGTGGCCGGTGGCGCGCCGGGTCGCCGGCCCCCGGCCACGGCCGGGACGGCACGATGGCACGGTGCGGCCTGGGGTGCCGGGGTAGTGCCCAGGCCTCGAAACGTTGGCCTGCCCGCCCACACAGTGCGCCTCCGGTGCCTGCGTAAGGCCCTCGTACTCCTCGCGCCCCCTGTGGAGTGTCTGCCCGGCGCTCCACATCGCCGCCGCCGAGCCCTGGCGAAAGCGTCGACCGCCACTGCCTCATGAGGAGGCATACTTTCCGTCCTGCCCGCACCATGGGCCTGTACCTGCAACGCGGCGAAGGAGATGGTCATGTCCTCGGATCCCGCTCCCCACGCGACGAGCCCTGCCTTCGACACGGCCACCGGATGCCGCCTACTGCTGGTACGCCACGCGAAGGCCGTGCCCAAGCACGTCGCCGAGGACTTCGAACGGTCCCTGAACGACCGGGGCCGGGCCGAGGCGCCGCAGACGGGACGTTGGCTCGCCGCGGCAGGTTTCGAGCCCCGCCTGGTGCTGTGTTCCCCGGCCCGAAGGACACGACAGACGTGGCAGCTGATCGCTCCGGCCCTGCCGGACGTGCCACCCGCCGTGTACGACGACAGGCTTTACGACGCGGCCCCGACGACGCTGGCGACCGTGCTGGCGGAACGCGCGTCGGGGGTGAGCCCACTGATGCTGGTCGGGCACAACACCGGCATTCACGAGCTGGCCACGGCCCTGTGCGGATCCGGCCCGCCCAAACTGCTGGACCGATTGAGGGACGGGCTCCCGACGGCGGGCGTCGTGGTGGTGGACCTTCCGCGCGGATGGGGCGGCCTCACCGAGAGTGAGGGCCACCTGACCGCTTTCTGGGCCCCTTTCCGCGGACAGTCGCCGGAACCCCGGCCAGGGTGCGACCCGGACACCGACCGGCAGTACTGAGGAGCGGCTCCTGCGGCGGTTCACCAGCGCACAGGAAGCCTGGGCCCGTGTCCCTGGATGTGGGAGACGATCAGGACCGCGTTCACCCAGACGATCACCCCGCTCCACGCCAGAGCCTCGGCCCTTGCGATGGCGCCCACCACGAGCATGACGAACGCGGCCGCCAGTATCGCTACGGTCATCGCCAGACGCCGTCGACGAGCTCCACGCCGCGTCCGGTTTGCCCTCCCGCCGGTGCCGCTCAGCTCGGCGACCAGCTGGTCCCAAACCGCCGTCTCGCCTGCTGTCAGCTCACTCCTGGCCAACTCCGCCTCCCTGAAGCCGTGTACGGACCCAGGATGCGGCTGCCCACACATCGACCCGATCATGTACCCGGCTGCCGACGCCGCGGGCAGGCGCCGCAACAGTGGAGCCTCCGAGCCGGTACCAAGGTCAAGCGTCGCCCCGTCCCATGTCTGCCGGAGCGGTCCCGGTCGTGCGGCCGAGCAGCCGGTCGCCGTCCGCCGTCCGGACGGCGCTCCGATCCACCTACCCCAGGACCGAGGGCTGGGGCTCCCCCACAGGGCCTGTCGTTCGGGTGCAGTCGTGGCGAGGGGCGGACGCACGTTCCGACGGCGACGGCCGCGGGCGGCCGACCGTCCTCGGCCGGCGGACGTGCGGAGTCTCCGCTCTTTTGCCGTTTCGGCAACAGGACTGGCCCGGCGAGCAGGCAGTGCGCGACGGTGGGGCCATGACCGACAACACCTCCGCAGAAGTCATCCCCCCGCACGCCGACGGTTACGTCGGCGACCCCGCCGTGCGCGACGAATGGGACAACCGCTACTCCGAGCGTCAGCGGCTCTGGAGCGGGCAGCCCAACGGGGCGCTCGTCGCGGAGGTCGCCGACCTCTCCCCCGGACGCGCGCTCGACGTCGGCTGCGGCGAGGGCGCGGACGCCATCTGGCTCGCCCGCGCCGGCTGGGACGTCACCGCCCTCGAGGTCTCGGGGGTGGCGCTGGCCCGGGCCGCCGCCCATGCCCGGGACGCCGGTGTCGGCGTCCGCTGGGTGCACGCCGGACTGGCCGAGGCGGCACTCCCGCGGGCGTCCTTCGACCTGGTCTCCGCGCAATACCCGGCGCTGCTCCGCACGCCGGGGTCGACGGCCGAGCACGCTCTGCTCGATGCCGTCACGCCCGGCGGCTCGCTCCTGCTCGTCCACCACGCGGGCATGGACGAGAACCACTCCGCGCAGGACAACTCCTTCGATCCCGCCGACTACGTCTGGCCCTCGATGGTGGCCGCGCTCCTCGGCGACGACTGGCAGGTCGAGGTGAACGAGGAGCGGCCCCGCGTCGTGCCCGAGGGCGGTGCCGGCGCGCACCACGCCCACGACGTCGTACTGCGGGCCCGCCGCCTGCGCTGACGCGCTGACCGGCCGCGCCGATGCCGTGCGGCTCGCGATGGCGGCGCCGGCCGCGCACGGCTGGGCTGCCCGGGAAGGAAGCTGTCGCGTCCGGCAATCGGGTTCACATGAGGCAGGTTCTGGTTCCGGTGAGCAGGAGGAGCCGTTCCACCTGACGGCTTGCTCCGGTGACGCACAGGGGGCGGCCGGCCTGCTCCGCATGGGCGCGGGCCATAAGGAGTGCGTCGAGGCCGCCGCAGTCGCAGAACGTGACGTATCGGAGGTCGATCGTGACGGGGCCGCGGTAAGAGGTGAGCGCGGCAAGGACGGCCCGCCTCAAGGCGGCCGCGGAGTGGAAGTCGATCTCCCCGCTGACCGCGACCCCGACGGACCCGTCCGGTCCGGGTGTCACGCAAACCTGAATGCCGTCAACATCGGTGACCGGGACGAGCCGCTCACGGTCCGTGGTCCGGATCATGTCTGCCTCCCCCTCTCAGGGGCTTCGGACGCACTACCAGTCATGGTCGACATCCGTCCGACGCACGTCAAGAACTTCACGAAAGAAAGGACATGGATTCTTGATTCGGGGCGGGATTCGCATATGGGCGAAAAGCCGTCGCAGCGGGCGCCATGGACCTTCCTGACAAGCCACGCACGCGCCCTTCTCACCCGAAGCAATTCACTCACCACTACCGACAACCCCACGTGTGGCGGCGCACGCGAGGACGGGCGGGGCCGACTGTGGGGCGGGTCACTACGCCCCCGCCACGGCGGACGAGGACTTCCGCAATAGACTGAACGTGTTCAAATCAGCGAGGGTCAGGGGGCAACTCGTGCCGGTCAGTACGCACGCCGCATCGGACGAAGAGTCGGGAAGCAGGGGGAAAAGGGCTACCGCTCACCGGTGGCAGACAGGAATCGCACTGGTAGCCCTGTTCCTCCCGCTGCCGTGCGCCCTCGCGGTCGCTGTCGACGGCGGGTCCGTCTTCCACCTCACGGTCCCCGCACTCCTTCTCGGGATACCACTCACCCTCCGCCGAAACCGCGCATGGTTCATGACCTCCAGCGTCATCACCGCAGTCCTGGTACTCGGTTGGTCAGTCGTCGGCATCCTCGAAGGAACCTGGACGTTCCTTCCCTCAGCGCCTCTGCTGATCTGCGCGAACTTCGCGGACCCCCGCGAATACCGCACACCTGCCATCATCGCCACCACCCTCGCGTGCCTCATCGCCACACCCTTCGCCCTGGTTGCCCTCACCGCCACCACACTGCTCGTCAAGTCGTAGAGGGGCGCCTTTCGGCCGCGCCTCCAGAACCGGGAAACGAGTGACCGCCCGCAGAGGTGAGGAGGTCAAGCCGGCACGGGGTGATCGCGGCTGTCGGTGGAGGGGGTACCGGCGGCTCGCCGTCCTCGCCGTCGCAGTACGGACACCATGGCCCGAAGCGGTTGTGCGTCCGGACGAGGCACATGTGCGCGGTGGAAGTCAGGAAGAAGCGCGGGAGCGATGCGTAAGCACTGTGGAACCCCCACAGGCCTGCGCGTATGCGGCGATGTTCCCGAGCCGTCGCCGAGGCGTTGAGAGGCATTTCCTTTGTGGTTCGTGATCATCTGGGCTTCGGTTCTGTCGGCCACCGTCTGCACACGGGTCCACATCGCCCGGCTCCGGGGACGGATGGCCATGCTCGGCGACACCGCCCCGGGGTCGGCGTCGTGAACGTGGACCTCCTCGTGATCCACACGACCCGGCTGGAGGCGTGCCGGGATTTCTATGCCGGCCTCGGTCTGGAATTCGTACCGGAGCGGCACGGCGACGGGCCGGACCATTACGCCGCGGTCCTCGCCGACGGGAGCGTCATCGAGTTGTACCCCGCCACGCGTCGGCCGGAGACCGGGTACTTGCATCTCGGGCTGACCGCGGGGCGTGGTTCCCTGACCCGGGTGGCCGGGCGGCACATCCTGACCGACCCGGACGGCCGTACGGTCGTTCTGACCGTCCCGTAGCGGATCACCGAACAGACGGCGCGGGACACTGTGCCCCGCGTTCTGGGGGACGCCGCGCACGCCGACGTGGAGATCCGTCCCGGCGGCAACGTGTCGGCAACCGGCGAAGCCCGTGCGGCGCCGGCCGAGACGCACACCGGCCTCGGCCTGGGCAGTCGGTGCCGGGCGCGCGGTATTGGGAGCGCGGGGAAGCTCTGGTAGAACCGGTCCATGCGTCCACGGCCCGGGGAAGTGCTGCACTTCTCAGAAGACCCGACGATCAGCCGGTTCCTCCCTCACGTCGCCGCCACCACCCGCCACCCGGAGGCTGTCGTATGGGCCGTCGATGGCGTACAGGCTCCCGACTACTGGTTTCCCCGCCAATGCCCCCGCGCCATGGCCTGGACCGGGCCCGCGACGGCCGAGGGCGACAGGGAGCGCATCATCGGCCCCGGCGGCGGCTCGCGGGTCCACGCGATCGAGTACGGCTGGGTGGAACGGTTCCTGGGTGTGGAGCTCTTCGCCTACCGGCTCCCCGCCGCGTCCTTCCGCCCGATCGGCGATCCCGTACCTTTCGCCCACGTGTCCAAGGGCCCCGTCGAGCCTCTGGGCCCGGCCGAGCCCGTGGGCAGCCTCCTGCGACTGCACCAGGACGCCGGCATCCAACTCCGCGTCCTGGACAACCTGTGGGACTTCTGGGACGCCGTGACCACCAGCACCCTGACCTTCGGCGGCATCCGTCTCCGCAACGCACTCCCCCGCCCCGAGGCCGGCGCCGCCGGGGCTTGAGGACCCGCAGACCGGCCGGCACCACAGCGGCGGGCGGCGAGCGGACGTCGCGCAGCCTGGCAGCGACGAACCCCGGGGCTTTCGGGTCACGGTTGGTCGGCGGTCTCCGGGTCCCGGGAGAGGTCGATGGTGAACGCCACTCGGTCGAGTCCGGGGCCGTCGTAGTCCGGCTTCGCTCCCGACGCCGTGAATCCGAGCCGAGTGTGGAAGGCCTGCGACGCTTTGTTCTCCACGCTGGTGATGCAGTGTACGTAACGGCGTCCGTGCGACCGGGCGAGCGCGAAGAAGGCGCTGTAGAGGGCGCGTCCGACACCCTTGCCGTGCAAGGCGGGGTCGACACCGACGAAATGCACGTAAGCGGTGTCGGGCTCCGTCTGCGACAGGAAACCGACGAGGAAGGCGGCGACCTCCGCGTCAGCGCGTTCGATGAGGAAACTGGTGGTGGTGAAGTGCTGGAAGTACAACCGGGGCAGCAGCAAGGCGCGTTCCACCGCACCCGCCCCGCCCTTGAGGCCACCCCACCAGTCGTCCAGTACCGCGAGCACGCGAGGATGGTCGTCAGCCGCAGGGTGTCGAGCCGTCAGGCCCACAGGAAGATCAACGATCATCCGCCCATTCTGCCTGTCCGGCGGTCCTGAGTGACGAGGCGGACCACCGCAGCCGCGACTGGGTGGCGTCCTTCGCCATGGTCGGCCGACCCGGCCGACGGCAAGGCCAGGAAACCATGGGCATCGTCCGGAGGGGCACCAGCACGTATCGGGATGCCGAGCACCGGCCACCGACCGGAAATGAACCCGCTCGGCGCGCTGTTGTCAGCCCATATGACCGAAGATCTCATGCGGCCCGATGGGGTCCACCCGCTCCTGACCGGCCGCTTCAGCCCGTACGCGTTCGACCCGTCGGTCAAAGTCGACGACCGTGCCCTCGACCTGCTGCTCGAAGCGGCCAGGTGGGCGCCCTCCGCCGGGAACTCCCAGCCATGGGGGTTTCTACCGGCCAGGCCCGGCGAGCCGGAGTACGCCCGCGTGGTGCCTCGGCTTGCGGCCGGCTCGGCCCGCTGGGCCATGGACGCGAGTCTGCTCATCGTCACGTTCACCCGCCGGTATTTCGACGACTCGGGAACCCTCTACTCCGAGTTCGCCGACTACGACCTCGGTCAGGCCGTGGCCCACCTGACCATCCAGGCCCAGGCGATGGGACTGTCGTCCCACCAGTTCCGTGCCTTCGACCTCGCGGCGCTCACCGAAGAGCTCGACCCGAATCCGGGCTGGGCGATCGTTTCCATGATCGCCGTGGGCAAGTGTGCCGAAAACCCCCCGGCGGTACGGACGCGGCGCAGCACCGGCGAACTCCGCTCGGCTCCGTTGTCCACACCGTCGTAGGACGCGAAGCGGTCCGGCGGACCATCGCCGGACCTGAGGAGTTCACCCGGAACGGGCCGGTCGAGGCATTGCGGCCATGGTCGGCCGGCCGCACGCGGCAGGACGGGCCGGCCCGTTCAAGAGCCGGCGCCGGCAGGCGAAAACCGTCGGCGGGGCAGCCTGGAGACCATTCATTTTCGCCAGAACAGGTGGTGCGTCACCCCGCTCGGGCTGGGAACGACCTCCAGGTGGAAGCGGTCGAGCAGCTCATCGGGGGAGGCCCAGAGGCGTACTCCGGACCCGAGCCTCACCGGTGAGACCGCCACGTGCATGGTGTCGACCAGGTCTGCGTCGAGGAACTCCCGGATGGTCGTGGCCCCGCCACCGAGTCGGACGTCCTTGCCCTGCGCGGCCTCCCGGGCCTGCTGGAGAACCGTGGCAGGGTCACCGTCGACGAAGTGGAACGTGGTGTCGGAGAGTGTGAGCGAAGGACGCTCGTGGTGGGTCAGGACGAACACCGGGGTGTGGAACGGAGGTTCATCACCCCACCACCCCTGCCATTCGTGGTTGCGCCAGGGCCCGCGCTGGGGCCCGAACTTGTTGCGGCCCATGATCTCGGCGCCGATGTTGTGGGCGTAGTCCCGCGTGAGGTAATCGTCGATGCCCCGGCTCCCTCCGGGCTCGGTGCGCATGGGCCAGCTCGCGGTGGCGCCGGCCCAGGCGAACAGCCTCCCGGGATCGACATGACCGAACGGCCTCTCAAGGGTCTGGTCCTCACCGGCACCGATCCCGTCACTTGAGACGTTGAAGTTCTGGACTCTCAGAAGCTGGGGCACGTGCTCCTCCTGTGGTGTCGACAACGATGGTGAGACCTGCCGGACCGTCGAAACTCATCGCTGTTTCCGCGACCGGCCGGGAAGCGTCCTGCTCAGTGTCCCGACCTGCGGGGTTCGCACGCGGTTCGCTCCGGCGCTGTCGCGGCTGATCGTGTGTTCGGGCGGCGCGACCGCGAGAACGCGGGCGCAGGCGGGTGGTGTCCGTGTCCTCCAGGCAGCATTCACGCAGGGGCGCCCCGCCTCCGCGATGCGCGGGGGGCGGGGCGCCGCTGCGTGCCGGATCCGCTACAGCAGGGCGATCGAGCTCGCCCGGTCGTTCATCGCGTCTCCGACGTACGAGGTGGACTGCTGGTATTCCTGGTGGACGCCGGAGGCGTTGGGCGCATCCCACAACTCCAGCCAGCAGGACAGCGTGGTCAGCGAACTGACCGAGTTGTTCCAGGTGCCTTCGAGGTCGATCTGTCCGTCCCGGCCGTTGCCGCTCCCGCAGGCGCTGCCGCCGGTTAAGACCAGGGCGGAGCCGCGGTAGTTCGAGTCCGTGTAGACGACACCGAGCTGCACGGCCTGGGCACCTGCGGTGCCCGAGGAGCCCTTGAGACGGTCGACCAGCTTCTGGTCGATGTGCTTCGCCGACAGCGGCGCGTCGGTGATCCGTCCGTTGGTGGAGGCGGTGACGGCATCCTGGAACGTGTCGTAGCACCGCATGCTGCCTGAATCGACGTTGAGCACGCAGTTCCTCGGGGCGGGTGCGGCGCTCGCGGTGGCGGCGCCCGTACCCAGGGCCAGGACGGTGGCGGCTGCCGCGACAGCAATACGTGACGTACGAGCAAACATGGGTCACTCCCGTCTCGTGGACGTTGTACCAACACCGTGGATGCTTCCGCCTCCATCCCGCATGGGCCAGGGGCACATTCGGCCAGGGTCGGTGTATGCGCCATGCGTTGCTGCGGGTCAGCGGGCGATGCGTTGCGCTTTGCGTACTTCATGACCTGCCGTGACACCTTGCCCAGGTCGTCGGCAGCATCTGACGGGGAATCCGAAGAAACCGGCGCGAACTGTTCGAAGCCGCGCTCCCCGGCGGCCGCCGGGGGTACCTCCGAGATCCGGCGGGCGTGGACATGGGACTTCGGGTTCGCGCTCACCGGCAGGCAGTCAGCGGCGATGACGCCACGCAAGCGGATGGCGCCGATCCGCTCAGCGTGCCGGGCCGCTTCCCGCAGGGTCTGTCGGGCTGCGTCGTGGCGGCTCGCCCCGATGAGCATGCCGCCGTGAGTGAGGTGTGCGGAAACGAGTTCGGGGGTGGGGTCGACGGCGTTCAGGAGGTCGACGGACTGTTCGGGGGAATGTTCGGCGGCCATCAGGCCGACCTGACCCCCGTGGCGGTGCCGAGGGCGCGCAGCGGCCGGCAGACGCAGCGGGGCGCGCGCCAGCGGCGAGCGGCCTCCAGTTCCTCGGCGTCGAGCGGGACGGCCGAGCAGCAGCCGGCAACAGGCGGTAGCCGACCGCCAGGGGGTGGTGACGATCGGGCCGATGACTTGCCGTTCGCTCTGTCGACGACCGCATTCCAGCAGGTCGTCGAGGGCGGCCGCGGGTGAGCCGGCCAGTCGGTGCGCCTCGACGGTGCGGCCCGTCCGGGTGAGGACGGTGGCGGCCTGGGCGACGAGGTACGCGTGCCCGATGCGCAGACCACGGCTTCTGCGAGGCGATCTGGCGGTGCGGTGCGAGGCGAGGCAAGGCGACCCCGGCACGGCCGACAGGTTGAAGCGTTCCACCTCGTCACCCGCCCGGGACCCAGGGCAGGCCGGTACACCGCGACGACGCCGATGTTCGTCGTTCACCGTCGGAGAGGCGGGCGCAGCCCATCCGCGGGCCGGCCCGGTAGCGCTGCTCACCGAGACCGATCTGCCCGCCCGCCCGTTGGGTGAGAAGGAGTCTCCGGCAGTCGCCGAACGCCTTCCGGCGGAGTCACCCGCGGCCCTCGCCACGCCGACCGCCGCGGACCTCGTCCACCGGGCCCGCACCGGCATGCGCGCGCGGTCGCCTCCCCACCCGGCACGCAGAGCCCACTGGGGGAGCGACCGCTCTCCCCCGCCACAGCGGACCGTAGCCGCAGCTCAGGTCTACGGCTGCTCTTCCTCCAGGTCCTCGATCACATGGACGGCGGCTTCCTCCGCCGAGGCGGCACCGGCGTCCACGCCGACGTCGTGGGCGAGCACGTTGTTCTCGCGGGGGGATTCGGTGGCCGGCGCCAGACGACCGGCGCGCGCATCTCCCACCTCGGGGTCGATCGGCTCTCCCTCCCCACCCGGCAGGTCG
This sequence comes from Streptomyces sp. Isolate_45, assembly GCF_024721315.2. Classification (GTDB taxonomy): domain Bacteria; phylum Actinomycetota; class Actinomycetes; order Streptomycetales; family Streptomycetaceae; genus Streptomyces. The sequence goes on from NZ_JANFAK020000023.1 coordinate 39,891, forward strand.
CCCACACCGTCCCCCGGCTCGGGCTGCTGGTCGGGGACTTCGCGGGCGAGGCGGTCGTCCAGGCTCTCTCCGAGACGCTGTTCCTCGCCCGTGGTGGGGTTGCGCTCGCTGGCGTAAGGGCGCTCCGGTGGCGAGTACCCCTGGTCGAGAAGGGCGTCGGTGCCGAGTTCCCCCACGCTGTCATCCATGTCCGGCTGGCCTTCGGAGCGCTCGTCCTCGGGCTGGGGCTGGTAGACGTCGTCGCCGCGAGCTCCGGTTTCGCTCATGAGCGATTCCTCTCGTCGCACACCCCGGGGTGGCCGGGGCGTCGGGGATAGTGGCTTCCTCCCGCGCCTCCCCAGAAATCCGGAGCTCACGCAGCCCACCGCCGGGCCGGGCACGTCGCCCGCGGCCGGCTACGAAGCGCCGGCTTCACGCCCCACCGTACGGCCGGGGCATTGCCCCGGCCGCCGTGGCGGCCACCGCCGGGTCAGGCGGACAGCGCCGCCGAAACCACGGACCGTGCCGCCTCCTGGACCTCTGCGAGGTGCTCGGGTCCGCGGAACGATTCGGCGTAGATCTTGTACACGTCCTCGGTGCCCGAGGGACGGGCCGCGAACCAGGCGTGGTCGGTACTCACCTTGATCCCGCCGAAGGCCGCGCCGTTGCCGGGGGCGCTCGTCAGTACTCCGGTGACCGGGTCGCCGGCGAGCGTGTCCGCGGTGACCTGGTCCGGGGAAAGCCGGCCGAGCACGGCCTTCTCGTCCCGCGTGGCCGGTGCGTCGATGCGGGCGTACGCGGGTTCGCCGAACCTGGTGGTCAGCGCGGCGTACCGCTCGGAGGGGCTCTGTTCCGTCACCGCCAGGATCTCCGAGGCGAGCAGGGCGAGGAGGATGCCGTCCTTGTCGGTCGTCCACACCGAGCCGTCGCGACGCAGGAAGGACGCGCCGGCGGACTCCTCGCCGCCGAAGCCGAGGCCACCGTCGGCCAAACCGTCCACGAACCACTTGAAGCCGACGGGTACTTCGACCAGTGGGCGGCCGAGGTCGGCGGCCACCCGGTCGATCATCCCCGAGGACACGAGCGTCTTCCCGATGCCCGCGGCCCGCGGCCAGCCCTCGCGGTGGCGGTACAGGTAGTCGATCGCGGTGGCGAGGTAGTGGTTGGGGTTCATCAGGCCGCCGTCCGGCGTGACGATGCCGTGCCGGTCGGCGTCCGCGTCGTTGCCGGTCGTGATGTCGAAGCGGTCCCTTCCCTCGATCAGCGAGGCCATCGCGTACGGGGACGAGCAGTCCATCCGGATCTTCCCGTCCCAGTCCAGCGTCATGAACCGCCAGGTGGGGTCGGTCTCCGGGTTGACGACGGTCAGGTCCAGGCCGTGTTCCTCGGCGATACGCCCCCAGTAGGCCACGGAGGCCCCACCCAGCGGGTCGGCGCCGATGCGCACGCCCGCGGCACGGACGGCGTCGAGGTCGAGCACGGAAGGGAGGTCGCGGACGTAGGCGCCGAGGAAGTCGTACCTACCGGTGGTGGCGGCCGCGAGCGCCCGGGCGTACGGAATCCTCCGTACCTCCTTCGAACCACCGGTGATGATCTCGTTGGCCCGCTCCTGGATCCAGCCGGTCGCCTCGGACCCGGCGGGTCCGCCGTGGGGCGGGTTGTACTTGAACCCGCCGTCGCCGGGCGGGTTGTGGGAGGGCGTGACGACCACTCCGTCGGCCAGGCCGTCGGTACGGCCGCGATTGTGGGTCAGGATGGCGTGGGACACGGCGGGGGTGGGGGTGTAGTGGTCGTCGGCGTCGATGACGACGTTCACGCCGTTGGCGGCGAGGACCTCGATGGCGGTGACCCTCGCGGGTTCGGACAGCGCGTGCGTATCGGCGCCGAGGAACAGCGGTCCGTCCACGCCGTGGTGAGCCCGGTATTCGCAGATGGCCTGGCTCGTAGCGGCGATGTGGTCCTCGTTGAAGGCCGTGTCGAGGGACGAGCCCCGGTGGCCCGACGTTCCGAAACCGACCCGCTGGGCTGGATCGGCGGTGTCGGGGTGCAGGGCGTAGTACGCGGTCACCAGGCGGGACACGTCGATGAGGTCCTCCGCCCTCGCCAACTGCCCGGCTCGCTCGTTCGGCATCCGTTCGCTCCTACGATTCTGGTCGGGACCCCGAACGGGGTCCACACGGCTCCATGATCGTCCGGGCGGCGGCCGGACCCGGCCCGACGCCCCGCCACGCCCATCACTCGACCTACCCAGGAAACCCGGTGCCGGCACGCCCGATCCGGGACCGGGTCGAGCGGAACCGCCGCCGGGCACATCGTTTGCCCAATGTACGTTTTGCCGAGTATGTGACGGTAATAACGCCTGTACGTCGGTCACCTACCGCGAATGAGGTGGGCGGGGACGGTCCGCCCTCGCGCGACTTAAGTGCCCCTCACCGGTCCCATTCACCGAAAGTAGTTCCAATATCACACTGTGTACACACCCTGGGGCCGGCGCCCCGCATCCGTTCCGAAGGAGGACCTCATGGGCAAGATCCGCAGCGGAGTCAAAGTGCTTCGCGGCATGAAACAGGAGGCCGACGGCAAGGCGCTGATGGACCCCGGACTTCGCACGGCGGGACGAAGGCTCATCGATCAAGGGCGCAGCGAGATGCACCACCGGCCCCACCGAGCCGGCGGCACCGAGTGGGTCCCTGGCCGTCCAAGCCGGTAGCCGTCCTCGTATTCTTCTCCTCCGGCGCCCTCGGGAGCCATCCGGATCGGGTTCGGAAGAACGCCGGGCGCCGGATCGTCCCGAGAAGGCCGGTGAGGATCCGACAATGAGTCGCATGCTGTTCGTGCTCCGCTACCGCAACGGTCGGCCGGAGCCCCTCGACATGGATGTCGTACGGGAGGTCCTGGGGCCGCACGTCGGCACCGCCGACGAGAACCCGAGGGGCGGCGCACCGATCCGGACCGCTGACGGCTACGAGGTCGAGGTGGACGTGAACGACGTCTGCGTCGCGGTCAGCCGCTTTCCACCCGGCCGGTTCTTCGACGTCCTGGCCGAACTGGTCGAACGTCTCGGGGCGAGCGTACTTTCGACGGACCGACCGGTGATCATCCGCGAGGAGGGCGATCGGGCACATCTGTCCGATGACCTTCGCGAGGGGGCCGTCGTCATCGCGACGACGGCGCCGGCCCTGGAAGGACACTTCAACGGTCGCTCCTGACGGGGGCGGCGCCCCGAGGGAGGGCCCCGCGCGGAGCGACCTGTTGCGGGACGGCTACCGTCAGCCGTTGACGGTGGACGGAACCCGGACGCGAACCCGGACGCGAACCCGGATCGCGGACGCGGAGACCGTCGCGTACTCGTAGCGAGTGGACCGGTTCGAGGACCGCACCGTTCCGCCGCACCGGCCGAGCCCCGGAGCCCGGGACGAGGCGGTTCGCCCGCGCTCGTGAGGCGTGGGGGCCCGCGGACCAGGTACCAGTGGACCGGTGAAACATCACGCTTCGCCCTGAAGGAGGGAAACGACGTGCGCCGTCGTACGCGGTTCTTCGCGCTGTCCGTCGTGGCCGTTTCCGTCAGCGGCGGCCTCGTGCTCGGAATTCCGCTCCCCGGCTCGGCGGCGGGGTTGAGCATGGCCGAGCTGAAAGAGGCGTTGCCGCGGAAACAGGACGTCGCCGGATACCAAGTGGCCTCCGTGGAAAAGGAGTTCACCAACCACCCGTCGGATGACCGCCCCTGCGGCAAGGTATCGGCGGCCATCACTTCGAAGAACCACCCTCCGGCGGCCTCGGCCCGTGTGGTGCTGGCCCCTCGGGGGCACAGTGGTCACGATCAGGTGGTCAAGGTCTACAGCTTCGCGGAGGACGACGCGGTGCGGGTGATGAGCGGAATCCGGGCGGCGATCGGGGACTGTGCGCACTACAACGCCTGGTACGCGGACCTCTACACGCGCCACGGCCTGAAGCCGGCGCGGTCACCGTACCGGGTGGGGGACGACACGTTCAGCTACCGACAACTCGATGCGGCGGCCGCGGACGCTGGGGGAGCCCCGATCCCGCTCGGACCGGGTCCGCTTCAGGAGCCCGGACGGACGTTCACCTTCGTCCGCACCGGCGGCGTGATCAGCCAGTACTCGGATGCCGTGCCGGAAGCGGTGGCCGAAGAGCTCAGCCACCGCTTCCGACGGGCCTGATCCGACTGACGACAGAGCCGTTCCGGGCGGCGCACGGCGTCACCGGCCCGGCTGTCGGCGCGCCCGGCGTCGGCGGCGGCCCTCACGCTGACGGACGCGGACGGCCCTGCCCCTCCAGGGACAACTCGCCGACCGGATCGCGGTGCTCGGACGTTCCGACTCCTCCGCCGGAGGGAACGGCCGTGTCCCCGGGGGCCGAGTGGGCGTTGCACAGGACACGGCAATGCCCCCGCCCGAGGCGTGCGTCTGCGCCCGGGGGCAGCGGCCCGCCGTTCAACCCCCAGGTAGAACCCACCCCCACCGTAGTTCGAGGAGCGCACCATGTCCGCAGTGAAGAAGAGCTTCGCCATCGCCGCCACCGCGGCCACCGTCGTCATGGGCGGCGCCGGACTCGCATCCGCCGACGCCGGCGCCCAGGGCGCAGCCATCGGCTCCCCCGGCGTCGCCTCCGGCAACGTCATCCAGGTCCCGGTCCACATCCCGGTCAACGCCTGCGGCAACACCGTCAACGTCATCGCCCTGCTCAACCCGTCCTTCGGCAACACCTGCGTCAACGCCTGACACACGGGAGACACCGGCCGAAGCCTTCACAGCCTTCGCGCCCCACAAAACCCGTGAGAGAGGCAACCGGATTCCTCCCCGGCCCGCCCCCGCTCACGACCCGGCGCCCGCCCCCGGAAGACGGAGGCGGGCGCCGCCGTACTCCATGCCGACCCCAGACCCCAGACCCCGGGATCGGCATGGTCCAGTACTTCTGGGAGCGAAAGTACGACCTGACCTGCTCCGATGGCTCTTCGGACTTCAACGGCGGGCTATCCCACGACCGTTCGGGCAGCACCGGGATACGCCACCTGGTGGCCCGCGGGTCGCCCCGGACGCTCTCGTCGCCGGGCAGATGCTCCTACACGGTCCAGAAGGGGGCGACGTAGTACGCGCGTGCCGCGTCACGCATGCGCAGGGCGAGCCGGATGCGATTGAGCCGCTCCGCGACCGGAAGCTTCTGGCCGGATCCGAGGAAGAAGCCTCCGCCATGGCTGACGAACTTGGAGTGCGGCGCCCGTGACCGAGCCTACGAGAGTTCCTTCCGCATCAACACGCACATCGTTTCGTAGCGGCGCACCGATCCATCAGGCGCTTGTTCGTCCCACGAGTCCGGCCGGCGGTCGTACGCGACATAGCCCAGTCGTTCGTATAGCGCATGCGCTCGGGGGTTGCCTTCCTCCACAGCCAGCTCGGCCTGCCGCAGACCGCGGCTCCTGATCCGCAGTTCTGCGGCTTCGACGAGGAACGTGCCGATCCCGCACGACTGCAATGCGGGGTGGACCGCCAGCTGCCACAAAGTGCCGACGCCCTCATTGACCTGGTAGTCGACGCCGCCCTTCGCCACCGGGATGCCCGTCGCAGAGCAGACCGCCAGGTAGTCGACCTCACCGGTCCGGGCGCGTTCCAACTGCTTGGCGACACCGGCCAAGTGGTGGTCGGACCCTGCCCACCCGCATGACGCCAGGTCCGCGTGCGCCAAATCACGGACTGACAGCTTCAGCACAACATCGATCATCTTCAGTACCTCCGGTCAGTCAGCATCCACGCCGATCAAACGGGGTGCAAAGCCGTTTCCGCAGCTCGCGCTCCCGGCTCATCCTCGACGTCGACGTGACCCTGGTGCCCACCCGCGGCCACACCTTTGCCGAGCAGTCGAAGAACCATCGGGGCTCACCGACCAACAGGTCGTCATCTACGCCGACACCCGACTCGTCGTGGTGATCGGCCGCCGGGCGACCGCGGCCCCGAACCCGATGACCGGATCCGGGGCCGCAGGACGGTTGGGCTCGGGGCCCGGCCGCCGGGTCAGCCGAGGTCGGGGCGCCTGCCGCTCAGGGGCCGTCTCACTTCAGATGCCGGGCGAAGAACCGGGCTCCGGTGTCGAGTTCGAATTGCGGGACGCCGGTGTGCCCGCCGAGATTGGCGTGCAGGGTCTTCTCCTTGGAGCCGAAGGCGTCGAACAGGTTCAGGGCCGCCTGCCGGTCGTTCCCCTCGTCGTCCCACTGCAGCAGGACGTGCAGCGGGATGGTGACCTGGCGGGCCTCCTCGAACATGGCGGCCGGTACGAGGCTCCCGGCGAAGAATCCCGCGGCCACGATGCGGGGTTCGACCGCCGCGAGGCGGACGCCGATGGAGATCACTCCTCCCTCGTACCCGACCGGGCCGTCGATCTCGGGCAGCGACAGGAGGGAGTCCAGGGCGGACCGCCATTCCGGGACCGCCCTTTCGACCAGCGGGAGGATGAGGGCGTCCACGATCTCGTCGCCGACCGGATCGCCGGCCTCCATCACCCGGCGCAGGTCGGCGCGGGCCTGCTCGGCGGCGGCCCAACGGGGCCGTTCCCCGCTGCCGGGGAGCTCGATGGTGGCTGCGGCGAAGCCGTACTCCGACGCGTAGTGCCGGGCCCGACCCGCCAGCCGGGGGTACATCCTGCCCAGTCCGAGCGGCGGGTGGCCGATCAGGATCAGCGGCACCGGTGCGGTCGCGGGTACGGGTGTCCACAGGATGCCGGGGATCTCGCCGAGGGTGAACTCGCGTTCGAGGACGGCGTCGTCGAGACGCTGTTCAGAGGTGAAGTGCATTGGTCGTGCCTTTCGGGAGTGCTCATGGAACGGCGCTCCCGGACGACCTGCCTATCGTCCGACCGTGACCCCGGAGGAGAGCACCCATGTCGATTCTGCGTTCACGGGTACCACCTCCTGGTTCTTCGCACGGCCTCCGCGAACGTAGCAGGGGGCGCGGTGGGCGGCCAAGCGGTTTCTCGGACGGGCACTCCATGGGCGGAGGCTTCCCCGATCACCGTGGCGGTGCCGGCCGCCCGCCGTCGCCGTCGTCGTGGTGGTCGTTTCCGGTGGTCCGGGGGGCGGGCGGGAGGCGGGCGGTTACGGTCCGGGGGTACCGACCGGATCAGCCACTTCCTCGGCCGCTCGGGACTCAGCGCCTGCGCCGGGGCCGAACCCCCTGACGATCAGCCACCCGGCCAGCCCGAGCTCCCAGGCGAACACCGGGAGCGCGGCGACCGCCCCCGCCACGGAGAGCTGCGTGTAGGCCCCGAACATCACGGCGACGGCCGAAGCGCAGATCAGCGGCCCGCCGATCAGCCCGAGCACGGCGATGGGGCGGGGGACGAGCCGTGCGCGGTACGCCATGTACGCAAGCAGGACGGTGTTCAGGCCGAGGGCGATGTTGGGCCCGAGCAGGAACGTCCAGTCGTGCACGGCCGCCAGCGCGACATCGGCGCCGTCCGCCGTTCCCGGATCCCGCCGCAGGGTGACGAGCGCCAGGACGGCGACTGTTCCGAGGGTGATGACGGCCGCTTCCAGCAGCCGCCCGAAGGCGTACCCGAGCGCGAGCCCCTCGCCGTGGCGGCGCAGGACGGGGAACAGCGCCGCCCCGGTGCCGGCCACGGCCACCACCAGCACCACCTCGCAGAGCACTCCGAGCAGCGCCCGCGTGTCCGCGCCCTGGGCGAGGCGGCCGACCGGCCCACCGAGCAGGGGGCGGTACAGGACCGCACCGGCTATCGCGGCGACCTCGGTGAGCAGGAACAGTGCCCCGGTGGCCACTGCGGTTCTTCGGTCCGGACTCATCTTCGGCACCTCTCGCTCGATCGTGGTGTACGTCGTACACCTGGCGGCGATCCTAGGTGTACTGCGTACACTCGTCAAGGAGAGGGCTGTCGAGAAGAGGGGCTGGACCGGAATGACCCGGCAGGAAACCACGCACGCGCAACGGATCCCCCTGAACAGGGACCGGGTCCTGCGCGCCGCCATCGCGCTCGCCGACGCCACCGGCATCGACGCGCTCAGCATGCGCAGGCTCGCGCAGGAGCTGGGCGTCGTCCCCATGGCCCTCTACAAGCACGTGGCCAACAAGGAGGAGCTGCTCGACGGCATGGCCGACGCCGTCGTCGGCGAGATCGACCCGCCGGCGGTGGGTCCCGACTGGCAACACGTGGTCCGCGGGCGGATCCTCTCCGCGCGGCGGGTCCTGTTGCGTCACCCGTGGGCGGCCCGGGTCATCGAGTCACGGACCGGCCCCACCCCGGCCGTACTGGCGTACCTGGACTCGATGGCCGGGACCTTCCGGGGCGGCGGGCTCTCCGCCGACCTCACGCACCACGTCATGCACGCCATGGGCAGCCGCCTGCTCGGCTTCAGTCAGGAACTGTTCGACACCGCGGGCTCCTCCGGCCCCCCGGACCCCGGCCTGGCGGCGCGCTACCCGCACATCGCGGAGCTGGCCGCGACGGCCGCACACGACGGGGACTCCACGGTCGGCGGTGGCTGCGACGACCAGTTCGAGTTCGAATTCGCCCTGGACCTCCTCCTGGACGGCTTCGAAAACCTCCGCCGCCAGGGCTGGACGTCCTCATCCAAGGGTGTGCGGACCTAACGGATCGCAACGGGGCGTGCCGACGGCCGAGTTCGCGCCGACCATGTCGAACCTCGACGAGCACCGGCGTCGCCGGAGGAGTCGCCCGTGCCGCCGGCGTCCACGAGGCCGGGAGCGCCGAGCCGCAGGTGGAGCCGTTGTCCTGGCGGATCGTGTGCTGCAGGATCCTCGTGCTCGATGCTGCGGGAGAAGGGACGGCGGATCTACCGACATTCCGATGGCGTTTCCCACTACGTCCGCATCACGGTCTCTTTCTCCACCAGCCACCTGCTGTTCAGCAGCGTGGAGCTGGTCCAGGGCATCGGCGCTCCACAGCCCGCCCTCGCGTCCGACCTCCCCCCGGAATAGATCCCCGCCCCGGAGGAGTCGGTCGGCCTACTCCGGCTCGGTGGGCACCGGGGCGGGGCGGAGATGGCCCGGGGTCACGAGGGAGGTGACGGTGCCGCTGGGGGAAAACGGTGTGGCCGACGGCATGCGGGTCGGGCATGGCGCCGTCGCCGGGCAGGGACGTGTCTTCGAGGTCCAGGGGGTGGGACGTGGTCCTTGAGGTAGTTCGCGCGTCGCTGTCCGCTCGCCTTCTCCACCAACGGGCGGCCGAGAAGGATGGTGTCCCGCGGTGCAGTTGAAGAGGCCGCTGCGCATCTCGGCAAGCAAGCGGACGGTGATCGCGTCCCCGACGGGTGCAGGTGACGTGCTTCGAGACGGGGTCGTCGAGTCCGGCCTCGCCCCGGTCGACCGGTTGGAGGACTCCGGTGATGGTGAGTGGCTCGGTGGCGATACCGATCCGCGTGGACAGGTCGCTCTTCATCGGTCGGTGAGTCGATCGCCGTGTCCCCGACGCCGAGCGACCTCTCGCGCGTGCCGCTGCCGGGGATCCACAGTCCGACGTTGAGACCCGGGATCCGGGATCCGGGATCCGGGATCCGGGATCCGGGATCCGGGATCCGGGATCCGGGATCCGGGATCCGGGCCGCGTGCGACTCGTTCCGTTTCCCCTGCCCCGGGTCCCCGACCTGCGCCTCCTCCCCCGAGGTGCGGCATGGCACCGTCGCGGCCCGAACGCCCGAGGTCGCCCGGGCCGTACGCCGTCCTGTCGTCAGGCAGCGCGCGACGTACGGCGGTAACCGCCGGGAGCCTGCCCGTACTCGCGCTTGAACGCCTTGGCGAAGGCGTACTCGGAGCCGTAGCCGGTGCGGGCCGCGACGGTCAGGAGCGGGGCCTCGGACTCGCGCAGCAGTTTGGCGGCGGTCGTCATGCGCCAGCGGGTCAGATAGGCCATGGGCGGTTCGCCGACGAAGGCCGTGAACCGGCGGGCGAAGGCCGCTCGGGACAGACCCACCCGGTTGGCGAGCGACTCGACGGTCCACGGAGCGGCCGGGGTCTCATGGACGGCCGTCAGGGCGGAGGCGATCGCGGAGTCGCCGAGGGCGGCGGCCCAGCCCTTGGTGGCCGTCGGGGCCTGGTCCTCGATCCAGGCTCGAAGGATGTAGAGGAGCAGCGAGTCGATGAGCGCGGGGACGATGCCCGCCGATCCGATCCGGGGGTTCTCCAGCTCCGTGCCGAGGAGTTGGACGGCTGCGCTCAGCTCGGGGTGCCGGCCGTGCCGGGTGGCCAGGTGGACGATCTCCGGGAGCTGGTGCACCAGGGGGTGGGGGCGGCCCTGGTCCAGGTGGTAGTTGCCGCAGAGGAGGCTGGTGCCGGGGCCGTCGCCGCCGATCGTGACCGTGCCGAGCGGTGAGCCCGGGCTGAACTGTTCCGGCCTTTCCACTTCGGCCGGTGTGGAGGGGTGATCGGCGAGAATGTGCCCGCGGCCGTCGCGCAGGAAGACGACGTCACCCGGAGCGAGGGCGATCGGTTCGAGGTGGGGTGCGTCGTCGAGCGGTATGAGCCAGCAGGTGCCGTAGAGCACCACGTGGAAGCCGGCGCCGGCGACCGGGGGTAGGCGCAGGCCCCAGGGCGCGCGGCCGTTGGTTCGTACGGATCGGGGCTGCCCCGTCCGCATCGAGCCCAGTGCCTCGGTCAGGATGTCCAACGCCGTCCCCGCCTTCCCCGGTGCCCCGGTCTTCCGTGTTCCCCCGGCCCCCCGGCTCCCCGGATTTCCGCGTCGTGCACATCGTGCGCGTCGTGCGCTTCAGCCTACGCTCCGTCAAACCCTGCGGTGTCAGGCGACAGTGAGGACCACCTTGCCCTGGACGCGGCCGGAACCGACCAGTTCGTGGGCCTGGGCGGCTTCGGCCAGGGGGAAGGTCCGCGCGATGTGGGGCCGGATGTGTCCGGAGTCCACGAGCGCGGCTATCGCCTCCAGCGACGCGTAGTCGGGTTCGACGGAGATGCCGGCGAAGTGACGGCCCGCGGCCGTCACCTGGGCCGCGAGCTCCTGGTTCCAGTGCTCCATGATGCTGACGAGCGTGCCGCCGGGACGCAGAACGGCCAGGGACCGAGGGCCTTCGGAGGACGAGTCGAAGACGACGTCGACGTCCTTGACCTCCTGCGTGAAGTCGGTGGTGCGGTAGTCGATGAGCTCGTCGGCGCCCAGGTCACGCAGGAACTCGTGCCTGGGGGCGCTCGCCATGGCGATGACGTGGGCTCCGCGGGCCTTGGCGATCTGGACGGCGAAGTGCCCGACGCCGCCGGCCGCGCGGTGGATCAGCACCCGCTGTCCTTCCTGGAGTCCGGCCGCGTCCACCAGGCCCTGCCAGGCGGTGAGCGCGGCGAGGGGGATCGCTGCGGCGTGCACGTGGTCGAGGGCGGCGGGCTTGCGGGCGACCTGGCGCGAGGGGGCGGCGACGTATTCGGCGTAACCGGTGGCGGCGCGCGGGAAGAACGGCATGCCGAAGACCTCGTCGCCCGGCTTGAACCGGGCACCGGGGCCGGCCTCCTCGACGACGCCCGAGATGTCCCAGCCGACGCCGAACGGCGGCTCACCGAGCAGCGGGTAGGCGCCGGACCTGACGACCACGTCCACCGGGTTCACGGAACTGGCGTGGACGCGGATCAGGACTTCTCCGCCGAGAGGGGTGGGACGGTCGGTCTCGATGACCTCCAGGACCTCGGGGCCTCCGAAGGACTTCTGGATGACGGCGCGCATGATGGTCTCCCTGGGGTGGGTCGCCCGGGGGATGTTCCCGGGCTCGGCTTGATGTGCTCAACACTAGGGAGATCGAATGAGCCGATGAATATCCACGAGTCTCCAGAAGATGTCCGAACGTCTTCCCTGGGTGGAGTCCGAGCTCCGAGCAGTCACCCGGGGGTGCCGCGCCGCGCCCTCGCGGGGGCGCCCGCCCTTGAGGGTGGCCACGGCACGCTCGCCGGTGCACCGGCCCCTCCCGGTGCCGGGCGCCGGGAAGGGCGGGCCCGCGTCCGTTCGTTCAGGAGGCCCGGATCGCCCGGTCGATCTCCGCGCCGGTACGGGCCACGACGACGGGCCACTCGGTCCTGAGGGAAGCGGGCAGAAGCTCGCGGTGCTCGTCCCGCTGGATCACGGTCGGCCCGCCCGGGACGACGAGGACGGCATCCAGTCGTCGCAGGAGGGCAGCCAGAAGGTCCATGATCCCGTCCCCTCCGGAGCGGTTGAAGGTGATGCCGGTCGGGTGGTTGCGGACGACGAGTGCGGCGACGAGGGGGCGCGCCCCGGCCCGGAGCTACGGCTGTCCCCCGCAGACCCCACAGGGTTCCTCTTGCGCCCTGGCCCGTCGGCCGCTCCGCCGGACCGTGGTCCCGTGTCCTGCGGTAGGGCTCGGTGATCCGGTGCTCGGCCGGTTCCAGCGCCATCACCTGGGTCAGCAGCCCCAGTCCGGCCTTGGGCCCGGCAGGGTCAGGGCCTCGCCAAAGAACTACGGATGGCCGAGCGGCTCAACACCGCCCTCAGCGTGGTTTGGGACCCCGGCCGGTTCCACGACACGTTCCAGGAGAAGGTCGCCACCCTCATCGAGGCCAAGGCGGCCGGGGCGGAGCGTGGAGGGGGCCGAACCCGCGGCCGAACCCACCCGCGACGACCTCGTCAAGGCGCTCTCCCGATCTTGAGCCGGACAGCGGGCCGGGCACCTCTCAGGCCAGTTGTTCGGCCAGTCCGACGATGATGCCCTCCGGGCCTCGGACGTAGCAGAGCAGGTAGCTGTCCTCGAACCGGGCGATCCCGCCGACGAGTTCGGCGCCGTGAGGTCGGAGGCGGGCAACGGTGTCCTCGATGTCGTCGACGGCGAACATGACGCGGTGGGTGCCCAGGATGTTGTGCGGCCGGTTGCGCGGCCCGGTGCTGGTCGCGGCGGGGCTGCGGTACCTCGCCAGTTCGAGCCGGCTGTGACCGTCCGGGGTCCGGACCATCGCGATGTCACAGCGGACGCCGTCGAGTCCGGTGCACTGGTCGGCGACGAGGCCCTCGACCTGCGCCCTGCCCTCCAGCTCCATACCGAGTTCCACGAAGAACGCGATGGCGGCGTCCAGGTCCTCGACGACGATGCCGACGTTGTCCATCCGCTGAATCGCCATGCTGCCTTCTCCTTCTTCCCGGTGCGGCCGATGACGGCCGCCGATGTCCCTGGGACGGAGCCGGTCGCGCGTTCTCGACGTTCCCGGGGCGCCGAACCCCGGAAAGTTCTGGATCGCACCTCAGCACCGCACCGGTACCCCGGCGAGCCGGGCGCCACCACCAGCGGTGGGTGCGGCCCGGGTCGCCGCTCGCATGAGGACAATCAGCGACAGCGCGCCGTGCACGCCTTCCATGCTTCCTCGACCATGCGCAGCGTGCGAGCTGAGCATTCGTGCCTGCCCGTCGGGCACAGGCCTGCCTGACGGGCCGTCCTCACGGGCCTCCCGACGTCACTCCGGGCCGGCGGCATTCGTACCGAGCTCGTACCGCAGGCCTCTCTCGCCCGCGAGAGCCGGGGCCACCGCGCGTGGTCTCATGTGGCGGCCGGGACCGGGAAGAACGCCATGATCGTCTTGCCTTCGTCGTGGCTCCGGATCTCCGTACGGTCGGCGATCCGGTTCACCAGGAGCCAGCCGAACCCTCCCGGCGCGTGGATCGGCGTACCCGGCGTGCGGGGGAACAACATCGATGCGTCCGAAACCGCCACCTCCACACGGCCTGCGAGAAGCTGAACGTGGAAGCCGGTCACTCCGCCGGCGTGGCGGATCGCGTTGGAAACCAGTTCCGAAACCACCAGCAACACGTCGTCCACCAGGCGCTCCCCCGCGGCGGCCGCCTCCAGAACGTCCCGGGCGATCAGCCGTGCGTCCTCGCATCTCAGACCGGACGTGTCACGCCCCGTACCCGACATCGCTCTCCCTCACCACTCGAATCCTCTCCTTTCCCTTCACGAAGCCCACCCGGATACCGGTTCCGTACACCCGAGCCGAGTCGTGGCTACCAGGGCCCGCTCCACTACGCGAGCGGCCGCCACGCTCCGGAACGGCTGTCCACGGGTGACCCGATCCCGGCGATCCGCGCCGCCCTGCCCACGGCCCCGGCCGCCGACTCGGCCGTCCGAGCGGTCATCGTCCTCACCTGGCGCCCCGCCCCCGACCTCGACGACCGTCTCCTCTGCCCCGGCCCCACCGGCAGGCCCGGCATCCCGGCATCCCGGCATCCCGGCATCCCGGCAGGGATCTCACGCAACGGGCGGGTGCGCGGGGCACACCTGAGCGGAGCAGCCTTGGAGGGCGGTTCACCCGTCCGCGGCCTGCCCACCGGCTTCCTCGCCGCGCACCCTCTCGATGAGGCGGCTGAGCAGGGCAGGCGCTGCCGCGATCTCGCGGTCGGTGAGGCCGGCCCGCTCCGCCCTCCGAAACGCACGATCATCGGTATGGACCGCACGGGCTTCACCGGGCGGGAGCGTCACGCCGATGCGTGGGCGTCGTCGTCGGTGGGGTGTGGCGGATCCTTTCCCCGGTACGACTGATCCCGCCGCACGGGTGAACCCGGCCCATCGTGCTCCGCCGACCGCTGATGCCGACCCCTATAACTGGGCCCGTCACGTTGATCGACGGATGGGTCCTCACCATGCTGAAGGCTGCTCTTCGGGTGCTCGCCGCCCTCTCCCTCCTCTCCGCCGCGGGTGTCCCGGCCTCGGCGGCCGCCGCTCCGGCCCCCGCCGTCCATGTGGTCCCGGCCGCCGCGGTGGACGACCTGACCACCCCGTGCGGCCCGACGGTCGACTACCGCGCCTGGGACTGGTGGCGTACGACGACGAACCCGTCGATCGCCCGCCCCGTCGCCTCCGCCGCGGCGCAGGAGCGGTGGCAGTGGCGCACGGACGTCAACACGCTGTGGCGCGGCGACACCCGGGAGACGGTCGAAGAGATCTTCCGGACGGGCTTCACCCCGCGGGGCGAGGAAGTGACGCCGCTCGCCGAGTACATCGTCAAGGGCGGAGGCCAGAACAGCGCTCACCTCAGCACCAGTTGCGAGAAGTGGGTCGCCCAGAAGTTCGCCACGTACGGCAGCGGTCGGACCGGCTGGGTCTACGAGATCTACGCGCCCGGCGGCATCGACGTCAACGCCACTGCCCGCCTCAACGACTACAGCTCGCCCTACCTGTGGAACAAGGAGATCGACTTTCCCGGCGGGGTCAAGGGCCGCTACATCAAGGGCGCCTGCAAGTTCCGGCTGACCTACACCGACCCGGAAACCAGGGTCAACACCTACGAAGAGCTCGGCTGCAAGGACAACTCCGGCTTCGCACCCTACGAAACGGACGCCGCCGCCCTAGCGGCGACCGGCCGCTGACGCGTCCAAGTCCCTCCGCGCACGCCCGACGCGGGCCAGGAGCAGCGGTTGGAAGAAGCCCGTCTCCTGCGGCATCCGCCACCCGATGTCGGCGAACCCGGCCTCGGCCGCGAGACCGGCCAGCCGGTCCCGGCCGAGTGCCCAGTAGCAGTCGAGCACGGCCGCGCGATCCAGGCCGATCAGGGCGTCCAGAGCAGCCCCTGCCGGCGGATGCTCGCGTCCCAGTCCGAGTAGATCAGGTGGTAGTCGTCGGCCAGTTCGTCATAGAACCGCGCCACGGGTGTCTCGGGCATGGCGTGAGGTTACCGTGCCGCGTTCCGCCGTCTCACCGTGAGGGGAGTCCCGTGGCGCCGCGGATGCCCGGTGGGGTGTCCTGGGTGAGGGTGAGGTCGCTCAACCAAGCGGCTGTGGTGGAGTGGTGGGCGCGGAAGGGGCGGCCGACGAGTTCGGGATCGCGGGCTTGGGGCCGGTGTAGCGGTCGCCGCCGTGAGCAATGCCGCGCGCCGCAACGTCTTCGGTTCCACTGAGGTCGCTCGCCTTCTCTGTCCGACAGAGGCGAGGTCACGCGCCGGGCGCCAGGTTATTGATCATGGAGAGGGGAGGCCCAGCGACAGTTGCGCCATCCGAGGGGGCGCGAAGTCGAACTCAGGGGCACGGGCCCGGGACACGATGCGGAGGGGGCTCACCGTGTCACCGTTTTGGTCTCCGTCCCGGCCTCGTCCGCTCGGAAGGTGCGCCGGTAGGCGGCGGGCGTCGTGCGCAGGGCCTCGTGGAAGCGCCGGCGCAGGTTGACGGCCGAGGAAAGGCCGACCCGGTGCGCGATCGCTTCGACGGGCAGGTCGGTCTCCTCCAGCAGCGCCCGGGTGGCGGCTATCCGGCGGTCCAGCAGCCAGCGTCCGGGGCTGATCCCCAACTGTTCGGTGAAGCGTCGGGTCAGCGTGCGCGTCGAGACCTGGGAGCGGACCGCCATCTCGGCGACGCTGACCGGCTGGTCCAGCCGCCCGGCCAGCCACTCCAGCAGCGGGGCCAGCGAGTCGGCGACCGGTCCGGAAGTGGGCAGTTCGGCGTACTGCAACTGGCAGCCCTCGCGGTGCGGCGGCATCACCATCTGCCGGGCGATCCGCATCGCGTACGCGGCGCCATGGTCGGAACGGACCAGGTGCAGGCAGAGGTCCACGCCCGCGGCCGATCCGGCGCTGGTCGCGACGTCACCGTGGTCCACGTACAGCACCGCGGGGTCGACCCGGACCCGTGGGAACCGGGCGGCCAGCTCCGGGGCCCGGGCCCAGTGGGTGGCGGCCCGCCGATCGTCCAGCAGTCCGGCGGCGGCGAGCACGAAGGCGCCCGAGCAGATGCCGACGATCCGCGCGCCGCGGCGGTGCGCCTTTCGGACCGCCGCGATCACCGCTGTCGACACCTCGGCGTCGACGGGCTGTTCCCAGCCGGGGATCAGTACGGTGTCCGCCTGCTCCAGCGCGTCCAGACCCGTCGTGACCAGCAGGTCGTATCCGGCCCGGGTCCGCACCGGGCCTGGGTGCTCGGTACAGACCTCGAACGCGTAACGGGAGGGAATCGCCGGGCTGTGGTCGCCGAACACCTCTGTCGCGCACGCCAGCGGGAAGGTCGACTGCGGGGACCGCAGCACGGCCACGACCCGGTGGAGCGCCGGGGAGTTCGGCAGCGTACGAGGCGTCATGGCGCGAAAGTACCCCATCGTGTCGTTCAGGACACTGGGGTTGCCGATTGGTCCGGTCCAGCATCGTCCTGTGACCACCGCACATACGCATTCACAGACACAGGCCCGGAACACCCCGACCGTTCCGAGCGACCCGCCACCCTCCGCGACCTCGTTGTGGGACCGACCGTTCACGCTCTACTTCACCGCCCGCGCGGTCTCGTTGCTCGGCGACGCGATGATGCCGGTGGCCGCCGCGCTCGCGGTCGGCCCGCTGTACGGGATCTCCGGGGTCGGCTTCGTCCTCGGCACCTGGACCGGGACGTTCGTTCTCCTCGTCCTGTTCGGCGGCGTGTTCGCCGACCGCGTCGGAGCGCGGCGGATGATGGTGGGTGCGGACCTGGTCCGGGTGCTCACCCAGGGTGTGCTGGCTGCCGCGTTCTTCGCCGGCACGCCGCCGTTCTGGCTGCTGGTGACCATGGCGGCACTGGCCGGTGCGGCCGTCGCGATGTTCCAGCCCGGGGTGAACGGGATGGTTCCGCTGGTCGCCCGGGAACCGCAGCGGGCCAACGCCACGCTCAAGGTCGCCGACGCCCTTGCCCACCTGCTCGGCCCCGCCCTGGCGGGGCTGCTGATCGTGCTGACCGGCGCGGGGGCCGTTTACGCGATCGATGCCGGCACCTTCGTGCTCAGCGCCCTGTGTTTGGCTCTGATCCGTCTTGCCCCCGCCGACGCACCCAAGACCTTGGCCGACGCCGACTCCACCGGTTCCACGTGGGGTTCGCTCCGCCGCGACCTGCGCCGGGGATGGCAGGAGTTCCGCTCCCGCACCTGGATGTGGGCGGTCATCCTGATCTGGGTGGCGTACGGCGTACTGCTCTTCGGCCCGCTGGTGCCGCTGAGCTCAGCGCTGATCGGAGCCCGGCTCGGCCCGAATGCCTACGGCCTGGCCGTCTCCTTCATGGGCGTCGGAACCGTGCTCGGCGGCCTGTTGGCACTGCGACTGCGCCCGGCCCGGCCGCTGGCCGCCGGTGCCGTCGCCATGGCCTTGTTCACCGTGCTGCCGCTCTGCGTGGCGTTGGGCGCAGGGCTGCCGGTGCTGCTGGCGGGGCACGTCCTCGGCGCCGGCGCCTGGGCGTTCTGGTCGGTGATGTGGGCGACCAGCGTGCAGACCCACACACCATCCGCGGTTCTCAACCGGGTCACCGCGTACGAGCTGGCCGGCTCGGTGTCCGGGATCGCGCTCGGCCAGATCCTGGCGGGGCCGGCCACCGAACTGGCCCCGCCGGAGAGCCTGCTCCTGGTCTCGGCGGGCACCTGCCTCGCGGGGTGCGTCGCGCTGCTCTCCGTCCCGGCGATCCGCACCCTGCGCCGCGTCCCTTCCCCGGACACCGTCACGCCGGCGGCCCCGGGCGATCCGGACGGATCGTGAACGGCCGCCGGCATGTGTACCGACCTCTCGGTCAGGCGGACGGCACCCAGCGTTCCGGCACCGTCTCGGACTCCCTCACCGTTCCCTGACGTCGGGCGGCCGCCAGGCGGGCAGCCTGCGCCGCGACCGGCGCGAGGTCCGTGGGGGCGCCGCCCGACTCCGGTGGCACGACACGTCGGCCCATCAGTTCCACTCGGCGGGCCTGTTCCGTCGGGAACACGTCGGCGGGCAGGAACCACGAGGCGGCGCCGGTGACGTCCACCTGGCGCAGCAGGCCCTCGGCGGCGAAGTGCAGCCGGTAGCCGAGGTATTGGAGGTCGGTGTCGAAGAGCAGGGTGCCGGTGACGTGTCCTCGGGCCTGCCGGGCCCAGTACGCCAGTTTGCCAACGGCAGCCGGCAACCTGCGGGCCCGGCCGATCGCCGCCGCGTACCCGTCGGCCTCCACCCCGCCCTCGGCGAAGCGGCCCGTACCGGTCAGGGTGATGGGGCCGGGCTCGGCGCCGGTACGGAATTCCAGCCGTCCGTCACCATCGCCGTCCGCGGTATGGCGGCTCCACAGGTCGTGGTACCGGGCCGTGCTGACCGCTGCGGTGTCAAGGGCAGCCGCGACGACGGTGACCCGGGCGGCCGGGTTTCCGTTGAGGAGCGCTTCCGCCGTGGCCAGGGCGTGGTCCCCGCCGCCGGCCACGATCCAGCGGTCGGCGGCCGTCACGGCGGTTCGCCCGTACACCAGTGCGTCACCGAAGCAGAGCGGTCCGGCGGCGTCCGCGGTGGCCTTCAGGAAGGCGGCGAACGCCCGGATCGCCTCGATCGGAGCCGTGGACGGGGTCAGCAGGCCCGGGTCGACACCGTCCAGCAACGCCATTACGTCCGCCGGGCCGCCTCCCTGGTTCAGTACGTCGACGAGTGCGGTCGCCGGCCCGCGCGCCACCGGACCCAGCCCGGCCAGATCGGCCAGCAGCACACCCGCGGCCCGGTCGAAGGAGTGCAGGGCGGGGCCGGTACCGGGCACGAGCTGTGGGGGCAGGCCGGGGGCGAGCGTCGGTATGCCCTCGATGTCGACGATGATCTGGTCGGCCGCCCTCGCGGGGTGGACGGCCGCGACCAGACGGCGTTCCTGATCAACAGCCAGCTCGGCGGTGCCGTTCACCACCGGGCCGGAAGAGGCGAGCTGGTCCAGCCACATCCGGACGGCAAGCGTCGGTACACGCTGCGTGGGGGCGGCGTACGTGTAGGGATCGAAGCCGTGGACGTCCAGGTGGCGCAGCTGATCGGGGGTTTGGCCGAGCTCGGCGAGAACACCTCGGTGGAACATGCCGCCGCAGTCGTCGACCAGCACGGCCCCCGCCGGGCGGGCCAGGGCCGCGGGCCCGCCCCCGATCATCATCTCCACAGGCCGATGGATGTTGTCGCTCATCGGCGTTCCCCCTCTCCGGTGATCATGTGCGCCAGAGTAGCCCCGCGTACCTGTGCGTGGTCGTGAGGTCCGCCCCGCCCTCCGTCTTCGACTCAGTGATCCTCACCCGGCTCCCGCGTCTCGAACGCCTGGGCCACGGCAAGGCTGTCCTCGTAGACGTGGTGCCGAACGACGAGGCCGTCCTCGACCGTGAGGTGCAGCGCGAACCGGGCGCGATAGGGGCGTCCGGTGGAGCGGGCGGTCCGGCGGATCTCGCCGAGCACGACCGCGTCGCCGCCGTCGACGAGGATGCGTTCGATCTCGGTCGCCGCCTGTCCGGGCACGTGGTGCGCGGCGAGGTCCCGGTAGTGGGCCTCGGCGTCGGCCCGAGTGGAACGGTGGCGGATCCAAGGGGTGTCGGTTCGACCGTGCTCGGCCTCCGGCCAGTCCAGTTTCCAGTCGCTCCGCTCGGCATACATCTCAGCGATGCGTTCGGCGTCGCCCTCTCCGATCCGGCGCAACAGTTCTTCCAGCACGGCACGGGTGGTCGTAGCTGCGTCCGTGGTCACGGCTCATCCTCCGATCGGCCATCCGCGTCCGACTGACGCGGCCGGATCAGCATTCTCGCCGGCACCGACCGATCGGTGCGATTACCTCACGGGTAACGACACCATGGTCGGCGCGCGGTCGGAGGCGAGGAAGGCCGCGGCGTGGGCGACGTCTTCGAGACGGGGCCGGCGGTGGAACAGGGTCACGGTCGCCTCGGGTCGTCCTCGGGCGGGCTCGACGGGTCCGGCGAGCCGGGAGAGAGCGGCCAGGCCGACCGGATGCCGTGCGGCCCGAGTTCGCCGGCGAGCCGGCGGCACGGACCGGAGAGGGCCGACCAGGCGATATGGGAACCGCCCAGGCCCGGAACGGCTTCCCGGCCGCCACCCATGGCCAGGATCACCGCGCTGCGGACCGACCGCGGGCTCCGCGCGTACGAAGTGGTCGGGATGCCGGGGTCGGTAGACGCTCCTTCCTCTCCGGCCCGGGTAACGGCAGGGCCTTACGGGTGTGCGCGTCGTGCGGCGAGGGGCCTACCGGCGTCAGTCGCAGGCGGGTGCGGGTGCGGGCGCGGGGGCGGGTGAGATCTGCTGCATGAGGCTGAGCAGGTCCGGAGCGACCCACTCCTCGGCGATCCGATCGCCCTCGAAGCGGTAGACCTCGACGCTCCGGTATCCGACCTCGCGGCCCGTCGCCTGGAACTGCTGGAACGTGCCCTGGTGCGTGCCCTGGAAGTGGACCAACACCGTCACCTTGTCGGCGACACCGAACATGTCCTGGACGTCGATCTTCAGGTCGGGGAAGGCATCCTTCATGATCTTGGTGCCCCGCGACCAGACCTCCCGGCCGTGCAACGGCTCCGGGCATCCGGGGACGTGGGCGGTGAAGCCTTCGGTCAGCATCAGGGCCGCCTTGTCGAGATCGTCGCTCTCCACGAGCCGGTACGCGGTGCGCAGCAAGGCCATGTTCTTCTCGACGGTGGCGGTCATGTCGGAGCTCCTCCCGGAGGTCGCCCTGCACGCTCGGTCAGCGCTGCGGGCCGGATGGAGCCCAGTAGAAACCCTGACGTCGCGACAGGGTCAACCGTGCCGCCCGCTCGGCGGCCGAACCCCGACGAGGTACCGCGGGAATGCGTGGACGACATCGACGACCTCAGCCGCGAGAAGCCCCGACGACCGCTGCGGGGCCGACTGCCGATCCTTGGCTCATACCTCGCGTGTATCGAGGTCGCTCACCCGACAGAGGGAGGGGGATCGTTCCGGTGGCCGATGCCGCCTGACGCGGTCGATGAGACGTTCGGACCATGACCGGTGCTGAACGAACGACGAAGGCGCTGTGGAGCGCCTGGTGGCAGGAATGGCCGCGCTGGGTGGCCGGGGCAACGGTGTTGTGGGCCGTGCTGTACGCCGGCTTCGGCCTGGCGTGCGCGCTGAACGGGACCGCCTTGTCCTACCACGGCGGCGGGCAAGGGGCCTCCGGGCTCGGATGGGCGGTCACGGCGGTGGGTGCGCAGGCCGCCGTGGTCAGCGGAGTGGTGGTGCGGTACGGGCCTGGGCCGGTGCTACGGGTGCTGCTCCGGGTGACCTGCGGGCTGGCCGGTATCACCGCCTTCAGCCTGCTGATGGATATGATCACGCTGATGGTCGGTCAGGGGGTGGACAGCCCGGCCTCCGCTGCGAACAAGGCCCTCGCGGCGGTCGGGGCGGTCCTCCTGGCTGCCACGGCCCGGTCCGACGGCCACCTCGCCGTTCCGGCTGTACGAGCGCCTTCCGATGTACGGTGGCGCCTCGAACTCGTCGCCTGGGCAGGGACGTTGTCCTTCGTCCCGTACGTGGCGATGAAACTGGTCTGGGCGTCCGGCGGTACCTTCGCCGGGATCACCGGCGAGGAGATGTTCGCGGTCTCCGAGCGGAACGGCGCCTCCGGGATCTTCCTCACCCTGGAGTCGTGGGGTCTGGATCCCACCGCGCTCCTGGCCGCGCTCGGCAGCTTCCTGCTCTGGGGCCTGGTCCGCCCCTGGGGACGGGTCTTCCCGCGCTGGACGCTGTTCCTGCGCGGCCGACGGGTGCCGCGCTGGCTCCCCCTCACCCCGGCCCTGCTCGGCGCTGCGACACTCGCCCCTTACGGCGTCGTGGGGGGCGGATACCTGGCCCTGGCCACGGCCGATGTGGTGACGATACGGCGTGGCGACTTCCCCTCCTCGGACGACGCACTGCTGGTCGGCTGGATCGGGATGGTCGCCTTCGCCGTCTACGGTGTCGCCCTCACCATCGCGGCCCGCTCGTACTGGGTTCGGACGCGTCCGCCCGCCCCATGAGTGTCCACACGGGGTGTCCGGCGGTGGGAATGCCCCGAGAGCGTGTCGGGTCAACCGACCGCGAAGGTGGCGCCGGGTGCGGCGTGGTCGATCGGACCGGCGAAGCGGGTCGCGGCACGGGCAACCGCCTGTTGCGGGGTGAGGAAGGGCCCCACGTGTGTGACGATCAGCCGTCGCGCCCGGGCCGCGTCGGCCGTGTCACCGGCGTCCTCCGGTGTGTGGTGCACCGGCTCGCCCTCGGTCGGGACCTGCGGGCTGTCGGCCTCGCACAGCAGCACGTCGCACTCCTCGGCCAGGTTCGTCAGACCGGGGCAGGGTGCCGTGTCCCCGGAGTACACCAGAGATCGGCCCGCCGCCTCGACGCGAAGGGCGAAGGCGGGGCAGCCGTGCCGCACCGCCCGGCTGGTCAACGTCACCCCGCCGACGCGCACTTGATGTCCGTCATGCAGTTCATCGATGTCGAAGGCGGATTCGATCGGGCTGCGGGTCGAGGAGTTGGTGAGGAAGTGTGACAGCCGATCGGCGATGCCCGGCGGGCCGTAGAGGGGGATGGGCGCGGCGAGCCGGATGTCGGCGTGGAGCGCCCCGTAGTAGGCGGTGAGGAGGTCCGCGCTGTGATCCGCGTGCAGGTGCGAGATCCAGATCGCATCCAACTCGTCGAGCCGAACGTGCCGTCGCAGCTGAGCCAGGGTCCCGGTACCCGCGTCCACCCACAGCCGCGTGTCCCCACTGGACACAAGGTAGCCCGAGCAGGGATTGTCCACACTCGGATAGGGCGTCGCGGATCCCAGAACCGTGAGCCGGAGAAGATCGCCGGTCATCGGCGAAGTCCGGATCGCTTGCTCCACACGGGCGGAAGTGCCTTCGCGCGCTGTGGTGATGACGTGCCCCGGGGTCACAGTTGGGGAACGTACGGGGCGAGACCGATGATGAGGACGGACCGTTCGCCAGGTCCTGGCTCCGAGCCCGCGCGGACCGGGCCGACGTAGTGGCTGACCCTGTGGTCGTGGACGGCGTATCCGTCCAGTGGGTCGGTGAGGGTGAATTCGGCGTGGATGTCCGCCCAGGGGTCATCGGGTTGGAGGCCCGCGCTGCCGGGTGTGGCGATGACGTTCTGCCCACCGGTGACGTTGGCACGGCTGATGAGGTGGGCGAAGGTGAACGTGCCGGCCGAACCTCCGTCCTGGTGAAGGCAGTTCGGGGAGGAGACGGCGTCCTGGTCGGGACGGTCGACGCCGAGCCTGATCAGGTGGACGCCGGCCCACAACGGTCGTCTCCCCAGGTCCCTCAGGGACAGGACCTGCTCGATGTCCCAGCGCAGGAGCCGCAGCAGCAGGGCGTTGCCGCGCAGGACCTCGGGGACGTCGGGGAGCACGCGCCGCGGCCGCGGGGAGTCGGGGTCTCCCTCACCCTGGGAGAAGTCGGTGACCGTACCGTGTACGGGGTCGGGAGTTCCGGGAATCCAGGACAGTTCGTCCTTCCACGGCAGGTACACCGCATGGGAGTACCGACGGAACCGGTTCGTCCCGGGAGCGTAGGGGTCGGGCGGCAGGGCGGCGCAGACCTCCCGGATCGCGGCCAAGTCCCTCGCGTCGGAGCCGCCCGGGTCGATACCGAGCCGCTCCGCTCCGTAGCGGGCGAACCCGTGCTCGCGCAGCCCGTCCAGGCCCTCACCCGGACCTCCCTCATCGGAGTGCGTCCGCCGCTGGAACCCAGCCTTTTCCACGTGTTCCTCCAACAGGTCACTACCAGGACGGATGACGCCGACGGCCCGTGCGGCCCGTGCGCGGACCTCCGCATTGCGCCCGGGGCTCGACACGGCCGGGCGATGCGGGCCACAGCCCTTGCCGCGTGCTCGTCGAACGGTCGCCGTTTCGGGCGGTCCGGCTGCTGAGCGTCCTACGGGTCGCGGGAGGAAGCAAATCCGCGCTCTCACCGTCACCGGCGCGGCGTCGGCCGCACCCTCCGGACGCGTCGAGAACGCTGTGGGCCGCCGGCCGCCCTGGCATCCGCGTCGGCGGGTTCGACTTGATGTACTCGGATGAACCCGTCGGATGGGGCGGGCGATGACCGATAGGTTTCCGCGCGATCCACGGGCATGTTCAATGACCGGTCCATCGCAGCCACGCGTGTGGTCGACGCGCGCACCGGACGGACCCGCCGAGAATCAGACCCGCACAACGAACACCGGACGCCCGACAACAGACACCGAGGAACTTGAGATGCGCACCCTCATCAGCACCGCCTTCGTTTCGCTCGACGGAGTCGTGGACTCCCCCGGAGGCGAGCCCGGATACCGGAACGCGGGGTGGACCTTCAAGGACGTCGAGTTCCTGCCCGAGGCCTTCGAGATCAAGGCCCGGGAGCAGAAGGAAGCCACCGCGATCCTGATGGGCCGGACGAGCTACGAGGCCTTCAGCCCGGTGTGGCCCGACATGGAGGACTTCGCCGACTACAAGCTGATGCCGAAGTACGTCGTATCGACCACCCTCGGCGAGGG
Organism: Streptomyces sp. Isolate_45; assembly: GCF_024721315.2. GTDB lineage: Bacteria > Actinomycetota > Actinomycetes > Streptomycetales > Streptomycetaceae > Streptomyces. The sequence goes on from NZ_JANFAK020000023.1 coordinate 65,081, forward strand.
CGACCTCGTGTCGAACTGGGGTGAGACGACGATCCTGCGTTCGCTCGATGAGGTCGCCGCGCTGAAGGAGACCGAGGGCGGGCCGATCATCGTCCACGGCAGCGCTTCGCTCAACCAGGCCCTGTCGGACGCAGGCCTGATCGACCGCTACCACCTGATCGTCTTCCCCCTCCTGCTCGGCGCGGGCAAGCGGCTCTTCAGCGCGACCGACAAGGACGCACAGAAGCTGAAGCTCGTCGAGCACGAGGCGTACGCCAACGGCCTCCAGAAGAACGTCTTCGACGTGGTCCGCTGACAAGGACCGCACGCTCCGGGACACGCCGCGAGGCTCGCGGACGTCCACGGGCGAGTTGGCGCTTCATGGGCTATTCGTTGCTCATGAGTGAACTCGACTATGCCGACATGTCCGACTTCGAGGACGCCGAGCGAGGATTCGTCGCCGCTCTGTCCCCGGCCGTCGTCCGGACGGACGACGGCCGGGTGATCTGGGACGGTGACGCCTACGCGTTCCTCGACGAGGAGTGCCCCGACACCGCCCACCCCAGCCTGTGGCGGCAGAGCCGGCTCTGCAACAAGCAGGGCTTGTTCGAGGTCACCGAAGGGATCTACCAGGTCCGGAACCTGGATCTGTCGAACATGACCCTGGTCGAGGGCGATACCGGGGTCATCGTCATCGACCCGCTGATCTCCGCCGAGACCGCGGCCGCCGCGCTCGCCCTGTACCGCGAGCACCGCGGGAACCGCCCGGTCACCGGGATGATCTACACGCATTCGCACGGCGACCACTTCGGTGGCTCGCGCGGAGTCCTCCCGCACGGCCACCCGCCGGTGCCCGTGATCGCACCGGCCGGGTTCCTCGAGCACTCGGTCGCGGAGAACGTGTACGCGGGCGGCGCGATGACCCGCCGGGCGGTGTACATGTACGGCGCGGAACTGCGCAGGGGGCCGGCCGGGCAGATCAGCGCCGGGCTGGGCATGACGACGTCCAAGGGCACGATCACCCTCGTGCCGCCGACGCTGGACGTCACCCGCACCGGCCAGGAGGAGACCCTGGACGGAGTGCGGATCGTCTTCCAGATGACGCCGGGCACCGAGGCCCCTTCGGAGATGAACTTCCACTTCCCCGACCGGCGCGCGCTGTGCATGGCGGAGAACGCGACGCACAACATGCACAACATCCTGACCCTGCGCGGAGCGCTGGTCCGCGACACCCGCGTCTGGGCCCACTACCTGGGCGAGACGATCGCCCTGTTCGGCGACCGGTCCGACGTCGCGTTCGCCTCCCACCACTGGCCCACCTGGGGCCAGGAGCGCATCACCGACTACTTGGCCGGTCAGCGCGACATGTGGGCCTACCTGCACGACCAGACCCTGCGCATGACCAACCAGGGGCTCACCGGCACGGAGATCGCCGAGCGGATGGAGCTGCCGCCGGTGATCGCGAACCGGTGGGCGAACCGCGGCTACTACGGCTCCGTCAGCCACAACGTCAAGGCGATCTACCAGCGCTACATGGGCTGGTTCGACGGCAACCCCGCTCACCTGTGGGAGCACCCGCCGGTTGAGCAGGCCCTCCGTTTCGCCGCCGACTACGGCGGTGTCCCCGCGCTGATCGCCAAGGGCGAGGAGTACGCCGCCTCCGGTGACCTGCGCTTCGCGGCGACGCTGCTGGGGCACGCGGTCTTCGCCGCCCCCGGTGACACCGCGGCCAAGCAGGCGCTGGCCGGGGTGTACGAGAGGCTCGGCTTCGGCGCGGAGAACGGTACGTGGCGCAACTTCTACCTGATGGGCGCCCAGGAGCTGCGCGGCACGGTCGCGCACACCGCGCTGGAGACGAGCAACCCCGAGATGGCGATGGCGCTCACCGTCGACATGCTCATCGACTCGCTCGCCATCCGCGTCGACGGCCCGCGCGCCTGGGACGAGAAGCTCACCATGACCTGGAACGTCACCGACGAGGACCGCACCTGGCACCTCCAGCTGTCCAACGGAGCCCTCACCTACCGCAGCGCCGGCACCGGAACGGACGGGCAGGTCCCGGCCGCCGACCTGACCCTGACCCTGACCAAGCCGCAGCTGCTCGGCGTCCTGGCGGGCGCGGGACTGGACGGCGTACACGTCCAGGGCGACCCCCAGGTCTTCGCGACCCTCGCGGGCCTGCTCGACACCCCCGACCCCGACTTCGCCATCGTCACGCCCTGACCACGGCCCCTTCCCGGCAGGACCACCGGTCACGGCCGGTACACCCTTCCGGCTTCGGGGCGGGCAGTCCGGTGCGTTCGATCCTCGACGAGGCGATCGTCCGTCACCTCGGGTTCGTCCGCGACGGCCGGCCCGTGGTCCTGCCCACCCTCCACGCCCGCATCGGCGAGCACCTCTACTTCCACGGCTCGACCGCCTCCCGGCCGGTGCGACTCGCCCCGGAGGACGGGCCCGGTCCGGAGGTGTGCGTGACCGTCACCCGCCTGGACGGGCTGATCCTGGGCCGCTCCGCCTTCCGATACTCCGTCAACTACCGCTCCGTCTTCGCCCACGACACCGCGCACCGGGTCACGGACCCGCGGGAGGCGTAGGGGCACCGGACGCCCCGCGGGGCCCTCCGCACGCTCCGCGGCCGCCCGCCCCTCGCGGAACGACGCGTGCTGAGCTGCGCGAGCCGGCGCAGGGGCCGCGACGCGCCGCTGCGTGCGGGCGGCCACTGGAGGTGTCGGTCCTGTTCGGTCCCGCTCCGGGTGGGGCGGGCGGAAGGCGGTGGCTCTACCGGGCCCAGGCCGGGGGCCGCTTCTCGCAGAACGCGCGCGTGCCTTCGGCCGCCGAGGCCGTGGTGAAGACGGGTGCGGTGAGCGGGTCCTGAACGTCGAACGCGCTGCCGTCGTCGAGGCCGCGGGTGGCTTCGACGACCTGTCGGGTGATGCGGACCGCCTGCGCCGCGTTGGCACGGACCCGGGCGGCGAGGGCGAGCGCGGCGTCGAGGGCTTCGCCTTCCCCGGTGAGCCGGTTGACGAGTCCGTGCCGGGCGGCGTCCGCGGCCGGGAGCGGAGAGGCGGTCAGGAGCATGTCCATGGCGAGGTGGTACGGGAGACGGGCGGGCAGCCGGATGGCCCCGCCCTCCGAGGCGATGAGACCGCGGGCGACTTCGGGCAGGACGAAGAACGCGGTGTCGGCGGCCGTGATCAGGTCGCAGGCCAGGACGAGTTCGAATCCGCCCGCCACTGCCGCCCCTTCGACGGCGGCGATGAGCGGTTTCGTCCGGTGAGCGCGGGTCAGCCCGGCCAGCCCCCGGTCGGCTACGCGCGGTACTCCCTCGTCGGGGAAGGCCTTGAGGTCCATTCCGGAGCAGAAGTGACCGCCCGCGCCGGTCAGTACGCCGACATCGAGCCCCGGATCGGCTTCCAGGAGCGTGAGGGCGGCATCCACGGCCTCGGCCAGGGCCCGGTCGACGGCATTGCGGACGTGGGGGCGGTTGAGTGTGATGACCAGGACGCGTTCGCGCCGCGCGGTGAGGACCACCGGGTCGGGGGTTTCCGTGTTCATCATGTCCTTCCGGTTCGTAGGGGGGCGGGGCGGGCCGCGGGTCGGGTCATCGTCGGACGAGGGGCAGCGCGGCCAGTCCGCGCATGACCCGGGCCGGACGCCAGGCCAGTTCGTCGGCGGGTTTGGCCAGCCGCACCGTACCCAGGCGTTCCAGCAACAGGGGGAAGGCCACCGCGCCCTCCAGCCGGGCCAGGGCGGCTCCGATGCAGAAGTGCGGGCCGTACCCGAAGGCGAGGTGGTCGTTGGGTCGGCGGCCGACGTCGAGGCGGTCGGGGTCCGTGAAGCGGTCGCCGTCGCGGTTGGCGGAGCCGATCAGCAGGCTGACGATGTCTCCTTCACGGATGGTCCGGCCGTGAAGGCTGATCGTTTCTCCCGCGCACCGGAACGTGGCGTCCCGCACGGGTGAGTCGTAGCGCAGGAGTTCCTCGACCGCAGTGGGCAGGAGGTCGGTGCCCGGGTCGGGGGCGGTGAGTCGTGCGGCCTGTTCGGGATGGTGCAGCAGGGCGAGCATGCCGTTGCCGATGAGGTTCATCGTGGTGTCGTGGCCGACCAGGAGGAGGAGGTAGGCGGTCGAGCGCAGTTCTTCCTCGGTCATCGCGCCGCTCACGTCGCCCGCCGCGACCAGGGCGCCCAGCAGGTCCACGCCGCCGCTCTCCTCGCCGGCGCGCTTTCCGGCGATCAGCGTGTCCAGCAGCGCGTGGAGGTCCTCTCCCGCGCGTGCGGGGTCCGCGGCCGGGTCGGGGGCGATGGTGGCCATGAGGGTGTCGCGGGTCGCGGCGTTGTCCAGGCGTTCGGGAACGCCGAGGATCGCGCAGATCATCCGGAAGGTGAGCGGCGCCGCGAAGTCGGCGATCAGGTCGATGTGCACGTTCTTCTCGACCCGGTCCAGCAGCCGGTGGGCCACCTCGGTGATGAAAGGTTCCAGCAGGGCGATGCGGCGCGGCACGAACGCGGTGTTCACCAGGGTCCGCAGCCTGGTGTGGTCGGGGGGATCGGCGTGGACCAGGTGCCGGTTGAGTCCGGCGGGCCCCGGCACGTATCCGGGGACCCGGCCCGGGTCCTTGCTCAGGCGGGGGTCGCTCAGCAGGACGCGTACGTCGTCGTAGCGCGAGACCTGCCACACGGCGGGCCGCCCCGCGCGCCGTTCGACGTGCGCGGGCGCGTGGCGGCGCAGCCACGCGAAGTACGGGTAGGGATCCCCCACCCGGGCCGTCACGAGGGCGGCGGGTGGGCGGGGTTCGGCTTCAGGGGGCACGACGTCTCCGGCTGGGCGTTGATCCACGGACATCCCTCCAACGAAGCCCTCCACCGGGGGATGCGGCACGGAACGGACTCCCTGGGGCGCATCCCGTGCCGCCCGGATGGGCGAGTCCGAGCCCGGCGCGCACTCCGTCCTCCGCCGCGGCCCTGTGAACGGCCGGCCGGCCGGTCCGGCCAGTGCGCCTGACGGGGGCCGGTCCCGCCCGCGACGGTGAACCCGAGCATGTGGGCCCCGGCGAAGAGGCCGACGGCGAACATGGTGCCCACGGAGCCGCGGTTGTGTCGGTACCCCTCGCGCGGCAGGAGTCCGTGCGCCGGACCGTGTTCACCTCCGTGCGGGTGGCAGTTGCCGCGTGTGGCGTAGTGGCGCGCGGCGGCCGCCTCGGGCCGGGCAGGTATGGCGTTGCCCTGCCCGTACGCGGGTGGGGAGCCGAGGTCCGGCGCCGGCAACGGACAGGACCGGAGCCTCCTGCACACCTGGACCCGCGCTACCGGAGCGCGTCCGTCCTTCTCAACGAAGTGGAGTCGTGCCATGTCCGCGAACATGTGGAGCTACCCCCCGGAGTCGAGCCACACCCCCGGTACCCGTCTGATCGGGTTCAAGGTCGAGGCCAGTGACGGCCACATCGGCAAGGTCGACGAGCACACCGAGGACGTCGGTGCCTCCTACCTCGTCGTCGACACCGGACCGTGGATCTTCGGCAAGCACGTCCTGATCCCCGCCGGAACCGTCGTGCGTGTCGACGTGAAGGACGAGAAGATCCACGTGAACCTCACCAAGGAGCAGATCAAGGACTCCCCCGCGTACGACAAGGACAAGCACCGCGGCGACCCGGTCTACCGCGACCAGCTCGGCCTCTACTACGGCCACGACCACAGCTGATCGGATTCCGACAGCCGCTGCGGCCCCCCACGTGACGCGCAAGGGGCCGCGGCACCACGCGTCGCCGGTGCGGGACTCCTCACCGGCGCGCCGCACGGCCGACTCCGCCGCGGTAGCGGCGCGGAGCGTTCCGAGAGCCGAGACCGAACCGCGGGACCCGCGGTCGACTCCGCTCCGGGAGGGGCTTGTAGCCTCGCCTCCATGAGCGCACGGTACGTCACCGATCTGGTGGAGGCATTCGAACTGCACGCGGGACGGCCCGCGATCGGCGCCGGCCGCGACGTCAAGGACTTCTCCGAGGTGCTGAGCGAGGTGTACCGCCTGGCCGGTGCCCTGGCGGACGCGGGAGTGCGGCCGGGCTCGGGGCTGGCCTGTGTGACGGGCGCCAACCGTCCCGAGGTGCTGCTGGTGCGGCTGGCCGCGCACGTGCTGGGAGCCCGGCTGACCCAGATGGTCATCGACGCTGCCGCCTACGGGCTGGAGTTCGTCCTGCGGGACTGCGAACCCGACCTCGTGGTCCATGACACGCCGGTACCCGACACGGGGGCGGCCCGGGTCTCCCTGGACGAGGTGCTGGCCTCGGCGGCCGCCCGTGCGGCGGAGCCCGTACCGGTGCGGGCGCGGGAGGACGACATCGCGCGGGTGACCTACACCGGCGGTACGACCGGTCTCCCCAAGGGCGTGGCGTCCACCTTCCGTGCGCTGGCCGCCCGGGCCGACGGGCACGGGAGCCGACACGAGCACGACCGGACCGTCTTCCTCTCCGTCACGTCGCTGGCCCACCGGTCCGGCGGGCGTTGCCTGGAAGAACTGCGGACCGGAGGCCGCGTGGAGGTCCTCGCCACCTTCGGGACGCGGGAGTTCGCGGCCGCCTGCCGGCGGCTGGGTCCGGTGTCGACGTACCTGATGCCGGCGATGGTGTACCGCCTGCTGAACGACCCCGCCACGGCCGACGGGATCCCCGGGCTCAGGGTGATCTCCTACGGTGCCTCGCCCATCCTCCCCGAGCGCCTGGCTCAGGCCGTGTCCCGCTGGGGCGGGCGCTGGCAGCAGGGCTACGGCTCGAACGAATCCGCCGTGATCTGCCGGTTGACCCCTGCGGATCACGATGCCGCGCCGGCCGGCAGGCCCGAGCTGCTCACGTCCGTCGGCCGTCCCGCGCCCGGGGTGGACGTACAGGTACGTGACGAGCACGGAGGGCTCCGGCCGCCCGGTCGGACGGGTGAGGTGTGGACCCGGTCGGGCGCGATGATGGCCGGGTACTGGAACCGGCCCGACCTGACCGCGGAGGTGATCAAGGACGGCTGGCTGCGCACCGGCGATCTCGGGCACTTCGACTCCGCCGGCTACCTCCATCTCGACGACCGCGTCAACGACGTGGTGATGGTCGACGGCGACAACGTGTACTGCCTGCCCGTCGAGGCCGCGCTCGCCCGCCACCCCGCCGTGGCCGAGGCCGTGGTGGTGGGCCGGCACAGCGAACTCACGGGTGAGGAGGTGTGTGCCTTCCTGGTACCGGCGCCGGGATGCGCGCCCGACTCCGACGCCGCGGCGGAGGCCTGTGACCTGGTGGAGAAGGCGCTGGCCCCGGTGCACCGGCCCACCGCGGTGTTCTGGGCACGGGCCGTCCCGCTGACCGCCCAGGGGAAGCCGGACAAACGGCGCCTGCGGGAACGGGCGGAGCAGCGGGCCGGGGATTCGGGGCTCGGTCACGGCGGACGGTGAGACGTCTCGGGGCGCCGGAACGGTGGCGGTGGCGCGGGTGCTGCGTCGAGAACGAGACCGAGTCGGCGAACAGCGCCGCGGCCTCCGCGCTCTTCCCCTCGGCGAGCAGCGGGAACAGGCGTTGCGCCGTTTGCGCCGGCGACTCCGATGTCACGTATGCCGGCTTTACCCCGCTGTGCCCCGCCCGCGCGGGGCAGGAGTCCCGCCCGCGCCGGCGGCCTTCCGGCCCGCCGGGGGGCCGGTCACGGCGCTCGGCGCCCCCGGGGGGCGGGGGGGGGGGGCGGCGGGCCGGGGGGGGGGGGGCCCGCGGGGGCGGGGGGGGGGGGCGGGGGGGGGGGGGGGGGTTTATGGTGTGCCGGGACCCACGCCCCCCACAC
>NZ_JANFAK020000237.1 GCF_024721315.2 Streptomyces sp. Isolate_45
GGCCGCCCCGGCTCCGGTTGCCGCCCCGGCCGCCGCCGCCCCGGTCGCGGCTCCGGCTCCGGCCGCTGCTCCGGCGCCCGTGGCCGCTCCGGCTCCGGCCGCTCCCGCCGCCACGGCTCCGGCCGGCGACGAGGGCGCGTACGTGACCCCGCTGGTGCGCAAGCTCGCCTCGGAGTCCGGCGTCAACCTGTCGACCGTTTCGGGCACCGGTGTCGGTGGCCGCATCCGCAAGCAGGACGTCATCGCGGCCGCCGAGGCCGCGAAGGCCGCTGCCGCCGCTCCGGCTGCCGCGACCGCCGCTCCCGCCGCCAAGGCTCCGGCCGCCGCGGTGTCCGAGCTGCGCGGTCAGACGGTCAAGATGACCCGCATGCGCAAGGTCATCGGCGACAACATGATGAAGGCCCTGCACTCGCAGGCGCAGCTCAGCTCCGTGGTCGAGGTGGACATCACCAAGATCATGAAGCTGCGCGAGAAGGCCAAGGCCGGCTTCCTCGCCCGCGAGGGCGTCAAGCTGTCCCCGATGCCGTTCTTCGTCAAGGCCGCGGCCCAGGCGCTGAAGGCCCACGCGGTCGTCAACGCCCGGATCAACGAGGACGAGGGCACCATCACCTACTTCGACTCGGAGAACATCGGCATCGCCGTGGACTCCGAGAAGGGCCTGATGACCCCGGTCATCAAGGGTGCCGGTGACCTCAACCTGGCGGGCATCTCCAAGGCGACCGCCGATCTGGCCTCCAAGGTCCGCGGCAACAAGATCACGCCGGACGAGCTGTCGGGCGCGACCTTCACCATCAGCAACACCGGCTCGCGCGGCGCCCTGTTCGACACGGTGATCGTGCCCCCGAACCAGGTCGCCATCCTGGGCATCGGTGCCACGGTCAAGCGCCCGGTGGTCATCGAGACCGCCGAGGGCACCAACATCGGCATCCGCGACATGACGTACCTGACCCTGTCCTACGACCACCGCCTGGTGGACGGCGCGGACGCGGCCCGGTACCTCTCGGCGGTCAAGGCGATCCTTGAGGCCGGCGAGTTCGAGGTCGAGCTCGGCCTGTAAGGTCCCCGGACCGAAACGCCACATACGAGGCCCCCGCCCGGATTCGTCCGGGCGGGGGCTTCGGCGTTGTAACGAGCCTCACCAAGCGTCACCCGCGAGGAACGCATCGCAGCAGGCCACGACCGCCGTATTGTCTACGGCATCAGGCCCCGCGTGCCCCCACAGGAGATGAAGCGCCGATGATCACCCCACCCGTCGTGCACTCGCTGCGCGAGCAGATCCGCGAGCACATCGTGGAGGGGATCGTCAGCGGCCGCTGGAAGCCCGGCGAGCGGATCGTGGAGCGGCGCATCGCCGTCGAGCTGGAGGTCAGCCAGACGCCCGTGCGCGAGGCCCTGCGGGAGCTGGAGACGCTGCGGCTCATCGAGTCGGCCCCGAACAAGGGCGTACGCGTACGGAACCTCTCCGCGGCCGACCTGGAGGAGATCTACCCCGTCCGGGCCGGACTGGAGCAGATCGCCGCCGAGTTGGCGGCTCCCCGCCTGGCCACCGACTGCACGGCCCTGGAGCCGCACGTGGCGGCCCTGTGGGAGGCCGACCGCACCGAGGACGGCACCGCGCAGGTGCGGCACACCGTGGGCTTCCACCGGGAGATGGTGCGGGCGGCGGGGAACAGCGTGCTGCTCCACACCTGGGAGTCCCTGGGCATCGAGGTGTTCACGGCCCTGTCCATCCGGTGGCTGGGAACGGTCCAGAAGTCCTACGCCGAGGAGCACGAAGCCCTCGTGGCGGCTTTTCGGTCCCAGGATCCGGACATCGGATTGCTCGTGAAGCGGCACGTTCTCGGCTGCGCCCCGCGCGCCTGAACACGGCCCGCCGGACCGGTCCGGGGCACGCCCCGGGTCACCGGCGAAACCGGCGCTGACCTGCGATTTCGAGCAAATCTCCAGGGGTCTGCCGGCGCCCTGTCGTGCACTCGATCCACGGGCACGCCGTGCCTCTATCGCTGGCACCGGGTGCCGACTTTCGCCGGAGTGACATTTATTTGTCACTTTTATTTGATCGATCATCGATCAGCGCTTTACAGTCAACGCGGACCCCACCGGGTCCAACGACCCTGTCCTGCCCGTCAGGGTTCTTATCACCACCACCTCTCCTTTGTCCGGAAGGCGGCGCACACCGATGTCCGACCCCGTAGGAAAGCTTCCGAGCGAGCTCGACCAGCTCCCGGACCGCGACACCGAGGAGACCGCCGAATGGGCGGCCTCACTCGACGCCGTCGCCAAGGCCGCCGGTACGCGCCGCGCCGAATACCTGCTCCGCCGTACGCTCCAGCACGCCGAGGCCGCCGGCCTCGCCCTGCCGAAGCTGCTGGAGACGGATTACGTCAACACCATCCCCACCTCCGCTGAGCCCGAGTTCCCGGGCGACGAGGAGATGGAAGCCAGGATCACCGCGTGGAACCGCTGGAACGCGGCCGCCATGGTGACGCGCGGCTCCAAGTACGGCGTCGGCGGCCACATCGCCACCTTCGCCTCCGCCGCGTGGCTGTACGAGACCGGCTTCCAGCACTTCTTCCGCGGGAAGGAGGCCGACGGATCGGGCGACCAGCTCTACATCCAGGGCCACGCCTCCCCCGGCATCTACGCCCGCGCCTTCCTCGACGGACGCGTGTCCGAGCAGCAGCTCGACAACTTCCGCCAGGAGTCCGGCGGCAACGGCCTGCCGTCCTACCCGCACCCGCGGCGCCTGCCGTGGCTGTGGGAGTTCCCCACGGTCTCCATGGGCCTCGGCCCGCTGTCGGCGATCTACCAGGCGCGCTTCAACCGCTACCTGCAGAACCGCAGCATCAAGGACACCGCCAACTCGCACGTCTGGGCCTTCCTCGGCGACGGCGAGATGGACGAGCCCGAGTCGACCGCCGCCCTGGCCCTGGCCTCCCGCGAGCAGCTCGACAACCTGACCTTCGTCATCAACTGCAACCTGCAGCGCCTCGACGGTCCGGTCCGCGCGAACTTCCGCGTCGTCCAGGAGCTGGAAGCCCAGTTCCGCGGCGCCGGCTGGAACGTCATCAAGTCGCTGTGGGGCTCCGCCTGGGACGAGCTGTTCCAGCTCGACACCACGGGCGCCCTGGTACGCCGCCTGCGCGAGGTACCCGACGCGCAGTTCCAGACGTACGCGACCCGCGACGTGGCCTACATCCGCCAGCACTTCTTCGGCGCCAACGCCGAGCTCGTGCAGCTGGCCGGCGTGCTGTCCGACGCGAAGATCGCGGAGTGCTTCCACAGCTCCCGCGGCGGCCACGAGCCCCGCAAGGTCTACGCCGCGTACAAGGCCGCCCTGGAGCACAAGGGCGCGCCGACGGTCATCCTCGCGCAGACCGTCAAGGGCTACACGCTGGGTGCCGGGTTCGAGTCGAAGAACGCGAACCACCAGATGAAGAAGCTCACGATCGACGAGTTCAAGGACATGCGTGACCTCCTTGGCCTCCCGATCCCGGACAGCGCCTTCGCCGACGGCGTCGTCCCCTACGGCCACCCGGGCGCGAACAGCCCCGAGGTCCGGTACCTGAACGAGCGCCGCGCGGCGCTCGGCGGTCCCGCCCCGGCCCGCAACGTCAAGCACGTCGCCCTGCCGGCTCCGGCCGACCGTTCCTTCGCCCCGCTGCTCAAGGGTTCCGGCAAGCAGGAGATGGCCACCACCATGGCCTTCGTCCGCCTCGTCAAGGACCTGATGCGGGACAAGGAGACCGGCAAGCGCTGGGTGCCGATCGTCCCCGACGAGGCCCGTACCTTCGGTATGGAGTCCCTCTTCCCGTCGGCCGGCATCTACTCGCCGCTGGGTCAGACGTACGAGCCGGTCGACCGCGACCAGCTCATGTACTACAAGGAAGCCAAGGACGGCCAGATCCTCAACGAGGGGATCACCGAGGCCGGCGCCATGGCCGACTTCATCGCCGCCTGCACGTCGTACGCGACGCACGGCGAGCCGATGATCCCGTTCTACATCTTCTACTCGATGTTCGGCTGGCAGCGCACCGCCGACCAGATGTGGCAGCTCGCCGACCAGCTCGGCAAGGGCTTCATCGTCGGCGCCACCGCCGGTCGCACCACGCTGACCGGTGAGGGCCTCCAGCACGCGGACGGGCACTCGCACCTGATCGCGTCCACGAACCCGGCGTCGCTGAACTACGACCCGGCCTTCGCGTACGAGATCGCGGTGATCGTCAAGGACGGTCTGCGCCGGATGTACGGCGAGAACCCGGAAGACGTCTTCTACTACCTGACGGTCTACAACGAGCCGAAGGTGCAGCCCGCGATGCCCGAGGGCGTCGAGGAAGGCATCCTCAAGGGCCTGTACCGCTTCAACACGGCGGCCGACCTGGCGGAGGCGGCCCCGGCCTCCGACGCCCCGAAGGTCCAGCTGATGGCCTCCGGTACGGCGATCCACTGGGTGCTGGAGGCGCAGAAGCTCCTCGCCGCCGAGTGGAACGTGGCCGCCGACGTCTGGTCCGCCACCTCCTGGGGCGAGCTGCGCCGCGAGGCGCTGGAGTGCGACGAGGCGCTGCTGCGCGGCGAGCTGCGCACCCCGTACGTCACCCGTGCCCTGGAGGGCGTCACCGGTCCGGTGCTCGCCGTTTCCGACTGGATGCGTCAGGTCCCGGACCAGATCAGCCAGTGGGTGGAGCAGGACTGGACCTCGCTGGGTACGGACGGCTTCGGTCTGTCCGACACCCGTGAGGGCGCCCGCCGCCACTTCGGTGTCGACGCCCAGTCGATCGTCGTGGCCGCGCTGGCCCAGCTCGCCCGTGGCGGCGAGGTACCGGCGTCCTCCGTCAAGGAGGCCCGGGAGCGCTACGGCCTGTAGGCCGGAACGCGCCGTGTGACCCGCCCGTGAGGCGGCCCGCCCAGGAGGGGACGGGCCGCCTCACGGCGTTTTCCGCCGACGCCCGCGGCGGCTCCGTCCGCCGTCCGGCGCTCGCGGCGTGAGGCGTACGGGGCCGGGCGGGGGTAGGACACCGGCCTTTGGCCGTATGAGCGGTGGCGGCGCGGGGGTGGACCCGTGATGCTGGAGCGGTGATGGACGAGACGGAGTTCTGGGAGATCGTCGACCGTACCCGCGAGGCCGCCGAGGGCGACCCCGAGGAACATGCCGAGCTGCTCGTCGATCGGCTGGCGCAGCTCGATCCGGACTCCGTCCTGGACTTCGCGCGGCATTTCGAGTCGCGCTACAACCGGGCGTACACCTGGGACCTGTGGGGCGCCGCGTGGGTGTTGCTGGACGGTGCGAGCGACGACGCCTTCGACTACTTCCGGTGCTGGCTGATCGGGCAGGGCCGGGAGGTCTTCGAGGCCGGGGTCCACGACCCGGACCACCTGGCGGAGCTGCTGGGCGAGTTCGACGAGGAGATCGACGGGGACGGGGAGGAGCTCGGGTACGCGGCCGACGAGGCGTACGAGCAGCTGACCGGTGCGGTGGCCCCGGATCTCGGCGTCCCGCTGCAGCCGGCCGAGCCGGAGGGCACTCCGCTGGACTTCGAGGACGAAGCCGTGCTCGCGGAGCGCTTCCCCCGGCTCTGGGACCGCTTCCGGGACTGATCCCGGGACACGGTCGGGATTGCCGGTCACAGCACTAGTAGTGCGTGCCGCCGTCGATGCGGATCTCGGTGCCGGTGATGAACGCGCCGTCCTCGGAGCCGAGCATGGCGACGACGCCGGCGACGGTCTGCGGGCCGGCGAAGCCCTGGCCGAGGGCCGGGGCGAGCTTGGTGAACAGGCTCCAGTCGGTGTCCTCGGGCAGACCGGGGCCGGTGCCGGTGGTCATGCCCGACTCGATGGATCCGGGGGCGACGGCGACGAAGCGCAGGCCCTGCTTGCTGTATTCGGCGGCCAGGGCGTGGGTCATGGACTGGATGCCGCCCTTGCTGGCCGCGTAGGCGGACATGTAGGGGTGGGCGAAGGTCGCCGAGGTGGAGCTGAAGTTCACGACGACCGGCTGCTCGCCCGCGAGGAGCGCGGGGAGCGACTCGCGGATCATGAGGAAGGTGCCGGTCAGGTTGACCGCGATGACCTTGTTCCAGAAGTCGAGCGTGGTCCGGTGGGTGTGCGCGGAGCGCAGGATGCCCGCCGCGTTGACGAGGACGTCGAGACCGGTGAGGGCGTCGACGGCGTCGGCGACGCCCGCCTTCACAGCCGCTTCGTCGGATATGTCCAGGACTGCGGTGCTGAGCCGGTCGGCGCGACCGTCCGCGGCGGCCCGGTCGGCCGTGGCCGCGAGCCCGGCCTCGTTGACGTCCACGGTGTGGACGCGGCCGCCTTCGGCGAGGATGCGGTGGACGGTGGCCCGGCCGATGCCGGACCCGCCACCGGTGATGAGGACGCGACGTCCTTCGTAACGGTTCATGGGCGAAGCGTACCGAGTTGATGGCACGTTTTGCCAGACTGTCAAAGCATGCAATCGCCCGCATGCCGGACGGTACGCTTCACCTGTGAGATCTCCTCGTCCGTACTCCCCCCAGAGCGGCCCCGGGACCCAGTCGCTGACCGAGCGCCGCAAAGCCGCCACCCAGCTCGACATCGCCCGCGCGGCCTGCGACCTGTTCGCCGAACACGGCCCCGACGGCACCACAGCCGAAGACATCGCCCAGCGCGCGGGCGTGGCGCTGCGTACGTTCTACCGCTATTTCCGCAACAAGCAGGAGGCCGTGGCCCCACTGCTGGCCGGCGGGGGCGACGCCTGGCGGGCGCTGCTCGCGGAGGAGGACCCGGGCACCCCGCTGGGGGAGGCGCTGGCGCGGGCGATAACCCGGTCGCTGAGCGACTCCCAGGCGGTCGAGGAAGGGCTGGAGGTGACCCGCGGACTGCTGCGCGCCGCCACGGCCGACGAGGCCCTGCGGGCGGTCTGGTACCGGGTGAACCAGGATTCCGAGGAGCGTCTGGTTCCGGTGATCGCCAGGCTCGCCGGGCCGGGCGCCGAGCCGCTGGCCGTACGCCTGCTGGCGGCGGCCGCCACCGACGCGATCCGCATCTCGCTGGAGCTCTGGTCGGACACCGACGCCCCCGTGGCGGGTCCCGGCTCCCCCGCCGAGATGGCGGTGCGCTGCCTGCACGACCTCACCGGCGCGATGCCGCTGCTGCGACGCCCGGCGGACCGGGCGGGCTCCGGCGCCGAACCGTCCTGGAGGAGCCACCCGGAACGCGGGGGGCCTCCGGGGGCTTGATGGCCACCTGGAGGCCCGCCGCACGTCGGCGCGCCGGTCGGCGCTAGTCGTTGTAGCGGTACCCGCCGCCCCAGCCGTCGTTCCAGCCGCCGTGGTGGTCACCGTCGTCGTAGTAGTAGCCGCGATCGCCGTCCCCGCCGTAGTAGTGGGGGTTCCAGTTGCCGCGCCAGTTGGCGTCGTAGTAGTTCGAGTTGTAGTAGCGGTCGTTGTCGCGCCAGTCCGGCTCGTACCAGCCGCCCACACCCTGCCCGCAGTACCGGCTGTCCCAGTTCCGGTCGCAGCAGTCGTCGTAGCGCGAGTCGCACCAGCCGCCCCCGCCTCCGCCCCCACCCCCGCCTCCGGTGACCGCTGCCGAGGCACTGCTGACGGGCAGGAGGCCCATGGTGAGGCCCGCGGCTCCGGCTACGACTGTGGCGATGATCCTGCGGCGCATCTTCATGCACCTCCGAACGTGTCTCGCTTATCCGGCTTTCAGGTCATTTCCACCCTCACTCGGCCCGACCGGCCTGTCAAAGCGGAAAGGCCTCCCGTCGCACTCCGTGGAGTGCGACGGGAGGCCTCCCATCAGGCATGACGCGTTGTTTCGAGGGCTACGACCTAGAGGTCGAAGTACAGCTCGAACTCGTGCGGGTGCGGACGCTGCGCGATCGGGGCGATCTCGTGCGTGCGCTTGTAGTCGATCCAGGTCTCGATCAGGTCGGGGGTGAAGACACCGCCGGCCAGGAGGTACTCGTGGTCCTCCTCCAGGGCCTTGAGGACGTCCTCGAGGCTGGTCGGGACCTGCGGGACGCTCGCGTGCTCGTCGGGCGAGAGCTCGTAGAGGTCCTTGTCGATCGGCTCCATCGGCTCGATCTTGTTCTTGACGCCGTCGAGGCCCGCGAGCAGCAGCGCCGCGAAGGCGAGGTACGGGTTGGACGACGGGTCCGGGGCGCGGAACTCGACGCGCTTGGCCTTCGGGTTGGAGCCCGTGATCGGGATGCGCATCGCGGCGGAACGGTTGCGCTGCGAGTACACCATGTTGACCGGCGCCTCGAAGCCCGGAACCAGGCGGTGGTAGGAGTTCACCGTCGGGTTCGTGAAGGCCAGCAGCGACGGGGCGTGCTTGAGGATGCCGCCGATGTAGTAGCGGGCGGTGTCCGACAGGCCCGCGTAGCCGGCCTCGTCGTAGAACAGCGGGTCGCCGTTCGCCCACAGCGACTGGTGCACGTGCATGCCCGAGCCGTTGTCACCGAAGATCGGCTTCGGCATGAAGGTCGCGGTCTTGCCGTTGCGCCAGGCGACGTTCTTCACGATGTACTTGAAGAGCATCAGGTCGTCGGCCGCGGCGAGCAGCGTGTTGAACTTGTAGTTGATCTCGGCCTGACCGCCGGTGCCGACCTCGTGGTGCTGACGCTCGACCTGGAGGCCCTGGGCGTCCAGTTCCAGGGAGATCTCGGCGCGCAGGTCGGCGAAGTGGTCGACCGGGGCTACGGGGAAGTAACCACCCTTGTAGCGGACCTTGTAACCACGGTTGTTCTCCTCGGAACCGGTGTTCCAGGCGCCGGCCTCGGAGTCGATGTGGTAGAAGCTCTCGTTCGCGGTGGTCGCGAAGCGCACGCTGTCGAACACGTAGAACTCGGCCTCGGGGCCGAAGTACGCGGTGTCGGCGATGCCGGTGGAGGCGAGGTACGCCTCGGCCTTCTTCGCGATGTTGCGCGGGTCACGGCTGTAGGCCTCGCCCGTGATCGGGTCGTGGATGAAGAAGTTGATGTTGAGCGTCTTGTCCTTGCGGAACGGGTCCAGACGCGCGGTGCTGATGTCGGCACGCAGCGCCATGTCGGACTCGTGGATCGCCTGGAAGCCGCGGATCGAGGAGCCGTCGAAGGCCAGCTCCTCGTTCGGGTCGAACGCCCGCCCCGGGATGGTGAAGTGCTGCATCACACCAGGCAGGTCGCAGAAGCGGACGTCAACGAACTTGACGTCGTTCTCCTCGATGTACTGCTTCACTTCGTCGGCGTTCTGGAACATCCAACTCCTCCTACTCCCGGCCCCGGGGCAGGGGCGGGTTTTATAGCTCGTGGTGCGTCAGTGCGGTGCCGCACGCTGACCCGACCATAAGCAGACGGGATTTCCCAAGCATGACCCATTTGTTTCGCACAAGTTAACCAGGGTCCCGTCGGAGGTCGATGGAGCACCACCGGTACCGTGGTCGAGTGGACAACAGGCAAGCAATCGGATCCTGGCTTTCCGGCCCCCGTGCGGCCGCCGAGGACATGGGCGTCGACTTCGGCTATCCGGGCCAGCAGCTCGGCCTGCCCCGGTCGGGGCCCGGCTCCGTGGCCCGCTTCGGCCGCCGGATCGGCGCGGTCGTCATCGACTGGGTCGGCTGCCAGCTCATCGCATACGGACTGATCACGGGCGGCGACCTGGCCGCCACGGGCAACTGGACGCTGGGGATCTTCGTCGCCCTGACGATCCTCACCGTGGGGACCGTGGGCTTCACCCCCGGCAAGCGGATTCTCGGACTCCGGGTCATCGGGCAGGACGGCAACCGCCTCGGCATCGTCCGCGTGGTGGTCCGCACGCTGCTGCTGGCCCTCGTCATCCCGGCCCTGGTCTGGGACCGGGACGGACGCGGCCTGCACGACCGGCTGGCCGGCGCGGTCCAGGTCCGCATCTAGGCAGCACCCAGGGCGCGCGACATACGAGTACGACGCAGGGGCGCCCCCGAGCCGG
>NZ_JANFAK020000238.1 GCF_024721315.2 Streptomyces sp. Isolate_45
CCCGCCCCCCCCCCCCCCCCCCCCCCCCCCCCCCCCGCCCCCCCCCCCCCCCCCCCCCCCCCCGGCCGCCCCCCCCCCCCCGGCGGGATGTCCTTGGCCCGAATCAGGGCGGGTTTGGGGGGTTCCCGCCCTGATGCGGACCAAGGACACCCCGCCCACCCCCCGATCCCGCTCAACTCGATGGACAGCGGTCGGGCCCATGATCGATAGTGCCGCCCATGGCCTCACTCGTACGACACATCACCATCGACTGTTCCGACGCCTACAGCCTGGCGCAGTTCTGGGCTGCGGCCCTTGACGGTTCCGTCTCCGACGACGATTTCCCGGGCGACCCCGAGGCGTTGGTCACCGCTTCCGGGGCGGCGGTGCTGTTCGTGACGGTTCCCGACGCCAAGACGGTGAAGAACCGTGTGCACCTCGACCTCCAGCCGCAGGACCGGACCCGCGACGAGGAGGTGGAGCGCATCCTCGCCCTGGGTGCGACGGTCGTCGGCGACCGGCGGAATGCGGACGGGACGGGCTGGGTGACCATGGCCGATCCCGAGGGCAACGAGTTCTGCGTCGAGCGCGGCGTGGCCGAGCGGGGCTAGGGCCCGCCCGGCGGCGGGCCGGCCGGCTCCGAACCAGCGGCCCATGACCCACATGCGCGGCCACGCGCCTAAGCGCCCGCGCCCGATGCGCCCGACCCCTGGCCCACCGGCCTGTAGGTGCAGACGTTCACGCCGGTGCCGCTGGTGACGGTGGAGACGAGTTCGAGCGTGCGCAGGCCGCCGTCCTCGGGGAAGATCGACTTTCCGCCGCCCAGGAGCACCGGCATGACGATGAGCTTCAGCTCGTCGACCAGTCCCTCGCCCAGCAGGCCGCGTACCAGCGTGGGGCTGCCCATGACCAGCAGGTCGCCGTCGCCCTTGGCCCGCAGTTCGCGCACGTCGTCGAGGAGGACGCGGGTGGTGTTGTGCCACGTGCCGAGGTCGTCCTCGCCGAGCGTCCCGGACACGACGTATTTGGGGACGGCGTTCATCCGGTCGGCGAACGGGTCGCCCGCCCGGGCCAGGCCGCCGCCATCGTCTGCCACGTACGGCGGCCGAGGAGCAGGGCCTCCGCCTTGGACGTGGACTCGGCGAAGGCGCCACCGACGACCTCGGGCTCGAAGAACGGGTGCGACCAGCCGCCGTGGGCGAAAGCGCCGTCGTTGTCCTCGCCCTGGCCGCCGGGCGCCTGCACGACTCCGTCGAGGCTGATGAACTCGCAGATGACGATGCGCATGGGACCCGCTCCTCTTTCTCACATGGGCTGTACGGAAGGAGAGACCGCGCGTTCGCCGGAGAATCATCGACCCCGCGACTGTGACCCGCGCCACAAAATCCCCAGGTGCGGCACGCGCCGCGAGTGCCGTCCTGTCGGCGGCTGCGCCACCTGACACATCCGGCCCCCGTTCCACCGCCTCCGGCGGTGGGCCCGTAGCCTCCCGGCATGATCGATTCACGGACCCACATCCGCGTCGCGCGGCCGTCGCTCGACCTGGAGGCAGCCGAGCGGTTCTACGTGGACGGACTCGGGCTCGACGTCCTCTGGCGCACCTCCGGGCAGGTACCGGGGGAGCACGATCTGCTGATGGTCGGGCCTTCCGGGGGCGGCTGGCACTTCGAGCTGACCCTGGATCCCGAGAGCCCGATCGCGCCCGCGCCCACGGTGGACGACCTGTTCGTCGTCTACCTCGGGCAGGCCCCCGACGATGCCCTGGTGCGGCGCCTGATCGATTGCGGCGGGACCCGGGTGGCTTCCCACAACCCGTACTGGGACGAGTACGGGGTCACGGTCGTGGATCCCGACGGCTACCGGCTGGTGCTCTGCTCCCGCACCTGGGGCTGAGCCGCCGCCCGACGGACGGGCGGGCGGCCCGACGGGCGGGGTCAGCCCACGCTCGGGGCCTTGGGGAGGCCTGCGGACAGGGCGCCGCCCGCGCCGGCGAGGGAGGCCTCGGTGGCCTTGGAGGCCGTGCCGGCGGCCTGGGAGGTCACGGCCACGGCCGTCTTCGTGTCCTGGACGGCCTGTCCGGGGTGGTCGACGATGTCGGTGACGCGCTGCGTGATGGGGGGCGCCTGGACCGGTGCCTCGTCGGCGTGCGCGGCGACGGGGGTGAGTGCGAGGGCGGCGCCGCCGGAGAGGACCAGGGCGGAAAGGGTGCGCTTCATGGCATTCATGCCCCGCCCAACGACCCCGCCGCGCCCCGGGTCACTGCGGTGTCGGCGGGAACCCCCGACGGCGTCAACGAAGCCACGCGCACCACGTCGGCCGGAACGGCCGGGCCGCCCGTCCCCGACCCGTGCCATCCCCCCGACACCCGACACCCGGCCCGCGACCCCCGACCCCCGACACGCACCCGCCCGAACGCCCGCGGCCCCCACCGGGGATACCGGTGGGGGCCGCGGGGATGACACGGGGCGGACGGGCGGACGGGCGGCGGGACCGGCGGGACCGGAACCGGAACCCGGACCCCGACCCCGACCGTCAGTCCTCGACCACCAGTGCCGGGGTGGACTTGGTCAGGACCTCGCCGCGGAAGAAGGCGGGGCTGCGGCGTTCGGTGACGATCATGATGACCAGGCCCAGGGCGAGCAGGCCGACACCGATGACGAAGACGCTGCCGACGCCGAGGACGGTGGAACCGGATCCGTACGACGGGTTCCACATGTCGATCAGGGTCTTGAAGAAGACCGTGGCGAGGAGCAGGCCGCCGAGGACGGGGAAGACGCCCTTGAAGAACAGGTCGCGGGCGGAGCGGCGCAGCTCGCCGCGGAAGTACCAGGCGCAGGCGAAGGCCGTCAGCGAGTAGTAGAAGCAGATCATCAGGCCGAGCGCGAAGATCGTGTCGGTGAGGACGTTCTCGCTGACCAGGGTCATCACGGTGTAGAAGACGCCGGTGGCGACGCCCGCCATGACGGTGGCGCGGCCCGGGGTCTTGAACCGCTCGTGGACCTTGGCGTAGGACGGCGGCAGGGCCTCGTAGGTGGACATGGCGAGGACCGTGCGGGCCACGGGGATGAAGGTGGTCTGGAGCGACGCCGTCGCCGAGGCCAGGACCGCGACGAAGAGCAGGATGCCGAGCATCGGGCCCATGACGGGGCCGGCGAGGGCGGCGAAGACGTTGTCGGAGGTCTCCGGGTTGCCGAGGCCGAGGCCCGTGGTGCCGGATCCGACGGCCATCTGGGCGGCGACGCCGGTGGCCAGGTAGGAGCCGACGAGGACGATCATCGCGATGAGCGAGGCGCGGCCCGGGGTCTTGGCGGAGCCGGTGGTCTCCTCGTTGGTCGCCAGGCAGGCGTCCCAGCCCCAGTACATGAAGATCGAGAGCGAGAGTCCGGCGGTGAAGGCCGCCATGGACTCGACCGCGAAGGGGTTCATCCAGGACCAGGAGAAGTCCAGGCCGGTGTCGAAGGAGCCGGCCGCGGCCTTCTGGAAGGCCATCGCGACGAAGATGGCGAGGACGGCGAGCTGGAGGCCGACCAGGGTGTACTGGACGCCCTTGGTGGCGGTCATCCCGCGGTAGCTGATGGCGGTCGCGGCGGCGATCAGGGTGAGGCAGGTGACGATGTGGACGAGCTTGTTGTCGTCCAGGGCCGCGATCGACTCGTTGCCGGTGATCTCGCCGGCCAGGAGCCAGAAGTAGGAGGTCGCGACGCCCGCGAGGTTGGAGAGCACGATGATCGTCGCGATCACCAGGCCCCAGCCGCACATCCAGCCGATGCGGGGGCCGAAGGCCTTGACCGTCCAGGTGAAGGAGGTGCCGCAGTCCGGCATGGCCTTGTTGAGCTCGCGGTAGGCGAAGGCGACCAGCAGCATCGGCAGGAAACCGGCGAGGAAGATCGCCGGCATCTGCATGCCGACCTCGCCGGCGGTGGAGCCGAGGGTCGAGGTCAAGCAGTAGACGGGGGCGACGGTGGAGATGCCGATGACGGCGCTTCCCACCAGTCCGACGGACCCCTTGCCGAGGCCCTTGCCGCGAACGTCGCCCTCGGCGACGCCGCTTACCGTGTCTCCGACCCGAGGCCGAACGTCCAGCTGTGTCATGGGTAAGGACGTTAGATGCTGCGGTTTCCTCATTCGGAAGACTTAAGTCCAGTACTTCACAGGGCTAAATCCCTTGGAATCCCGAGGTCTGGACTGTTCACACTCCCGCAATACAAGGTTCACTCAGGCATCTAATCGCGCTTCGGAAGGCTCCGGGCCGAACCTTCCGGAATGCGGAAACCGCAGCCGTGCCCGATTTGCCCCATTCAAAACTTTCCCGTGCAACTTTTCGGGCCGCCGCCACCAAGGCCCCTGGCGCCACAATGGCCCCATGCCCACAGCAGACGAGCTCCTCAGCGCGGATACCGTCAGTAACCTGGCCCGGAAGCTCGCCCGGGCGGCCCGCGCGCCCCGCTGCCCCGCACTGCTCACCTGCGCCGGAGCCCTCGACGGCCTCGGCTACGGGGCCCGGGTCACGGCCGTCCGCGACGCCGTCCTCGCCGACCTGCCCGACGACTGGCCCGCCTTCGAGGCCGTCGTCCGCACGGCCCTGGAGGACCCCGACTTCGCCGGCTGGATGACCTTCCCCGTCGACGAGGCCGTCGCCGTGCGCGGACTGGCCGCCTTCGAACCCGGCCTCGCCCTGCTCCGCGACCTCACCCCCCGGCTCACCGCCGAATCCGCCGTCCGCCCCTTCCTGCGGGCCGACCCCGAGCGCGCGCTGGCCGTCGTACTGAAGTGGACGGACGACCCCGACCCACACGTCCGCCGGCTCGCCAGTGAGGGGACGCGGCCCCGGCTGCCCTGGGCTCCGCAGCTGCCGGCGTTCGTCGCCGACCCGCGCCCGGCCCTCCCCGTACTGCACGCCCTCCACCGCGACGCGTCCGAGTACGTGCGCCGCTCCGTCTCCAACCACCTCAACGACATCAGCCGCGACCACCCCGACCTCGCGGTCGAGACGGCGGCCGCCTGGCGGGACGACCCCTCGGGCGCCACGGACCGCGTCGTCCGGCACGGGCTGCGCACCCTGATCAAGGCCGGCCACCCGGGCGCGCTGACGCTGCTGGGGCACTCCCCCGACGTCGCCGTCACGGTCCGCGGGCCGGTCGTGGCCACCCCGAGCGTCGCCGTCGGCGAGTACCTCGTCTTCGCGTACGAGGTCACCCACACCGGCCCGCGCCCCGCCGAGTTGGTCATCGACTACGTGATCCACCACGTCAAGGCCAACGGCACCCGCACCCCGAAGGTCTTCAAGCTCACCACCCGCGCCCTGGCCCCCGGGGAAACGCTCACCGGCTCCAGGCGCCACTCCTTCAAACCGATCACCACCCGCCGCTACCACTCCGGCGAGCACCTGGTGCAGCTCCAGGTCAACGGTCGGGTCCGGGGCGAGGCGGGGTTCTCTCTGGTCGTCCCGTGCGGGCCCTGACCACGCGGGTCACGCCGTCGCCCAGTCTGCGCAGCAGGACGGTCGACAGGAAGAGCATGTCCGCCGCGATCATCGCCAGGGCGAAGCAGGGCAGGCCGAGCAGGATCCCGATGCCGGCGTGCATGGACATCATGATCAGGACCATGACCGTCCTCAGCCGACGGTTGAAGAGGGTGAACGGGAACGCCACCTCGACGATCACCGTGCCGTACGTCAGCAGCAGGACGACCACGCCGCTGCTCGCGATGGCGTGGGACAGGGCGGGCCACGGGGTGACGTTGCCGAGGTGCAGCACGTAGTGGAGCGCCGTGCCGTCCTGCCAGAAGGAGCCCTGGATCTGGTACCAGCCGGAGGCCGCGTAGATCAGGCAGACCTGGGCCGCGATCACGGACATCGCACCGGCGTGCACCACGTTGCCGACCATGCCCATCACGGTGCGGGGCTCGCCGGGCGCGTACCGGCGCACCAGCCACCAGGCCGGCTGAGCGAGGACGAAGCCCCACAGCAGCAGCGCCCAGCCCGTGCTCAGCAGGCCCAGTGCGGTGACCGGGGCGAGCACGGCGGTGCCGAGCGCCCACAGCACGATGCCGGTCGTGTCGGTCGGGTCGGTCGGGTCGGTCGTGTCCCGGACCTCGCTCCGGCCGGCCTTCCGGGCGCGCCGCGCCGCCGCGCGTCCAGCGACCAGACTCCGGTTCTGGAGGGCGGACGCCGTCTCCGCTCATCGCCGACGCGCGGAGCTGCCGGGGCGCAGAGCGACGGCCCGGGGCGGACGCGAACACTCTCCCTCCCCGGGGTGTCGACCGGGGGCACGCTCATGCGGACGGCCCCCGGTCGCCGGGGCCTTCAGCCCGGCCAGACGATCGACTGGACCTCGCTGTAGGCGTGCAGGGCGTAGGAACCCACGTCCCGGCCCACGCCCGACTGCTTGAAGCCGCCGAACGGCGCCTCCATGTTCCGGCCGATGGTGTTGATGCCGACGCCGCCCGTCCGGAGTCGCCCCGCCACCCGGAAGGCGCGGGCCGAGTCGCCGGACCAGACGTAGGAGAGCAGGCCGAAGTCGCTGTCGTTCGCCAGCGCGACGGCCTCGTCCTCGCCGCCGTCGAAGGGGACGACCACGACGACCGGGCCGAAGATCTCCTCCCGCACCACGCGCATGTCGTTGGTGCAGTCCACCAGCAGGGTCGGCGCCACGTAGAAGCCGCGGCCCGCCCCGACCACGGGGCGTTCCCCGCCGTGGACGATCCGGGCGCCTTCCTTGCGGCCGAGTTCCACGTACGACTCGACGCGGTCGCGGTGCGCCGCCGAGATCACGGGGCCGACGACCGTGCCGCGCTCGGCCGGGTCGCCGACCTTCATGAAGGCCAGGTAGCCGGTCAGCTTCTCCACGAGCCGCGCGTATACCGACCGGTGCGCGATCACCCGGGTCGGGGCGGTGCAGATCTGCCCGCTGTAGAAGGAGAAGGTGGTGCCGATGCCCATGACGGCGGAGTCCAGGTCGGCGTCGTCCAGGACGATCGCCGCGCCCTTGCCGCCGAGCTCCATCAGCTGCCGTTTCATCGTCCGGCCGCACACCTCGGCGATGCGCTGCCCGACGGCGGTGGAACCGGTGAAGGACACCATGTCCACGTCCGGGGAGTCCACGGCGGCCTCGCCGACCTCCACCGACGTACCGGAGACCACGTTGACCACTCCGGCGGGGACCCCGGCCTCGTGGAGCGCCTCGGCCATCTTGAACACGGACAGCGGGTCCTGCGGCGCCGGCTTCACGACGACCGTGTTCCCCATGGCCAGGGCCGGTGCCACCTTGCCCGCCGGGTTGGCCCACGGGTTGTTGTAGGAGGTGACGCAGGTGACGACCCCGACGGGCCGGCGGACCTCCAGGGCGCCCAGGATGGCCGCCCGCCCCATCGGTCCGGCCTCGGTGACCTGCGGCGGCAGCGCCTTCTCGACGGGTTCCAGGGCGCCGCGGGCGTACCGCCGGAACCGGGACACCCCGACGCCGACCTGCATGCCGCGGGCGATGCCGGTCGGCGCCCCGGTCTCGGCCTGCGCGAGGGCCGCCCAGGGTTCGTACTCCCGTTGCATGATGTCGGCGGCGCGGTCGAGGATCGCCGCCCGGGCCTCGGGCGTCGTACGGGACCAGGCTCCGAAGGCCTCCGCGGCCGCGCGGGTGGCCTCCGCGACCTGGGCGCGGCCGGCCTCCGGGGCGAGGCCGACGACGGATTCGTCGGCCGGGTTGATGACCTCGTAGTGCCCGCCGGCGGGCTCGACCCAGTCGCCGCCGATGTAGAGCCGCTGGGGCGTACCGGACGGGGTGGCGCGGGGCGTCGTGCTCATCGGGTGCTCACCGTCCTCGTGTGCCGGCCGGAACGGAGCACGGTGCCGGGGACCGCGCCCGTCACCTCGTCGTCGCGGATGGTCTCCACTCCGTTGACGCGTACGGAGACGATGCCGATGGCCCGCGCGTCGAGGCGCGGGCTGTCGCCGGGCAGGTCGTGCACGAGCGTCGCCGGACCGGCCTCGATCCGTTCGGGGTCGAACAGTACGAGGTCGGCGTGCCAGCCCTCGGTGATGCGGCCGCGTTCGCGCAGCCCGAAGAGTTGGGCCGGGTCGTCGGTGAGCATCTTGACGGCCTGTTCCAGCGGGACGAGCTTGCGGCCGCGCAGGCAGTCGCCGAGGAAGCGCGTGGTGTACGGGGCGCCGCACATCCGGTCCAGGTGGGCGCCGGCGTCCGAGCCGCCGAGCATGACGTCCTCGTGCTGCCAGGTTTCGGCGCGCAGGGTCCAGCTGGCCGGGTCGTTGTCGGTGGGCATGGGCCACAGGACGGTGCGCAGGTCGTCGTTGGCGCAGATCTCGACGAGGCAGTGGAAGGGGTCCAGGCCTCGTTCGGCGGCGATGTCGTTGACGACGCGGCCGGAGAGGCCCTCGTTCTCCTTGCTGTACGTGTCACCGATGACGTAGCGGCCGAAGTTGGCGAGGCGGCGGAAGACGCCGGCCTCCTTGCTGTCGGCGCGGCGCAGCATCTCGGCGCGTACGTCGGCGTCGCGGAGCTTCGCGATCCGTTCGGGTACGGGCAGGCCGAGGACGTCGCCCCAGCCGGGGATGAGGTTGAGGGCGCAGAAGGTGCCGAGCGACATGTTCATCGGGGTGAGGATCGGCATGGTGAGCGCGACGATGCGGCCGCCGGCCTTGCGGGCGCGGGCGCTGGGGATGAGCTGGCGGGGGACGCGTTCGGGGACGGAGGCGTCGATGGTGAGGACGTTCCAGTTGAGGGGCCTGCCGGCGGCCGCGCTCATGTCGACGAAGAGGTCGATCTCCTCGTCGGAGAACTGGTCGAGGCAACCCGCGACGATGGCTTCGAGTTGGGTGCCCTCGTGGTCGGCGACGGCCCGGGAGAGCGCGAGGAGTTCGGCGGGTCCGGCGTGCCGGGAGGCGACGGGGGCGCCGGCGCCGTCGGAGTGGGTGGAGGACTGGGTGGTGGACAGGCCCCAGGCGCCGGCGTTCATGGCGTCGTGGAAGAGGTCGAGCATCTGCTGGAGTTGCTCGGGGGTGGGCTGTCCGCCGACCGCGTCGGCGCCCATGACGTGGCGGCGCAGGGCGCAGTGGCCGACCATGAAGCCGGCGTTGACGGCGATGCGGCCTTCGAGGGCGTCGAGGTACTCGCCGAAGGTGGACCAGGTCCAGTCGACGCCTTCTTCGAGGGCCTTGAGGGCCATGCCCTCGACCTTGCTCATCATGCGGCGGGTGTAGTCGGCGTCCTCGGGGCGGTCCGGGTTGAGGGGCGCCAGGGTGAAGCCGCAGTTGCCGCCGGCGACGGTGGTGACGCCGTGGTTCATGGAGGGTGTGGCGTACGGGTCCCAGAACAGTTGGGCGTCGTAGTGGGTGTGCGGGTCGATGAAGCCGGGGGTCAGGACGAGGCCGGTCGCGTCCTCGGTGGTGCGGGCCTCTTCGGTGACGGTGCCGGGGGCGCCGATGGCGGCGATCCGGCCGTCCCGTATGCCGACGTCGGCGACGTGCGCGGGGGCGCCGGTGCCGTCCACGACGGTGGCGCCCTTGATCAGGTGGTCGAGCATGGCGTCCCTTCAGCGGGTCCGGTGTGGTCGCGGCGTGCGCGCGCCGGGGCGGCGGGTGCGCGTGGCGCGCTGCCTCCGCCGG
>NZ_JANFAK020000239.1 GCF_024721315.2 Streptomyces sp. Isolate_45
TACGGGATGGGGGGTGGGGAGTACGTCGGGTTCCAGGGCTATGAGGGCGGGGCGGGGGAGCTCCGTTTGTTTGTGGGAAGTTTTGCGGACGGTGGCGGGGGGGGCCGCCGGCGCGGCGGCGGCCCGGAGCGAGAACCAGACCATTTTTCCGGGGCCGTCCGGCTGTGGTCGGGCGCCCCAGGCCTCGCTGACCGCCTCGACGAGCGCGAGCCCACGCCCGCAGGTCTCCAGCGTCTCGGCCGCCCGCAGGACGGGCAGCCGCGGATCGCTGTCGTAGACCGCGACGGTGAGTCGCCCGAGCCGGAGCTCGATCTCGACGGCGCACGCCTTGTCGGGCTGCGCGTGGCGGTGGACGTTGCTGAGCAGCTCCGTCACACCGAGCGCAGCCCGGTCTATGAGCGGATCGAGCTGCCAGTGGCGCAATTGCGCGGAAACGATGCGGCGGACCTGACCGATCCGCGCGGGCAGGGCCTGCAGTTCGACGACGCAGTGCCTGCGGGAATGACTGATCACGGCTGCGACTCCCCGACAAGTGAGTTACGGGTGCTGCGCCCTCGGTGCTGCGGTTTTCGGTGCTTCGGTGAAACACCACCAGCGTCACCTACCGTGCCCCGCTCTGCAACTGAATGCGACCGAAAGCGATCGGTATGGAAACCCAAAGTAACCATTTGTGCAGGTGAGGGGGGTACATTTCGAAAGCGGGGGCCACGGAACGGACAAAGGAGCAAGGCGCATGAGTACCACCGGTACCACCGGCAGAACGTCCGTGACGACGACCGTCGACGTCGACCGCAGCGACGCGGACTACCGGGCCTGGCTCAAGGAGGCCGTCCGCAAGGTCCAGGCCGACGCGAACCGCTCCGCCGACACGCACCTGCTGCGCTTCCCGCTCCCCGAGGCCTGGGGCATCGACCTCTACCTCAAGGACGAGTCCACGCACCCGACGGGCTCCCTGAAGCACCGCCTCGCCCGCTCGCTCTTCCTCTACGCCCTGTGCAACGGCTGGATCCACCCCGGTCGCCCGGTCATCGAGGCCTCCAGCGGCTCGACGGCCGTCTCCGAGGCCTACTTCGCCAAGCTGATCGGCGTCCCGTTCATCGCGGTCATGCCGCGGACGACGAGCCCGGAGAAGTGCCGGCTCATCGAATTCCACGGCGGGGAATGCCACTTCGTCGACGACTCGATGAAGATGTACGAGGAATCGGCCGATCTCGCGGCCCGCACCGGCGGCCACTACATGGACCAGTTCACGTACGCCGAGCGCGCGACGGACTGGCGCGGCAACAACAACATCGCCGAGTCGATGTACCAGCAACTGCGCCTGGAGCGCTACCCGGAGCCGACCTGGATCGTGGCGACCGCCGGAACCGGGGGCACCTCCGCGACCATCGCGCGCTACGTGCACTACATGCAGCACGACACCCGCGTCTGCGTCCCCGACCCGGAGAACTCCTGTTTCTTCGACGGCTGGACCAACAACGACCCGCACGCCACCAGCGACTGCGGCTCGCGCATCGAGGGCATCGGGCGGCCCCGCATGGAGCCGAGCTTCGTACCCGGCGCCATAGACCGCATGATGCGCGTCCCGGACGCCGCGAGCGTCGCCGCGTGCCGTGCCCTGGAGCAGGCCATAGGGCGCAAGGCGGGCGGCTCGACGGGCACCGGTCTGTGGAGCGCGCTGAAGATCATTTCGGAGATGGTGGCGGAGGGTCGCACCGGCAGCGTCGTGACGCTGCTGTGCGACCCGGGCGA
Organism: Streptomyces sp. Isolate_45; assembly: GCF_024721315.2. GTDB lineage: Bacteria > Actinomycetota > Actinomycetes > Streptomycetales > Streptomycetaceae > Streptomyces. The sequence goes on from NZ_JANFAK020000239.1 coordinate 1,753, forward strand.
CCGGTACCTCGACAAGTACTACTCGGACGACTGGTTGACCGCGCAGGGCATGGACATCAGCCCGTACGCGAAGACCATCGACACCCTGCTGGACACGGGCGAGTGGCGGGAACCGGCCGCCTGAGGACCCGCGGCGCGGCGGGTCCCGCCGGCCGGTGGTGCCGGAGCGCCCCACGGAACCCGCCGGGCGGGGCCCGTCAGCGGTTCCGCGGCGGGGACGTGAGGCGGGCGTCCAGGGCGCGGACCGCCGTGCGGAACGAGTGGCCGAGGCCGGGGCGGGCGGCGGACAGGGCCAGGCGGAAGGGCGCCGGCCCGTCGGCGGCGAAGGTCCAACGGACCAGCGTGCCGGTGGCGCCGTCGCCGGAGTCGGCAGTGCCGGTCGCGCCGGTCGCGCGGGTCGTCCCGCCGGTCGTTCCGGCGACGCCGTCGGCCGTCGCGGGGCCCACCGCGGTGAGCTGCCATTCCTCCAGCAGGGCGCGCACGCCCGGTGCGTTGGTCTCGTCGACCCGGTAGGCGTAGCGCCGCCCCGGGTCCGACGCCATGATCGTCTCCTGGAAGCGGATCCCGCCGACCAGCCCGATCTCCCGGCCCGCGCCGTCCCGCGTCGGCCGGGCCAGCGTGACCGCCCCGAACCACTGCGGCCAGCCGGTCACCTCCTGCGCCAGTGCCCGGTACACGGCCTCGGGCGGGGCGGCGGCCCGCGCGACGAAGACCAGGCGTACCGGGGCGGTCTCGGTGAAGTCCAGCCCCACGGGGCGGAGTCGACGGGCCATGGCGTTACCCCCTACGACACGATGCGGTGCGGTCGGTACGCTCCGGGCGGTGCGTGCCGCGTCACCATAACCGGCGGCCCGCCGGATGTCCGCACCGGTACACCGCCACCTCGCCCCGCCACCTCGCCCCCGAAGTTCGCCTCCGAAGTCCGCCCGCCCGACGTGCCGTTCAGCAGGGCGCGGACAGGACCGGCAGGTCGTCCGGGAACAGCAGCGTGAGGTCGTCCGTGGTGGGCTCGGCCAGCTGCGCGACCCGCCCCGCGTGCCGTTCCACCATCGACTCGAAGGTCTGGCGCGCGGTCCGGCCGTTGCCGAAGGCAGGCCCCTTGGGCAGCTCCGTGAAGTATGCGAGCAGCGCCTTCGTGGTGCCCTCGCCGAGCCGGTACTCGTGCTCCTCCGCCTGCTGTTCGACGATCCGCAGCAGTTCCCCGGGCCCGTAGTCGCCGAAGGTGATGGTGCGCGAGAAGCGGGAGGCGACGCCCGGATTGACGGTCAGGAACCGCTCCATCTCTGCCGTGTACCCGGCGACGATCACCACCACCGCGTCCCGGTGGTCCTCCATCAGCTTCACGAGGGTGTCGATCGCCTCACGGCCGAAGTCCCGCCCCGAATCCTCCGGGGCCAGCGCGTACGCCTCGTCGATGAACAGCACCCCACCGCGAGCCCGGTCGAAGGCCTCCTGGGTGCGGATCGCCGTCGACCCGATGTGCTCGCCGACCAGGTCCACCCGCGACACCTCGACCAGGTGCCCCCGCTCCAGCACGCCCAGGGAGGCGAGGATCTCCCCGTACAACCGGGCGACGGTGGTCTTGCCGGTGCCGGGGGAGCCCGTGAAGACCAGGTGGCGGCGGACCGAGGCCGCCTTGAGCCCCGCCTGCTGCCGTCGCCGCCCGACCTCGATCATGTCCGTGAGGGCGCGGACCTCGCGCTTGACGCTGTCCAGCCCCACCAAGGCGTCGAGCTGCCCCAACACCTCGCCCGACTCGCGCGAGGCGACCTCGGGTTCCGGGGTCTGCGGCAGATCGGCCGGCCGCGCCGCGGGTACCACGCCCGTCGGCGCCGCGGGATCCTGCGCCGCCGTCACCGTACGGATCCCCGCCTGCGCCCCGGTAGGGGCACTGCCCGCCGCGGACCGCGCGGCCAGCCGCGACCCCGACTCGTCGCTGGTGCACCCCTCGGCCTGCGGACCGTCCTCCGCGAACTCGTAGCCCCCGCGCGCACAGCGCTCGGTGTGGCACGTCGCGAGCGTGGTGCGGCAGCCGTCGATGACGTGGAAGCCGAAACCGGAACTGCCCGTCACCCGGCACGACCGGAACGTGCCCCGGCCGCCCGCCGACACGTAGAACCCGGCCTCGGTCGCGTTGGTGACCGTGCACCGCTCCAACGACGGGTCGGCGCCCTTCGTGACGATCACGCCCGTCTGTACGCCGTCGATGGTGCAGTTGGCGAGGGTGCCGCCGCTGCCGTGGTCGCGGAACCACGCCCCGGTGCCCGCCTCGCGGATCCGGCAGTCGTCGACCTGCGCGGTGGCGCCGTCGCTCACCGAGACCGCCGTGTTGCGCACCTGCGACAGATCGCTGTCGACCACGTCGACGCGCGAACCCCGGTCCAGCACGAAGAGTGCGTCGGGCACGTCGTGGACGCGGCAGGAATCCAGGGAGGCGGTGGCCCCGTCACTGACCCACACCGCCGGGTAGTCGCCCGTGCTGTCGTGGATCTCGCAGGACTCGGCATCGACCCGGGTGCCCGGATCCCACACCGACAGGCCGTTGCGCCCGAACCGGCGGACCGTGGTGCGGCTGAGCGTCAGCACCGAACGGGACCGCAGGTCGACGGCGTTCTCCGGAATGTCGTGGATGTCGCAGCCGGCCAGGGTGAGGACGGCGTCGGTGTCGAGGGTGACCCCGTCGGCGGAGGTGCGGTGCACCGAGCAGTCGGTGAGCCGGGCCGCGGCCCGGGAGGCGATCTGCACCCCGGCGCCCTTGATCTCGTACACCTCGCAGCCCAGCGCCTCCAGGCCCGAGCCCTCACCGGTGACGCCGATGCCCGCGCCCGTGGCGTGGTGGATCCGGCAGCGCTCCAGGCGGGGGTGCCCGCCGCCGCGCACCGAGACCCCGGCCTGGCCGGCCGCGACGACCTCGCACTCCTCGAACACCCCGCCGCCGCCGTCCAGTACGGAGATGCCGACGCCGGCCGGATTCTCCACCGTGCACCTGCGCACCAGTGGACGGGCACCGCCACGCACCTCGATCCCCGCGGCGGAGCGGGTGCTCACGCGCAGGTCGGTGAGCTCGGGGGAGCCGTCCTCGACGAGGACGGCGGGCGCCGCCCGGTCCGCGCCCTCCACGTACAGGTCCTGGATCACGGCCGAGGCGCGCACAGTCAGCGCGACCCCGTCGAGCGGGGCGATCCGCACCGAGCCGATCGCGCTCCCCTCGGGCCCGCGCAGCGTCACGGCGTGGTGGAGGACCAGGTTCTCCCGGTAGGTGCCGGGGGCGATCGACAGCACGTCGCCGTCGCCCGCGACGGCGAGGGCGGCGCTCAGCGTCGGATACTCGCCCGAGCGGCGCCGCCACCGCGAGGCCCCGCCGTGCGTCACCTGGACCGTGCCCTGAGCCATGGTGCTGTCGTGCCCCCACCCTCGTATTCGCGCCGCCGGAGCGACCGAAGTGATTGAAGCCGTTCGAAGTGGCTGAAGCGATCCGAACCGGCTCCGCCCCACCGTAGCGCGCGCGGGGCCGGCGAGTTGCCAGGTCAGCTGCCCGCCCCCGCCCGGCCCCAGTCCGGCCCGGCCGCCGCCCACGCGCGGTCCAGACGGAGGTACCGCCGATGCATGAGCCTGCGTACGACCAGCCGCCGAACCGTCTCCACCAGGGTGCCCGCCGCGAGCGCGGCCGCGAACCCGGCCAGACCGGCGTGCAAGGAGGCGGCGGACGGGTCGAGCGGCTGCCCCACCAGCCGACCCCGGATGTCGGTCCATATGCGGAACCGCTCGCCGGGGACGGGCGGTTCCTCGGCGGCCGGGACCGTCCCCTCGTGGCTGGTGCCGTCCGGAGCGGTCCACGCCGCCACGATCCGGCTGCGCTCCGGGGACTGCCGCTGCGCCGACGGATCGGTCGACGCGCCGGCGAGAGGCTCGGCCGCCGGCCGGATCACCACGGCCGGTACCAGATAGCGCTCGTGGCGCTGCTCCAGGGCGGCCCGCTGGAGCGTGCCGTCCACCCGCAGGCCCGCGACCCAACCGACGGCCGGAGCCACCAGCAGGACGCACACCAGCGCGGCGAACGCCACCCACGCCTCGAAGAGATCGGTCGGCCGGCGCAGCGGATTGCGCCGCCAACGCCACACACCCATCGCTGTCCGCACGGTCCGGCTCCCCCCGTTTCCGCCCAGCTTCCGACTGCCTGCGCGCCCCAGCCTGGCGCATGTCCCGAGGACGCGCATTCCGGGACGCGCGAGACCCGTGTCATCCGATCCGGTGGTCGTTTCCGGAGGGCTGTCACACGTCCCGAAGTCACCAACGGCACCGCGTGGCCCGTTGGTTCCAGAGAGGGGCCCGAGCCCCTCGAAGGTGTCATTCCGTCGCCTGGTCGAGGCGGTCCGCCGTGGCCGGAGCCCCCGGGCCCCCCGGCCCCCCGGCCGAGGTTCCGCTCCGGACGTCACGAGCACCGCGGTCCGGGGATCACTCCAGGACCCGCACCTCGTCGCCCACGCGCACCGTACCGAGGACGACCGGCACCATGTGCCGTCCGAACGCCAGGGACTTCCCGATCCGACGGTGCCGGGCCAGGGTCTTCAGCGGCTCACGGCCGCGCTCCGCCGTCCGCTGGTCGGTCGTCGTGACGACACAGCGGCCGCACTCGCGAACCCCGCGGAAGACGGCCCCGCCCACGGCGACGCGGCGCCATTCGTCCTCGGCCCAGGCGTCGGCGCCGGCGACCACCAGGTTGGGACGGAACCGGTCCATCGGCAACGGGCCCTCCTGCGGGTGGTCGCCACGGGCGATCAGCTCGTTGAGGGCGTCGAGGGAGGCGCTGGTGGTGGCCAGCAACGGGTAGGCGTCGGCGAGGCTCACCGTCTCGCCGGGCAGCGCGTAGTGCGGATCCACGGGTCGGCGGACCTCCGGGTCGTCCATGTACACGAGCCGGGCGTCACGGCCGAGGAAGGCGGTGAACCAGTCGGCCGCGGACCGCGCCGCGACCAGAGTGTCGATCTTGTTGCCGAAATGTACGGAGGGCTCGCGCGGACCCGGTTCCGGAACCTCCACGACCAGCTCCGGCATGCCCGGCGCCGACAGCGCCACCCGCCCTCCCGTCAGCGGGCGCGCGGCGGCCAGGGCCATGAGGGCCTCCTGGCGCTGGCTGATGACCGTGCCCTCGATGTCGACCACGGCCCAGCGCCGGTCCCCGGACAGCCCCCATGGCTCCACGGCCACCTCGTCGGGAGAGGTCCCCGCCACGGATTTGACGGGGTGGACGTGCAGCGACTGGACGTACAAGTTCGGCATGGGGGCATTTTGCCGGCCTCCCCCCGTCCGGGCACCGCGGTTATGGCGCGGGTCGAACGCTCCGCGACCGTGCCGGGGCCGGGTGTGACCCGGACCGCCGGCCCGTGTGCCCGGTGCCGTGCGGGCGAGCGCCCGTCAGTAGCCGCGCCCCTGGTACGGGCGGCCGTACGGGTCCTCGTACGAGGGGACCTGTGCGGGGCCCTGCACGGGGCGGGGGGCCGCCGGGCGCATGGCCTCGTACCCGGTGGCCGCGGCCATCGGACGGGGCTGCTGCGGCTGCGGGACGTATCCAGCGAAGGCCGCTACCGGCTGCTGCTGCGGGATGTACGGCGCGGGCGCGTGCTGGAGCGGCACGGGCATCTGCTGCACGGGTGCCGGCTGCTGCTGGTACGGGTACCCGTAGCCCGGAGCCTGCTGCTGGGGCATGGCCGGGGGCAGGGCGGGCATGGAGGAGGCGAGGGCCGGCAGGTAACCACCGCTCGAGTAACCGGCACTGGGCGACTCGTAGGCGGCCGGAACGCGGATCGGGGCGATCTGCGGGGTGCCGCGTTCGGCGACGAGGGAGTCGTAGATGGGGGTGTCCGTGAAGGAGGGCGCGGAGTAGTAACCGCCGCCATAAGTGGAGCGGGGGGAGGTCATGGGACCTAAGTTAAGCCCACGACTTCACCGGGTCCATAGCGAGGTGCCGTCAACCCCGCCCTGACCTGCATATTCGCAGGTCAGGGCCACAGCTTTCACTTCACGTTCACGTGCACGATTCGTCACTTCCGCCCCGCCTTGTTCGCACTCGTACTCACTGGTTGACCCTTGCACCTATGTGGTGCTGACGCAGCGTCACAACGCGATGACCTCGGATGACGCCCCTTCAGGGGGTACCGGGCGGTTTCATGCGTCGCTGGGACGGGCATAGGTTCGGCCCTTCCAGGCGGCGCCGCGGCCCCGGTAATGCCGGACTGCCGAGTCGACGGTCATCAGCAGGTACAGCAGCGCCGTGAACGGCAGTAGCGGCGCCAGGGCGGCCGGCTGCCGGTAGTGGCGCAGCATCGGCAGGTAGGTCCCGGCCATCAGCAGCCAGGCGAGCCCGCCCGCCCAGGCGACGGCGGGCCGCCCGGCCGCGAGCCCCGCGACGAGCGCGACCGGCGGGACCAGGTAGACGAGCACCAGCCCCGCCACCGTGCCGGCCAGCAACAGCGGCTGGTGCCGCAGTTGGGCGTACGCGCTGCGCGACACCATCCGCCAGAGGTCCCCGAGCCCCGGATACGGGCGCACGCTCTCCACCCGCTCCGCCAACCCGAGCCAGATCCGACCGCCCGACGCCCGGACCGCGCGGGCCAGCGACACGTCGTCGATCACCGCCTGGCGGATGGAGTCCGGCACCCCGGCGCGCACCGCCGCCTCGGTGCGCAACAGCACGCAGCCCCCGGCCGCGGCGGCGGTCCGGCCGCCGGGGCGGTTGATCCGACGGAACGGGTACAGCTGCGCGAAGAAGTACACGAAGGCCGGCACGACGAGCCGCTCCCAGCCGCTCACCACGCGCAGCCGGGCCATCTGGGAGACCAGGTCGAGCCGGGCACCGGTCGCGGCCGCGACCAGCTCGCGCAGGCTGTCCGGCGCGTGGGCGATGTCGGCGTCGGTCAGCAGGAGGTACTCGGGCTCGGCGGCGCGACTCGTACGGGCGTGGGCGATGCCGTGCCGCAGGGCCCACAGCTTGCCGGTCCACCCCGGCGGGGGATCGCCCGGGGACACCACCGTCAGCGGCAGCCCCGGGTGCTCGGCGGCCAACCGCAGGGCGAGTGCGGCGGTGCCGTCCGTGCTGCCGTCGTCGACCAGGACGACCTCGGCCGCGCCGGGATAGTCCTGGGCGAGGAGCGAGGGCAGGCTGCGGGGGAGGACCTCGGCCTCGTCCCGGGCCGGAACGACGATCGCCACGGACGGCCAGCGGGCGGGGGCGGTGCGCGGCGGGAGCCGGACGTCGGTGCGCCAGAACATGCCCTGGGCGAACGTGAGCCAGAGCCAGGCGGCGAGTGAGGCGCAGGCGGCGATCAGGAGGAGGCCCATGCCCCGCAGTCTGCCGAAGCCCGCTGCCGTTGTCCCGCGTCCGGGCCGCGGGGCGTGGGCGCGGTGTCGGCGCGGGGCCGGGCCCGTCGCGGGGGGAGCTCCTCGGAAGGCGCCGGGCCCCGACGCGCGAGCCCCCGCGGCAGCGCCGTCCGGTCGGCGGGACGCTG
>NZ_JANFAK020000240.1 GCF_024721315.2 Streptomyces sp. Isolate_45
CCCCCCCCCCCCCCCCCCCCCCCCCCCCCCCCCCCCCCCCCCCCCCCCCCCCCCCCCCCCCCCCCCCCCCCCCCCGTGCTCGCCCGACGCACACGCGCACCTGCGTGCGTGCGTGCCGACGGCGACTGCCTACTTGGCGGCGTTCAGGATCTCGCGCGCCAGCTTCGCGGTCTCGGTCGGCGTCTTGCCGACCTTGACGCCCGCGGCTTCGAGGGCTTCCTTCTTGGCCTGTGCGGTGCCGGAAGAACCCGAGACGATGGCGCCGGCGTGGCCCATGGTCTTGCCCTCGGGGGCGGTGAAGCCCGCGACGTAACCGACGACCGGCTTGGTGACGTTCTTCGCGATGAAGTCCGCCGCGCGCTCTTCGGCGTCGCCGCCGATCTCGCCGATCATGACGATGAGCTCGGTGTCCGGGTCGGCCTCGAAGGCCTCCAGGGCGTCGATGTGCGTGGTGCCGATGACCGGGTCGCCACCGATGCCGACGGCGGAGGTGAAGCCGATGTCGCGCAGCTCGTACATCATCTGGTAGGTCAGCGTGCCCGACTTGGACACGAGACCGATCTTGCCGGGCTTGGTGATGTCGCCCGGGATGATGCCGGCGTTGGACTGGCCGGGGGTGATCAGACCCGGGCAGTTCGGGCCGATGATCCGGGTCTTGTTGCCCTTGGCGGTCGCGTACGCCCAGAAGGCGGCGGAGTCGTGCACCGCGATGCCCTCGGTGATGACGACGGCCAGCGGGATCTCGGCGTCGATGGCCTCGACGACGGCGGCCTTGGCGAAGGCCGGCGGGACGAAGAGGACGGAGACGTTGGCGCCCGTCTTCTCCATCGCCTCGGCGACGGAACCGAAGACCGGTACCTCGGTGCCGTCGAAGTCGACGGTGGTGCCGGCCTTGCGCGGGTTCACGCCGCCGACGATGTTGCTGCCGTCAGCCAGCATCAGCTTGGTGTGCTTCATGCCCGTGGCACCGGTCATGCCCTGGACGATGACCTTGCTGTCCTTGTTGAGGAAGATAGCCATGTGAGTCTGTGACCTCTGCCCTTACTTCGCAGCCGCGAGCTCGGCGGCCTTGTCGGCCGCGCCGTCCATGGTGTCCACGCGCTGAACCAGCGGGTGGTTGGCGTCCGACAGGATCTTGCGACCCAGCTCGGCGTTGTTGCCGTCGAGGCGGACGACCAGCGGCTTGGTGACCGCCTCGCCCTTGTCCTCGAGCAGCTGGAGCGCCTGGACGATGCCGTTGGCGACCTCGTCGCACGCGGTGATGCCACCGAAGACGTTGACGAACACGGACTTGACGTCCGGGTCGCCGAGGATGATCTCCAGGCCGTTCGCCATGACGGCGGCGGAGGCGCCACCGCCGATGTCGAGGAAGTTGGCGGGCTTGACGCCACCGCCATTCACCGACCGGTACGCCTCGCCGGCGTAGGCGACGACGTCGAGGGTGCTCATCACGAGACCCGCGCCGTTGCCGATGATGCCGACCTCACCGTCGAGCTTGACGTAGTTGAGGTTCTTCGCCTTGGCGGCGGCCTCCAGCGGGTTCGCGGCCGCGTGGTCCACGAACTCCTCGTGGCCCGGCTGGCGGAACTCGGCGTTCTCGTCGAGCGAGACCTTGCCGTCGAGCGCGATGATGTCGCCGTTGGCGACCTTCGCGAGCGGGTTGACCTCGACGAGGAGCGCGTCCTCGGCGATGAAGGTCGCCCACAGGGTCACGAGGACCTCGGCGACCTTCTCGGCGACCTCGGCCGGGAACTTCGCCAGGGCGACGATCTCGCGGGCCTTCTCGATCGTGACGCCCTCGTTGGCGTTGACCGGGACCTTCGCGAGGGCCTCGGGGGTCTTCTCCGCGACCTCCTCGATGTCCATGCCGCCCTGCACCGAGGCCATGGCCAGGAAGGTGCGGTTGGTCCGGTCGAGGAGGTACGAGACGTAGTACTCCTCGAGGATCTCGGGAGCGGTCTCGGCGATCATCACCTTGTGGACCGTGTGGCCCTTGATGTCCATGCCCAGGATGTCCGTCGCACGGGCGACGGCCTCGTCCGGGGTGGCGGCGAGCTTGACGCCGCCGGCCTTGCCGCGGCCGCCGACCTTCACCTGCGCCTTGACTACCGACTTGCCGCCCAGCTTCTCGGTGGCCTCGCGAGCCGCCTCAGGCGTGTCGATGACTTCACCGGCCAGCACCGGTACACCGTGCTTGGCGAAGAGGTCCCTCGCCTGGTACTCGAACAGGTCCACGCGCGTCCGTCCCTTGTCTTCAAAGATTCGCAGTGATTCGCGGTTGTCTGCTATCTGCGTGGGCGTGCCGCGGAGGGCAACGTGACGGCGCTGTCACAAGGAAGGCGCACACGGTGACCGTGGACGCGGCATGTCCGTCCCGCAGGTTATCCCCGTGGGCCGTGGGTCCCTAAATCGCAGATCACACCTGAGCGGTGATACCTGTCACAGATCGCCTCACGGTTGAACTGCATCTTCGTGTGATCTGCCGATTTACGACCGCACGGTGCGCGACCGCGCCCGGCCCCGTCAGGGCACCGGCAGGGGTCGCTTCTCCAGCGCCGCCGCCATCACATCCGGGAACAGGTCGGGGGTGCACGCGAAGGCGGGCGCCCCGAGGGCCGCGAGCGCCGCCGCGTGCTCGCGGTCGTAGGCGGGGGCACCTTCGTCGGAGAGGGCGAGCAGGGTCACGAACTCCACCCCGGCGCCCTTCATCGCGGCGACCCGCTTGAGCATCTCGTCGCGTATGCCGCCCTCGTAGAGGTCACTGATCAGGACGACCACCGTGTCGGCGGGCCGAGTGATCTTCGACTGGCAGTAGGCCAGCGCCCGGTTGATGTCGGTGCCGCCGCCCAACTGGGTGCCGAAGAGCACGTCGACGGGATCGTCGAGCCGGTCGGTCAGATCGACGACCGCGGTGTCGAAGACGACCAGCCGCGTCGAGATCGACCGCATGGAGGCGAGGACCGCGCCGAAGACGGAGGCGTAGACGACGGACGCCGCCATCGAGCCCGACTGGTCGATGCAGAGGACGACCTCCTTCTTCACCGACTGCGAGGCCCGGCCGTGACCGACGAGCCGCTCCGGGACGATCGTGCGGTACTCGGGCAGGTAGTTCTTGAGGTTGGCCCGGATCGTCCGGTCCCAGTCGATGTCGTGGTGCCGGGGCCGGTTGGTCCGCGCGGACCGGTCCAGGGCGCCCGTGAGCGTGGCCCGGGTCCGGGTCGCGAGACGCTTCTCCAACTGCTCGACCACCTTGCGGACGACGGCCCGGGCCGTCTCCTTCGTGGTGTCCGGCATCGCCTTGTTGAGCGAGAGCAGGGTGCCGACCAGGTGGACGTCCGGCTCGACGGCCTCCAGCATCTCCGGCTCCAGCAGCAACGAGGCCAGCCCCAGCCGCTCGATCGCGTCCCGCTGCATGACCTGCACCACCGGGGCCGGGAAGTACGTACGGATGTCCCCGAGCCAGCGCGCCACGTTCGGCGCGCTGCCGCCGAGGCCCGCGGACCGCTCCCCCGAACTCCTGCGCGCGCCGCCGGAGCCGCCGCCGTAGAGCGCTCCCAGTGCGGCGTCCATCGCCGCGTCCTGTCCGGCCAGGGTGTGGCCGGTGCCGTCGGCCTCGCCACCGCCGAGCACCATCCGCCACCGCCGCAGCCGCTCCGCGTCGCCGCCGGTGGCCACGCCCCCGCCCGTCCCCGCCGGACTCTCCGTCGCCCTCATGTCCCCGTCCCCTCCCGCTCGTTTCCCACTCGTCCCCACCCGCACCGCACCTCGCCTCCGGAAGCGCTCGCCCCCACCGGCTCCGGGGCCGGCTCCGGCGCCGTGTCGGCCGCCGGCGCGGACAGCAGCAGTCGGACCAGGGCGGCCGCCGCGTCCGCCCGGACCGGGTCCGGTTCCGGGGCGAAGCCCGCCGGGGCACCGCCCGGTGCGGCGGCCCCGGCCCGGCCGCCCGGCCCGCGCCGGACCAACTCGCCCAGGGTCCGTTTCACCCCCGGCTCGTACGCCCCGAACGTCCGCCGCAGCAAGGGCAGTACGTCGATGAAGGCGCCCTCCGGCACCGACACCAGCCAGGCGTCGATCAGGCCCAGCAGCCGGTCGTCGTGGACCAGCAGCGTGCCGCCGCCCGCGCTCCCGCCGGCGAAGCCCTCGATCCAGCCCGCCGCGTCGGCCGGGGCGGACGCCGGGGACAGGGCGAGGCCCATGAGCCGCGCCGTCTCCCCGGCCGCGAGCCGCCCGTCGTCCAGCAGCAGCCGCGCGGCCCGGCCGCGTATCAGCCCGGGCGCGCCCTCCCGCCCGGCCAGCCCCCGCAGTACCGCCGACCAGCGCTCGCGCAGCCCCCCGGCCTCCTCCGCGTCCGCCAGCAGGGCGACCGCCCCGTGCACGCCGTCCACGTGACCGCGCATTTCCGCCGCCCCTTCGGCGTCCAGCCCGGCCCCGCAGGCGGGCGGCAGCGCCACGCAGATCCGCTCGGCCAGCCCCGCGGCGACCGTGCCCAGCGCCGCCGCGTCCGTCCCCCGCACGTCCCCGTACCGCAGCGAACGGGCCAGCGCCGGCAGCGCCTTGGCCAGGCCCGCCACATCGGTGGCGAGCGCCGCCCGGTCGGCGAGCGCCCGCAGCACCGCCGGCAGGGCCTGCGACAGCCCGGCCAGCAGGCACCGCTCGGCCAGCGCCGTGACCTCGCCCAGTTCCCCGGCCCCGGCGGCGTCGGCCTCGGCCTTGGCGGTGGCCGCCCCCAGGACGGTGGTGCCCCAGATCCCGGCCTCGGCGACCCGTACCGACAGCTCGGGCTCCCAGCACAGCCGCCAGGTCTCCCGGAAGGTTCCGGTACTGCTCCGGGAGGCGATGGGCACCCCCCAGTCGATCCCGAGCAGCCGCAGCCGGTGCAGCAACAGCGACTTGGCGGCGTCGGTGTCCTTGCGCAGGTCGAGTTCCAGCTCGCGCTGCCGCGCCTCGGCCTTGAGCCGCAGCGAGCGCAGGCTGCGGGTGAGGTCCCGCTGGAGCGGTACGACCGGCGCCGCGTCCGGGACCTCGCCGAGGACGTCCCCGACCACGAGCCGGTCCTCGACGAGAGCGAGCGGCACGTCGGAGCCGTCGCACATGACAGCCCGGACCGCCTCCAGGGTCTCGGTGAGCCCCGGGAGCGGGCGTCCGCGCACGGCGGCCAGGGTCCCGGCCAGCCGGACGGCCTCGATGACGTGGGCGGAGGAGACCTGGAAGTCCTCCTCCCGCAGCAGCCCGGCGACCTTGGTCAGCCACCGCTCGACGGGCCGGTCGCGGGCCGCGAAGAGGTGCGCGTACCAGCCGGGCGAGGTGATGCCCGCCCCGTACCCGCCGGCCCGGGCGAGCCGGCGGTGGGTCCAGGGCACCCAGGTGGTCTCCACCTTCACCTTGGGCAGGCCGGTCAGCAGCGCCTTGTCCGCGGTCGCCGTCGTCCTGGCGGCCAGCGCCGGGACGTGCCAGGCCCCGCAGACCACGGCGTAGTCGTCGCCGAACTCCCTGCGGGCGGCCCGCATCCGCTGCCTCATGTGCGCCTCGCGGACCAGGTCGCGCGGGTGGCCGCCGTCCCCGTAGGCCTCGCGCAGGACCCCCATGGCCTCCGCGAGGGCCTCGAAGGCGGCGAGCGGGTCACCGCCCGACCCGCCGTCGCGGTGCTCGACGACGTCCTCCCACCAGCGTTCGGGGTCGTCGTACCCGGCGGCCCCGGCCAGCGCCCCGAGCGGGTCCAGGCGGACGTCCCCCGTCCGCTCGATGTCGCCCCCGGCGTCCGGTTCCTGCCCGGACCACGCGGCCGGGTCCCGCACGGCGAGCGTCTGCGCGGCCGGCAGGTCGATGAAGCGCACCGGCACGTCCCGGGCCTGCGCCCACCGGATGGCGACCCACTCCGGGGAGAAGCCTGCCAGCGGCCAGAACGCGGCCCGCCCCGGATCGTCGGCGACGTGCGCGAGCAGGGCGACGGGCGGACGCATCCCGGGCTCCGCCGCCAGCGGCAGCAGCGCGTCCCCCTCGGGCGGGCCCTCGATCAGCACGGCCCGCGGCCGCGCCGCGTCGAGCGCGGCCCGTACCGCCCGGGCGGAGCCCGGCCCGTGATGACGGACGCCCAGCAGCAGCGGCCCCTCGGCGGCCGGGCTCATGCCGAGACCTCCCGGCAGGCGCGGTAGAAGTCCTTCCAGCCGTCCCGCTCGCGGACCACGGTCTCCAGGTACTCCTGCCAGACGACCCGGTCGGCGGCCGGGTCGCGGACGACGGCGCCCATGATCCCGGCGGCCACGTCGGAGGGGCGCAGGACGCCGTCCCCGAAGTGGGCGGCGAGGGCGAGCCCGCCGGTGACGACGGAGATGGCCTCGGCGGTGGACAGGGTCCCGCTGGGCGATTTCACCTTCGTCCGGCCGTCGCCCGTGATGCCGTCCCGCAGCTCGCGGAAGACGGTGACGACGCGGCGGATCTCCTCCAGGCCCTCGGGCGCGGCGGGCAGGTCGAGCGAGCGGCCCATCTGGTCGACGCGGCGGGCGACGATGTCGACCTCGGCGTCGGCGGTGGCGGGCAGCGGCAGGACCACGGTGTTGAAGCGCCGGCGCAGCGCGCTGGACAGCTCGTTGACGCCGCGGTCGCGGTCGTTGGCGGTGGCGATGAGGTTGAAGCCGCGGACGGCCTGAACTTCCTGGCCGAGCTCCGGTATCGGGAGCGTCTTCTCGGACAGGACGGTGATGAGAGTGTCCTGGACGTCGGCGGGGATGCGGGTGAGTTCCTCGACGCGGGCTGTCATGCCGTCGGCCATGGCCCGCATGACTGGGCTGGGGACGAGGGCTTCGCGGCTCGGCCCGTGGGCGAGGAGGCGGGCGTAGTTCCAGCCGTAGCGGATGGCTTCCTCGGGGGTGCCGGCGGTGCCCTGGACCAGGAGGGTGGAGTCCCCGCTGACGGCGGCGGCCAGGTGTTCGGAGACCCAGGTCTTGGCGGTTCCGGGGACTCCGAGGAGGAGCAGGGCGCGGTCGGTGGCGAGGGTGGTGACGGCCACTTCGACGATGCGGCGCGGGCCGACGTACTTGGGCGTGATGACGGTGCCGTCGTCGAGCGTGCCGCCCAGCAGGTAGGTCGCCACGGCCCACGGGGAGAGCTTCCAACGGGTGGGCCGGGGCCGGTCGTCGGCTGCTGCGAGGGCTTTCAGTTCGTGTGCGAAGGCGTCCTCGGCGTGCGGTCGCAGTGCTTCTGCGGGGCTCTCGTTCTCGGTCGTGGTCATGGTCCCCCTCCAAGGCTCCGCAGCCACTTCCGGCTGCTTCACCCAAGGTGCACCATGCCACTGACAACACCCCCTGTTCATGGTGTTGTTGCAGGTCAGAGCGATTGTCAGTGGGGGTCCCTACGGTTGTTCCCATGACTGAGCAGGGGGTTCGCTGGACGGCGGAACAGGTACTGGCTCTGGCTCCTGACGATGCGTCGCGCAAGGCGGGGGGCAGGTTGGGCGGGGCGGGTCCGTGGTCTCAGACCGGAGGTTCCGCTTCCGGTGCGGTGTGGGGGTTGTGCAAGGGCAGCGGCAGCAAGCCGTACCGAACGGTCGTGGACCTGACGGGCCCGGCGTACAAGTGCTCCTGCCCGAGCCGGAAGTTCCCGTGCAAGCACGCGCTGGGACTGCTGCTGCTGTGGGCGGAGGAGGGAGCGGGGGATCCGGTCGAGGCACCGGACTGGGCGGGGGAATGGCTGGCGGAGCGGGCGGCGAAGGCCGCCCGGCCGGCGGCCGCGGCGACCGGACCGGTGGACGAGGAGGGGGCGAGGCGCCGCGCGCTGCGGCGGGCGGAACGGATCGGCGCGGGGGTCACCGAGCTGGAACAGCGGCTCGTGGACCTGTTGCGCGGCGGCCTGGCGGGCCAGGAGCAGACGGGATACGCGCCGTGGGAGGAGGCGGCGGCCCGGATGGTCGACGCGCAGGCTCCGGGACTGGCCTCCCGCGTAAGGGAGTTGGGGACAATACCCGGTTGCGGCCCGGGCTGGCCCGCCCGGATGCTTGAGGAGTTCGCGCTGCTGCACCTGCTGGACAGGGCCTGGCTGGGGGTGTCCGGGCTGCCGGAGCCGCTGGCCGCGACCGTCCGGAGCCGGGTGGGGCTGCCGTCCTCGGGGGAGGGCGAAACCGTACGGGACCACTGGCTCGTCCTGGCCCAGTACGACTCGGCGTCCCCGGACGGCCGGCTCACCACCCGCCGGACATGGCTGCACGGGGCAGCGAGCGGGCGTCCGGCCCTGGTACTGGATTTCGGGCCGCCCGGCCGACCGCCGGGACCGGCCCTGCCCGTCGGACTGGTGCTGGAGGCGGAAGCCCGTTTCCGGCCCGGCTCGGCGGGGCTGCGGGCCGACCTCGGGGAACGGTTCGCGGCAGCCGTACCGGCCACCCGGGTTCCGGCCGGGGTGGGACCGGAGGAGGCGCTGGCCGCCTACGGGAACGCGCTGGCACAGGACCCGTGGCTGGAGTCGTGGCCGGTGGTACTGGGTCCGGTGATCCCGATACCGGGGGAACCGGGTGACGCGGGTTGGCAGCTCGCGGACGCCGAAGGGGCGTCCGCGCTGCCGGTGAACCTCGCGGCGGGCCGTTCGCGGTCGGGCCTGTGGCAACTGGCAGCCCTCTCGGGCGGCGGTCCCGTCACGGTGTTCGGCGAGTGCGGTCACCGCGGGTTCACGCCGCTGACGGCATGGCATCCGCAGGGGGCGGAGCCGGTCGCCCTCGGGTGACGCCGGGCGGGAAGCGGGGAGCGACGGCGCGGGGGCGCCGTCGTGAGGAAACGAGTAAGCCGGGGGGCTTTGATGAACGACAACCACGCGAGCTGAGGCACTGACCGATCCGAACACGGACGCTCCGGTCCCGCGGAGGGGGCGGGACCGGAGCACGGAACACTAAGAGGGAGGGGTCCGATGAACGGCACGGCCGAGGCGGACGAGAGGAACACCGTGGCACCGGAGGCCTGGGAGGAACTGGTCGCCGCCGCGCTGCTCGGGACCGAGCGGCGCGGCGGCGCACCGCGGGCCCTGCTCGACGCGGCGGCCGTGCAGACCTTGCGCCAGATCGGAGAGCAA
>NZ_JANFAK020000241.1 GCF_024721315.2 Streptomyces sp. Isolate_45
CGAACCGGCACGACGGCCGCGGCCGCCCGCCGCCGGGGCGCCGCCCGTGGCGGCACCGGTGCGCGGAGCACCGGAACGACGGCGCGAGCCGCCGCCGTTGCCGTTGCCCGAGCCGGTGCGCTGCTTCGGCGGGGTCGCCTGCGGCACCTCCAGCACCACGGGGATGCCCGAGGGCGCCTTGGCGCCGGTGAGGCGGGACAGTTCCTCGTCGGAGGACTTGATCTGCGCGGTGCGCGGGGAGATGCCGGCGTCCGACATCAGGCGGGTCATGTCGCGCTTCTGGTCGGGGAGGACCAGGGTGACGACGCTGCCGGACTCGCCGGCGCGGGCGGTGCGGCCGCCGCGGTGCAGGTAGTCCTTGTGGTCGGTCGGCGGGTCCACGTTGACGACGAGGTCGAGGTCGTCGATGTGGATGCCGCGCGCGGCCACGTTGGTGGCGACCAGCGCGGTGACCTCGCCCGTCTTGAACCAGTCGAGGGTGCGGTTGCGCTGCGGCTGCGAGCGGCCGCCGTGCAGACCGGAGGCGCGGACGCCGTCGGCGAGGAGCTTCTTGACCATGCGGTCGACCCCGCGCTTGGTGTCGACGAACATGATCACCCGGCCGTCGCGAGCGGCTATGCGCGTGGCCACGGCCTTCTTGTCGGTCTCGTCCATGACGTACAGGACGTGGTGCTCCATCGTGCTGACCGCGCCGGCGGACGGGTCGACGGAGAAGGCGACCGGGTCGTGCAGGAACATCTTGACGAGCTTGTCGATGTTCTTGTCGAGCGTCGCCGAGAACAGCATGGTCTGGCCCTCGGGCTCGACCTGCTTGAGGAGCGCGGTGACCTGCGGCATGAAGCCCATGTCGGTCATCTGGTCGGCCTCGTCGAGGACCGTGATGGAGACCTGCGAGAGGTCGGCGTCACCGCGGTCGATGAGGTCCTTCAGGCGGCCGGGGGTGGCGACGAGCACCTCGGCGCCGCGGCGCAGGGCGCCGGACTGCCGGTTGATCGACATGCCGCCGACGACGGTCGCGATGCGCAGGTTGACGGCCGTGGCGTACGGGGCCAGGGCGTCGGTCACCTGCTGCGCGAGCTCGCGGGTCGGTACGAGGACCATCGCGAGCGGCGCCTTCGGCTGCGCGCGGCGGCCGGCGGTGCGGGAGAGCAGGGCCAGGCCGAAGGCCAGCGTCTTGCCGGATCCGGTGCGGCCGCGGCCGAGCAGGTCACGGCCGGCGAGGGAGTTCGGCAGCGTCGCGGCCTGGATCGGGAAGGGCTCGGTCACGCCCTGGGCCGCGAGGGTCTTCAGCAGCGCCTCGGGCATGTCCATGTCCTCGAACGCGGCGACCGGCGGCAGGGCCGGGGTCAGCGGTTCGGGCATGGTGAATTCTTGCGGCCGGGCTACGGGGGCGGACTTCTGCCGTCCCGCGCCAGCCTTCGGACGCCCCTGGGCCGTACCTCGACCCCGGGTGGGGCGGCGGCTGGGTCGTGCGGAGCTGGAGCTGGTCATGCGGAAAGTGCCCTCCTGATACCGGCAGGTAAAACGCTAAAACACGGTCGTGCGAACGCGGTCGAGACAGCAGACAAGCCGGGGCCCGCACCTCACGGCGCGGACCCCGGCATGCTGAAGGAATTAGGCGGGGATGATGTTCTCCGCCTGGGGGCCCTTCTGACCCTGGGTGACGTCGAAGGACACGCGCTGGCCCTCCTGGAGCTCACGGAAGCCCTGGGTGGCGATGTTCGAGTAGTGGGCGAACACGTCCGGACCGCCACCGTCCTGCTCGATGAAGCCGAAGCCCTTTTCCGAGTTGAACCACTTCACGGTGCCAAGTGCCATTTTGAATCTCCTGAATAGGCGGCAAGGGCCCCATCCGGAGACTCCGGTAAAAACAATTAAAGCGCCTGTCGGAGCATTCCCGTCAGGCGCACATAAAGTTCATGGGTACCACAACTGCAACGAGCTCTAAGCTAGCACACGTCCAGCGGTGAGCGCTGCCCCGGGCGTGTGACCTGCTCCGGAAGGCTTCCGGAGCAGGTCGGGACGGGCCGTGGGAAGCGGCCCGGGAGGGGGTCGAGGAGCGGCCCGGACGTTACAGCCGCTCGATGATCGTCACGTTGGCCTGTCCCCCGCCCTCGCACATGGTCTGGAGGCCCCAGCGGCCTCCGGTGCGTTCCAGTTCGTGCAGGAGGGTGGTCATCAGTTTGACGCCGGTGGCGCCCAGCGGGTGGCCGAGGGCGATGGCGCCGCCGTTGACGTTCACCCGGGAGGGGTCGGCCCCCGTCTCCTTCAGCCAGGCCAGGACCACGGGGGCGAAGGCCTCGTTGATCTCGACCAGGTCGATGTCGGCGAGCGACATGCCGGTCTTCTTCAGGGCGTGCGCGGTGGCCGGGATCGGGGCCGACAGCATGCGGATCGGGTCCTCGCCGCGTACGGACAGGTGGTGGATGCGGGCGCGCGGCCGCAGGCCGTGTTCGCGGACGGCCCGCTCGGAGGCGATCAGCATCGCCGCCGCTCCGTCGGAGACCTGGGAGGAGACGGCCGCGGTGATGGTGCCGCCCTCGACGACGGGCCTCAGGCCGGCCATCTTCTCCAGGGTGGTGTCGCGGCGCGGGCCCTCGTCGACGCGTACGTCCCCGTACGGCACGGTCTCCCGTTCGAAGCGGCCCTCGTCGATGGCCCGCAGGGCCCGCTGGTGGGACCGGAGGGCGAACTCCTCCATGTCGCGGCGCGTGATGCCCCACTTCTCGGCGATGAGCTGGGCCCCGTGGAACTGGTTGACGGGGGCGTCGCCGTAGCGGGCGCGCCAGCCGGCCGAGCCGGCGTAGGGGCCCTCGGTGAGGCCCAGTGGTTCCGCCGCCTGTCGGGAGGCGAAGGCGATCGGGATCATCGACATGTTCTGGGTGCCGCCCGCGACCACCAGGTCCTGGGTGCCGGACAGGACGCCCTGGGCCGCGAAGTGCACGGCCTGTTGCGAGGAGCCGCACTGGCGGTCGACGGTGACGCCGGGGACCTCCTCCGGCAGGCCCGCCGCGAGCCAGGCCGTCCGGGCGATGTCCCCGGCCTGCGGTCCGACCGTGTCGAGGCAGCCGAACACCACGTCCTCGACGGCAGCCGGGTCGATCCCGGAGCGTTCGACCAGCGCCTTCAGCACGTGCGCGCCGAGATCGGCGGGGTGGACCGCGGACAGGCCGCCGCCGCGCCGCCCCACCGGGGTGCGGACCGCTTCGACTATGTAGGCCTCGGGCATCGGGTCTCCTCTGTTCGGGTCAGGTACGCAGGGCGATCCCGTCGAGCACCATGGACAGGTACTGGCGGGCGATCTCCTCGGGGCTGTGCTGTCCTCCGGGCCGGTACCAGGACGCCGCGACCCACACCGTGTCGCGGACGAAGCGGTAGGTGAGGCGGATGTCGAGGTCGGCGCGGAAGACCTTGGCCGCGACCCCCCGCTCCAGCGTCCCGAGCCAGGCCTTCTCGAACTTCTGCTGCGAGTCGGAGAGGTAGTGGAAGCGGGGCTGGGCGGAGAGGGTGCGCGCTTCCTTCTGGTAGATGGCGACGGCGGCGCGGTGCCGGTCGATCTCCCGGAAGGACTCGGTGACGAGGGCCTCGATGGTCTCCCTGGGGCCGAGTCCGGCGGCCAGGACGGTGTCGTAGCCCTGCCAGAGTTCGTTCAGGAAGGCGGAGAGGATCTCGTCGAGCATCGATTCCTTGGAATCGAAGTGGTAGTAGAGGCTGCCGGCGAGCATGCCGGCGGCGTCGGCGATCTTCCGGACGGTGGTGGCGTTGTAGCCCTGCGCGGCGAAGACCTCGGCGGCGGTGTCGAGGAGTTCGCGGCGCCGCTCGGGTGACGCGGTCACCTGCGGCTTCTTCTTGGCGGTCTGCTGGTTCGTCGGCTTGTTCGTTGGCACGGGCCCATTCTCGGTCTACGCGTGCTGGCTGCTGACCGACACGGTCTCGCCCGTCATGTACGACGAGTAGCCGCTCGCCAGGAAGACGATGACGTTGGCGATCTCCCAGGGCTCGGCGTACCGGCCGAAGGCCTCGCGGGCGGTGAGTTCCGTGAGCAGTTCCTCGCTGGTGACCTTCACCAGGTGCGGGTGCATGGCCAGGCTCGGGGCGACCGCGTTGACGCGTACGCCGAAGTCGGCGGCCTCCAGGGCGGCGCAGCGGGTCAGGGCCATCACCCCGGCCTTTGCGGCGGCGTAGTGGGCCTGTCCCCGCTGGGCGCGCCAGCCGACGACGGAGGCGTTGTTGACGACGGCGCCGCGGCGGCCGGAGGCCTTGAAGGAGCGCAGGGCGGCGCGGGTGCAGCGGAAGGTGCCGTTCAGGGTGACGTCGAGGACGCGCGTCCACTGTTCGTCGCTCATGTCGACGAGGTCGGCGGTGCCGCCGAGGCCGGCGTTGTTGACGACGACGTCGAGGCCGCCGTGGGTCTCCTCGGCGAGGGCGAACAGGGCGCGGACCTGTTCCTCGTCGGTGACGTCGCAGGGCAGGGAGGTGACGCGGGCGGCGCCGAACTCGGCGGCGAGGGAGTCCTCGGTCTCCTTGAGCCGGCGGGCGTGGGCGTCGCTGATGAGGACGCGGGCGCCCTCCTCCAGGAAGCGGCGGGCGGTGGCGCCGCCGATGCCGGCGCCGGCCGCGGCGGTGATGACGGCGGTGCGGTCCGCGAGGAGTCCGTGGGGGGCGACGTGGTCGGGAGCGTTCACGCCCGTACCTCCTTGGGAAGGCCGAGGATCCGCTCGGCGATGAGGTTGCGCTGGATCTCGTCGGAGCCGGCGTAGATGGTGTCGGCGCGGGAGAAGAGGAAGAGCCGCTGGTGGTCGTCGAGGTCGTACGGGTCCCCGTGCGTGCCGTTCGCGACGAGGGAGGCGGCGCCGCGCACGTCCATGGCGAGCTCGCCGAGGTCGCGGTGCCAGCGGGCCCAGTACAGCTTGGCGGTGGAGGGTTCGGTGCCGGGTCGTCGGGCGGTGGCGCGCATGGTCTCCAGGCCGATCCAGGCCTGGACGAGGCGGTCGCGGACCTGCGGGTCGGCGAGGGCGCCGTTGCGTCGGGCGAGGTCGGCGAGGGCTTCGAGCTCGCGACGGAAGCCGACCTGCTGGCCGAGGGTGGAGACGCCGCGTTCGTAGCCGAGGGTGGCCATGGCGACGGCCCAGCCGTCGCCGGGTGCGCCGACGACGTGGGAGGCGTCGGTGCGGGCGCCGTCGAAGAAGACCTCGTTGAACTCGGAGGTGCCGGTGAGCTGGGTGATGGGCCGGACCTCGACCCCGGGCTGGTCCATGGGGACCAGTAGGTAGGACAGGCCCCGGTGGCGGCGGGAGCCCGGTTCGGTGCGGGCGAGGACGAAGCACCACTGGGACTCGTGGGCGAGGGAGGTCCAGGTCTTCTGGCCGTCCACGATCCAGGCGCCGTCGCGGAGGGCGGCGCGGGTGCGGACGCACGCGAGGTCGGATCCGGCCCCGGGCTCGCTGTAGCCCTGGCACCACAGTTCGCGGACGGCGCGGATGGCGGGCAGGAAGCGGCGCTGCTGTTCCGGGGTGCCGCGGGCGATGAGGGTGGGGCCGAGGAGCTGTTCGCCGATGTGGTTGACGCGGGCGGGGGCGTCGGCGAGGGCGTACTCCTCGTGGAAGGCGAGCTGTTCCTCGGTGCTCGCGCCGCGGCCGCCGTGGGCTTCGGGCCAGCCGACGCAGGTCCAGCCGTGGGTGGCCATGTGCCGTTCCCAGGCGAGGCGTTCGGCGAAGGCCTCGTGTTCGCGGCCCGGTCCGCCGCGCCCCTTGAGGGCCGCGAACTCCCCGGTGAGGTGGGTGCGGAGCCAACTCCGGACCTCGGTGCGGAACTCCTCGACGCTGCTCATGGCCGTACGTTAACCTACCAAACACTTGTTAGGGAAGGATGTCGGTATGCCCGCTGACGACTCCGCCGCGCCGGTGCTCCACGAGCGCCGCGGCCCGGTCGCGTACGTGACCATGAACCGCCCCCGCTACCGCAACGCCCAGAACAGCGCGATGACCTACGCCCTGGACGAGGCCTTCTACCGGGCCGCCGACGACCCCGAGGTCAAGGTGATCGTCCTGGCCGGCGCCGGCGAGCACTTCTCCGCGGGCCACGACATCGGCACCCCCGGACGCGACGCCCACCTGCCCTTCGAACGACGGGCCGGACTGTGGTGGGACCACAGCACCCGCACCGGCGCCGAGTCCCGCTTCGCCCGGGAGTCGGAGGTCTACCTGGGGATGTGCCGGCGCTGGCGGGAGCTGCCCAAGCCGGTGATCGCCTCGGTCCAGGGGGCATGCGTGGCGGGCGGGCTGATGCTGGCCTGGGTGTGCGACCTGATCGTCGCGAGCGAGGACGCCTTCTTCGCGGACCCCGTGGTGCGGATGGGCATCCCGGGCGTCGAGTACTTCGCGCACCCGTGGGCGATGCCGCCCCGCATCGCGAAGGAGTTCCTGTACACCGGCGACCGGATGTCGGCCCGGCGCGCGTACGAGATCGGCATGGTCAACCGGGTCGTCGGTCGGGAGTCGCTGGAGGCCGAGACCGACCGGATGGCGCTGCGGATCGCGGAGATGCCCGGCTTCGGCCTGGCCCTGACCAAGCGGGCCGTCAACCAGGCCGAGGACCTCCAGGGCCTGCACGCCGGCATGGACTCGGTGTTCGGGCTGCACCACCTGGCGCACTCCCACAACGCCGAGACGGCGGCGGACTCGCTCGGCGGCATGGACGTGGCCGCCATGAAGGAGGCGAACGGCTGATGGACCTCGATCACTCGGCGGACGTGGAGGCCTTCCGGGCCGAGGCCCGCTCCTGGCTCCGCGCGCACGTCCCCGCCCGGCCCCTGCCCTCGCTGGAGACGGAGGAGGGCTTCGCCGCGCACCGCGCGTGGGAGGCCCTGCTGCACTCGGGCCGCTGGTCGGCGGTGTCCTGGCCCGAGGAGTACGGGGGCCGGGGCGCGGACATCGAGCGGTGGCTGGTCTTCGAGGAGGAGTACTGGGCGGCCGGCGCGCCCGGCCGGGTCGCGCAGAACGGCATCAGCCTGCTCGCCCCGACCCTCTTCGACCACGCGAGCGCCGAGCAGCGGGCCCGGGTGCTGCCCCCGATGGCGAGCGGCGAGGCGATCTGGGCGCAGGCCTGGTCGGAGCCGGAGTCCGGTTCCGACCTGGCGTCGCTGCGCTCCCGCGCCGTGCGCGCCGAGGGCGGCTGGCTGCTGTCCGGGCAGAAGACGTGGTCCTCGCGGGCCGCCTTCGCCGACCGGGCCTTCGGGATCTTCCGCACGGACCCGGACGCCCCGAAACCGCACCAGGGGCTGACGTACCTGATGTTCGACCTGCGGGCGCCCGGCGTGACGGTGCGGCCCATCGGGCGGCTCGACGGGAAGCCCGCCTTCGCGGAGCTGTTCCTCGACCGGGTCTTCGTACCGGACGAGGACGTCATCGGGGAGCCCGGCCAGGGCTGGCGGATCGCGATGTCGACCACCGGCAACGAGCGGGGGCTGACCCTGCGCTCCCCCGGCCGCTTCCTCGCGGCGGCGGGGCGCCTGGTGGATCTCTGGGAGGAGGCCGGCGATCCCGCCGACACCGCGCTGCGCGACCGCGTAGCGGACGCGGTGGTCGGGGCGCGCGCCTACGAGCTGTTCACCTGGGCGGGCGCGACCCGCTTCGCGGCGGGCTCCGCGATCGGCGCCGAGTCCAGCCTTAACAAGGTGTTCTGGTCCCGGTACGACATCGCCCTGCACGAGACCGCCCTGGACCTGCTCGGTCCGGACGCGGAGCTGGCGGACGGCCCGTGGGCCGAGCCGTGGGTGTTCTCGCTGGCCGGGCCGATCTACGCGGGCACCAACGAGATCCAGCGCGACATCATCGCCGAGCGGCTGCTCGGCCTCCCGAAGGGCCGCCGCTGATGCGCTTCCAGCCGACCGACGAGCAGTCGGACTTCGCCCGTACGCTGCGCTCCCTGCTCGGCGCGGCCGCCGTACCGGCGACGGTACGGGCCTGGGCGGACGGGGACCACGGACCGGGACGGGCACTGTGGTCCCGGCTCGCGGACACGGGCCTGTTCGCGCTGGCCGTGCCGGAGGCGTACGAGGAAATCGGGGGCCTCGGGCCGCTTCCGGTGGAACTGACTCTGGGGTTCGTCGAGTTGGGGCGGGCGGGGGTGGCGGGGCCGGTCGTGGAGAGCGCGGCCGCGTCGGTGCTGCTCGCCCGGCTGGGGGACGACGCGCAGGCGAAGCGGTTCCTGCCGGGGCTGGTCTCGGGCGGGGCCCTGGCCACGCTGACCCTGCCGGGCTGTTCCCCGTACGCCCTGGACGCGGACGCGGCGGCGTACCGCTTCACCGTGTCCGCGGCGGGCGAGCTGCGGCTGGCGGACGTCCCCGGCGAGCGGCTCGCCTCCCTCGACCCGGCCCGCCGGCTGTCGGCGCCGGCGGGCGGCGAACTGCTCGCGGCGGGCCCGGCCGTCACCGCGGCGGCCGAGGAGGCGCTGCGCTGGGCGCGGCTGCTGACGGCGGCGCAGTGCCTGGGCCTCGGCGAGACCCTGCTGGCGGACACGGTGGAGTACGCGAAGCGGCGCTGCCAGTTCGGGACGCCGATCGGCGGCTTCCAGGCGGTGAAGCACCGGTTGGCGGACACCCTGCTGGCCTTGGAGTTCGCCCGCCCGCTGGTCCGGGCGGCGGCGCTGTCGCTGGATCCGGGCGAGGTCGCGGCGGCGAAGCTCACCGCCGGGGAGGCGGCGTACGGGGCGGCGTTGACGGCGCTCCAGGTGCACGGCGCGATCGGCTACACGCAGGAGCTGGACCTGTCCCTGTGGCTGCGCAAGGCCCGCCCCCTGCGCGACGCCTGGGGCACACCCGCCGCCTGCCGGGCGGAGGTACTGCGGGGGTACACCGCCCGGGGGCGGTAGCCCGGGGGCGGTGCGGTGGAGTACGGCCCGGCCCGGCGTCGACCGGGGCGATGCGGGCGGCGG
>NZ_JANFAK020000242.1 GCF_024721315.2 Streptomyces sp. Isolate_45
CGCGGGCGCCGGGTGGGCGGCGGCCACCGCGGACGGGGCCGCGGGCGCCGACGACGGCAGGGTGAGGGTGAGCGGTGCGCCGGTCGAGGCGGTCCACCCGGAGACCCGGCCCGCGTAGGGGGTGCCGTAGGCGGCGCCGCCCCGCTGGGTCCCGGTGGGCAGGCTCGCGGTGACGTCGAGGCCGTTCGGTGCCAGAACGGTGACGGCGTCACCCACCCGGTAGGCGGTGACCTGGCCCGCCTGGACGGCGTTCTTCCAGGCGCCGCGGCGCTTCAGTTCGATGCCGATGTCCCGCATCCGCTCGTTCACCAGCGGGGTGTTGGCCGCGAACAGCGCGTCGTAGCCGTCGACGATCCCGCTCAGCACCGGGTAGGCGAGGCGTTCCTCGGCCAGGTTGGACTGGTGGATGAAGTGCGGCTTCGGGTCGTTGGCGAGCACGTGCCCGAGCGCGGTGCCGATCTCGGTCGGCACGATCCGGGTGGCGTAGCCGGTGGTGGTGTCGAGGGGTGCGGTCAGGCAGGTGGTGGTGTCCGCGTGGTCCTCGCAGATGCCGCTGCCGCCCTGGGCCCGGGAGGTGTAGATCCAGTTGTACTCGTCCACCGCTTCGGCGGCCGTGCCGACGTTGTAGTAGACGTTCATCGGGTAGCGGGCGACGGTGGAGGCCGAGCCGATCTGGCGCTGCTCGGGGTCGCGGGAGTTGTCCGAGGCGAGCCACTTGACGCCGTTGCCGGTGAGGGAGGGCGCCAGGTTCGGGTTGTCCTGCGGCTGTTGGGGCAGGACGGCCATGCCCGAGTGTTCGCCGGTGACCAGTTCGTCGTTCTGCAGGGGCAGTCCGAAGTTCTGGCCCCAGACCCGGTTGAGGGCGATCTCGTCGTCGATGGCGTTGCGACTGATCCACTTGGTGGAGCCGTTGGTGTTGGTGGCGCACCGCCAGGGCACCACGCCGGTGTCCTGCTCGCAGCCGAGGAAGGCGTGCGTGTAGGTGTGGTTGATCCAACGGAACTGGGCGCGGTCGGCCTGGAGCTTGTCGGCCAGTGCGTCGACGCCGTTGTTGTCCTCGCGCTGGTCGAGGCTGCCGGCCCCGTTGTAGACCATGTCGAGGGTGATGCCCCGTCCGGCCTGCCAGGTCCTGGCGTACTCGGCGTCGGCGGCGGTCATCCGGATCGGGTTGGGCGTACCGGTGCCGGCCGCGCAGTCCACGTCGCCGGGGGTGCAGTTGAGCTGGGTGTCCCAGCGGTCGTCGGCTGCGAACACGTCGTCGACGTGGACGGAGAAGTAGTTGCGGGAGGCGCCCAGGTGCACTCCGCCGGTCATCCACTCGACGATGCCACGGGCCAGCAGTCGGTACTGCTGCTGGTAGCGGTTGTAGACGAAGGTCACGACGAGTTCGCGTCGCCCGTCGTGCCGGTACTCGCCGACGAGCGAGCCGCGCCGGGCCGTGCCCGGGATGGGCGCGTCGACGTACGTGGTGAAGTCCGCTCCGGCGGCGGGCTGTGCGAGGTAGGCGTAACTCTCGCCGACGGTGGGCGAGTTGTCCTCGAAGGGCACCGCCCCGTCGAGGTAGCCGAAGGGGCCCGCCTGACCGGCGGCGGTGACCGCGGCCCGGACGCCGTCGACGCTGCCCGCGTACCCGCCGGGGACGAAGTACTGCAGGCCGACCTGGGGTCGGGCGTAGGTGTAGGCGTCGACCTGCGGGATCGCGTACGTCTGCTCGTAGGCGGCCAGGGCCGTCATCTCGGTGGAATTCGCCGCGAAGGGGTTGTCGTTGGGCAGGACGACCGCCTGGTACTTGGCGCGCGGCCGGCCGTCCACGGTGTCGGCCAGGAAGGCCGGGTCGATGGTGGGCCGGTCCGACCGCGTGAGGTCGACCTGCGTATACGGCGTGCCCGCCGATTCCAGCTCGGCCGTGATGGCCTGGACGGCCGGACCGCCGTCGGTCACGACCAGAACGCGCAAGTCCACGCGCGGTGTTGCGGTGTCGGCTTGTGCCGCGCCGGCCGGCAGGCCGAAGGCTGCGATGAGCGCGCCCACCGATAACGCGGTGGTGCGTATGCTTCGCTTCATGCGGTGTTGTCCCCTCCCCGGGCAGGGGGCAGCGCGGCTCGCACGAAGCGGACGCCCCCCAAGTGCGCGACGCCGGTGTCCCCCTCAGAAACCAGTCGCCGACGCATCCGTCGGGTCACATAGTGATGCACCTGTGTAGCTTTCGTGGGGATGTCGCGAAAACCGACGGAAAAACACAGGTAACCAACTGGACTCGATCGGGCCTGAGTTGACCTTCCGCGCCGTTCTGGCGCCCTACGCGCCGAGGCCCCGGCCGGCCTTGAGTGCCGGTCCGGAGCCGGGTGGGGCTTCGGCGGACCGAGTCGGCCCACCGACGCCCCGACCTGATGGTTCAGACCACGTCATCGATGGGCCCCAGCAGTTTCAAGCCACCACCGGACGGGGAACCGGAATCGGCCGTCAGGCGCAGAGCACCCTGGTCTCGGGCGTGTACACGGGGCCGGCACTGGTGCTCGAACTGTCGCTGAACTCGGCGTAGTAGTAGGAGTAGAAACCTATGTTGCCGTTGCAACCGGAGTCCGCGGCCACCTGGAGGGTCAGCGTCACCGTGCGGCTCTGACCGGGTGCGATCGTCGCGCCGTAGTTGCCGCCGAGGTCGGACGGGCCGACGCCGGAACAGGAGGCGGCGCCGGTCGGGGTCGCCACGCTGCACCCGGTGAAGCTGTACTTCAGGTCGGCGCGCTGTGTGGTGAGCCAGGTCGGCGCGATCGACTGGTAGACGAACCAGATGTCGTAGGTCTTGTTGTTGGTGAGCGTCATCGAGAGGTTCACCGTGCCGCCGGGGGTGACGGTGGCGGCGTTCGTGGTGAACGTCAGGGCGGCCGGCGCCGGGTCGGCGCTCGCCGCGGGGGCGAGGCCGAACAGGGCCAGGACGAAGGCGAGGACGCCGGCGAGGCCGAGGCGGCTCTTCAGAGGTGATCGCATGGCCCGGGAGGCTAGGACGACGGTTCGCGCGCCGTCTGCCCCCGGCAGGCGCACGCGGGCGCGGAACGGCCGGAAGTGTGCGCCCTGTGAAAGCTCTCCGGGGAACCTGTGAGCAATGACCACGCACCGTATACGACCAGCCCACGCAGGGTTCCCGAGGGGGCGGACGGTGGCGGGTCGCGCCGAAGTGCCCCGGGCGCGGGAATGGCGTGTACATAACATCGCCAAGGTGCGGAATACCGGACACCGGTTGCCCCTCCGAGCCGCCCGGAGCGCCCGAGCACAGACACCGAAGGCGACTCGGGCCGGACGGGCCTGCGCATCAAGGTGGTGGTGGGCTCCGGCGCTACGGCTGCCGCAGCGGCCCCCTTGCGAGCGATGCGGCTCGGTTTCCGGCCCGAGAGGCCGCCACGGCCCATCCGGCGAGGCTTCTCGCCGGACCAAATCCGGAAGGCCGGGCGCGAGCGCCGCACCCGGCGAAGGCCCTGGACGTCGACCTTGCGGCCGACCCCCGGCTCGGGGGCAGGCGCTCCGCCCCGGCCCTCGCTCGGGTGCTGCACCAACCAAGGAGGTCGCACGTGTTTTCGACATATGCGCCGGGGAGATAACCATCCCGATACTGCGCGCACACCGGCAGGGGGTGTCATGAAGTACGACCTGTCCGGTCGCCTGGTGGTTGGGATCGCCTCCAGCGCCCTGTTCGACCTCACCGACTGCGACGCAGTGTTTCGAGAGCGAGGAGAGGACGCCTACCGCGCTTACCAAGAGGTCCACCTGAAAGACGTGTTGGCCAAGGGCGTCGCCTTCCCCTTCGTCCGGCGCCTGCTGTCGTTGAACGACCTCGCGGAACCACCCGACGCGCTGGTTGAGGTCATCATCCTGTCGCGAAACGACCCGGACACCGGCCTGCGGGTCATGCGTTCGATCGAAGCGCACGGCCTGCCCATCAGCCGAGCCGTCTTTCGGCAGGGACGTTCGCCACACAGGTTCATGCCGGCACTGAACATGTCGTTGTTCCTGTCGGCCAACGGAGCTGACGTTCGTGACGCGGTGGCAGATGGAATGCCGGCGGGACACGTGCTTGAGACGGCGCGGGTTGATGATGAGGACGACCCCGAACTGCGCATCGCCTTCGACTTCGACGGCGTGTTGGCGGGTGACGCCTCCGAGCGGATCTTCCAGAGCGCCGGCCTCGACGCGTTTCGTGCGCACGAGGTCCGCAACGCGACCACACCACACGATCCGGGACCGCTGCGCGAGTTCCTCGCCGGCATCAACCGCATCCAGCGCCGTGAGGAGGACGAGCGCCGAAAGAATCCCGGTTATCAGCCCCGCCTTCGAGTGTCCCTGGTCACCGCTCGGGACGCCCCCGCGCATGAGCGTGCCGTGCGGAGCCTCAAGCAGTGGGGACTGCGGGTCAACGATGCCTTCTTCCTCGGCGGCATCGACAAGGCTCCCGTCATCGGTGCCCTGGATCCGCACATCTTCTTCGACGACCAGGTCTCCCACCTGAATGGCACCGCACCGGCCACACCCAGCGTGCACATACCGTTCGGAGTCGTCAATGCAACCCCATGAATGCGCCTTGACGTACTCGGTCAGCTCCTCCGGGACCATCGAGGACCAGTGCTCCCCGTAGCGGCTGACGAGGTCGGCGACGTGGTTGCCGACCGTCCCGCGGCCGCGCCCACATCGGCGCCGCCGGATACGGCGGGGAGCGACTCCGACGGTAGGACCGGCCTGGTGGGACGGACGGAGCGCACCGGTCACCCCCGCGCGCCCCACTGATCACCGATCAGCCCGGCTACTGGTGGTCGGGAACGTACTTGTAGCCGACGCGGTGCACGGTGGTGATGCGGCCCCGGTGAGCGGGACCGAGCTTGCGGCGCAGCCTGGCCACGTGGACGTCGACCGTACGGCCGTCGCCGATGTGTCCGTAACCCCAGATGCCCGAGATGAGGGCCTCACGTCTGTGGACCGTGTACGGATGGTTCACCAGGTGTGCCAGGAGGTCGAACTCCAGGTAGGTGAGGTCCAGTTCGCGTCCGTCGACCTCGGCCAGCCGGCGTGCGCCGTCGACCCGGATGGCGCCGTCCACCCGGATGGCATCGTCGAGCCGGACGGGGCCGTCCACCCGAACGGCGTCGGGGTGCGGGACCGGTCCCGGCTCGGGTGCCGGGAGCGTCCCGGGCCCGAGGGGATGGATCTCCGGGCGTATGCCGTGCGCGGTCATCACCGCGACCGGGTCCACGTCCGCCGGCAGGAACACGAGGTATCCGACGCGGGCGCCTCCGGTCCCGTTGGCGGAGATGGCGGGCGGACGGTCGCCGACCAACTGGAGGCGCGGGGCCGGGGAACGGCGGACGGCGGTGGCGGGTACCGGTGCGGGAAGTGCGGTGGTCACGATGAGCCCCTTCGGCTGCTCGGAATGAGTTACGGAAGCCGGGTGTCGGGCCGCGACAGGGCAGGGTCTCCGTCACGGATGCGGCGGGAGGGCCGGCGCGCCGCACGCCGGGTGGAACCCCGTACGGCTCAGAGGGCCGGGGTCACGGGAACAGCGGGCGCGCGGAGAGGAGCGGCAGCCGGCAGGCTGGCACGCATCGGGGAAATGCCCTGTCGACAGGCCCTAAGCGGGTCGGCAGACGGCGCTGGCGACGCGACGGAGGTCGACGTGCCTGCGGCGTACGAGCAACGGTTGCGACGGGGACATGCTCACATCGTGAGGTGCGCGGCGGGCGCACGTCAACACTTCCCTACTGATTCACTAGGAAAGTGTGCCGACCTGCGCCATCTCTCATATCGAGATCGCTTCGTCCGCCATTCGGTCACGCCCTTGCCGGGCAGGCGGCTTCGGGCGAGTATCCCTATCAATCCGATGGGAAAGGTGGGGATTCGGTGAAGCGGCCGGCCGATGCCACCCAACAACGTTCCGGAGTAGCCGAAATGACCACCGCCATCCCCCATGACACCGACGGCCGGCGATCCCTCGACGAGCAGCGCCGCACGCTCCTGCGTACCGCCCGCGACGTGGCGGACGACCTCGCCTCGGACGTCATCGCCCGCGATCAGGCGGGCAAGCCGCCTGCCGACGAGACGGCCCGGCTGCGCGAGGCGGGCCTGCTGGCGGCCCTCACCCCGCCCGGGCCCGACCGCGGGGCGGACTGGCGCACCGGATGCGCCGTCATTCGGGAGATCGCCGCAGCGGACAGCTCCGTCGGCGACGTACTCGCCCGCCACTACGTGCACACCTGGAGCGGACGCTTCTACGCGGATCACCACCACGCGACCGCCCTCGAAGAGGAGTCGGTGGGCGAGCAGTGGCTGTGGACCGGTGCGGTCCGCGCTCCGGTCTCCCCCCACGAGGACACCGACGGACCGGAGCTCAGGCTGCGGCGGCGCACCCCCGGCTACGTGCTGAGCGGGCGCCGGTTCGTGGACACGGCGGTGGCCGCAGCCGACCAGATCGTGGTCGACGCCGCCTGCGCGGCGACCGGTGACGTCCTGGTCGTACGGATCCCGCCCGGCGCACGGGGCGTGACCGTCGAGTCCGCCCACGACCGGCTCGGGCAGCGCGTCGCCGGCGCGGGCGAGGTCGTCCTGGACCGGGTCACCATCACGCCCGAACAGGTGCTGGGCCGCCGGCCGCACGACGAGGAGTCGACCGCGCCCTTCACCGCGCTCGCGGAGCCGGCGCTCCGGCTCGCCCTGTGTCAGGTCGGCCTCGGCATCGCCGAAGGCGCCCTCACCGAGGCCCGCGACCTCAGCAGGGGTGGCCGCGCGCACCGGATGCCCGGCGAGGACCCGGACCTCTTCCTGACGTACGGGGAGCTCGCCTCGGCCGCCCAGACGGCCACCGCCGTGGTCAACCGGGCGACGGACGTGATGGCGCGGGCCCTCGACACGGGTCCGCACCTCGACGCGGAAGGAGCCGCCGGCGTCGCGGCCCTGGTCGCCACGGCCGAGACCGTGACGTCGAAGGCCGCCATGCGCATCACCGCCCGGGTGCTGGAACTCGCCGACGCGCCCGGCTTGGACCGGTTCTGGCGCAACGCCCGGGTTCTGACGGCCCACCGCCCTGCCGCCCACCGCCTGCGCTCCATCGGCGAGCACTACCTCAACGGCTCCCACCCCGCGGTGCCGGCCTTCCGCTGACGCGGGCCCGAGCACCCGCCCGGCGGCCGGCGGCCACCCGCGAGGGGACAGCGGCCGGATCGATGCAAGATAATGCCGGTATGCGGATCTCAGCCAGGGCGGACTACGCGGTACGTGCCGCACTGCAGCTTGCCGCGTCCCAGGATGACGGGCCGGTGAAGGCAGAGGCCATCGCCGACGCCCAGGACATCCCGCACAAGTTCCTCGAGGGCATCCTGAACGACATGCGCCGGGGCGGTCTCGTGCTCAGCCGGCGCGGCGGCAACGGCGGGTATCGGCTGGCGAAGCCCGCCCGGTCCATCAGCATCGCGGACGTGATCCGCGTCGTGGACGGACCGCTCGTCTCGGTGCGCGGGGTGCGCCCTCCGGACCTGTCCTACACCGGCCCCGCCCAGGCACTGCTCCCCCTGTGGATCGCGCTGCGGGCCAATGTCCGCGAGATCCTCGACGGCGTGAGCCTCGCCGACGTGGCGTCGTCCGAACTGCCCGCGGAGGTATCGGCACTGGCCGACGCTCCCGGCGCCTGGACCAACCCCTGACCCCTACCCACCTGCGCGTTCTCACATAACGAGATGCCGGCGTCCAACATTCGGTCACCCTCTTGGGGTGGCTGTCCGCCTCTGCCAATATGCCTACCAACCAGGTGGGAAAACTAGGAATCCGGGAAGGCGGGCCGTGCCAACACCGCGTCACGCAGGCCGGATGCCGTCTCTGACATCCCGCCGGTACATCGACCTGCTCCGCACCGCCGGCGCCATCTGTCAGCCCGGCTGACAACCTGCTCCGAGCCCCGCTCCACGCGTGGTCAGCGCTGAGCACCGTCGGACGCACCCCTCCGCCGGCCGCGTGGAGTCGAGCGCGGGCGTCCGCACGACGGGCTCGACCTCCGGCCCCGATGTGTCCGACACCCTTCCGTTCCCCGGGCCCGCGACCGCAACCCCGACGCCCAGGCCCACGCCCACCGCTCACCCCTCTCCGCTCACCGCCGGGCGTCGGGTCCGTGTGTGCAGACGGCTTCGCGTCACCCTTCTCCGCACCTCCTTGAACACCATCCCGTGAAAGGACACCTCCGTGTCTGCCGCAAGACCGCTCACCACCCTGCGCGCCATCGCCGTCACCGCGACGCTTCCCCTGCTGCTCACCGCCTGCGGCTACGGCTCGGAGGCCAAGAAGGACGAGGGCGACAAGGCCACCAACGCCGCCGCCACGGACGGCAAGAAGCTCTCCGCCTCCGAGGTCCGCATCGGGTACTTCCCGAACCTGACCCACGCCACGGCGCTCGTCGGTCTCCAGGAAGGCCTGATCGAGAAGGAACTGAACGGCACCAGGATCAAGCCGCAGTCCTTCAACGCCGGCCCGTCCGAGATCGAAGCCCTCAACGGCGGCTCCCTCGACATCGGCTTCATCGGCCCCTCGCCGTCGATCAACGGCTACGTCAAGTCCAAGGGCTCCAACCTGCGGATCATCTCCGGCTCGGCCTCCGGCGGCGTCAAACTCGTCGTGAACCCGGAGAAGATCAAGACCCTGGACGACCTCAAGGGCAAGAAGATCGCGACCCCGCAGAAGGGGAACACCCAGGACGTCGCGTTCCTCAACTGGATCTCCGAGAAGGGCTGGAAGGTCGACCCGGAGTCCGGCAAGGGCGACGTCTCCGTCGTCCGTACGGACAACAAGGTCACCCCGGACGCCTTCAAGCAGGGATCGATCGACGGCGCCTGGGTACCGGAGCCCACGGCCTCCAAGCTCGTCTCCGACGGCGGCTCCGTCCTCCTCGACGAGACCGCCCTGTGGCCCGACAAGAAGTTCGTGATCACGAACATCATCGTGTCGCAGAA
>NZ_JANFAK020000243.1 GCF_024721315.2 Streptomyces sp. Isolate_45
CTCATCCGGCACCAGCCGTTCAACGATCCCCACCATGACTGACAGCCTACCCACGAAGCCCAAATGAGATGACCTCTAAGCGACAGACTGCCCGAATCCCGTTCATCGGATGAAGGCGCGCGGCGGAATCCTCATCGAATCCGCCGCGCGCCGTCCGTGGGAGTCGCGAAGACCTCAGGCGAACAGCAACATGAGAAAGACCGGGTGGGCGGTGTTGAGCGGAATCGAATCCGTGGGCGTGAAGGAACTCCATCAGTCCGATTCCGGTCCGGCCCCCCAGGAGCGCCATGACGAAGAGGTCGGGCCGCCCAAGTCACCCATGGGTGTTCGTGCGCTGAAAGCGGGGCTGCGCACCGCCGCGGCCCTCTGTCTGTTGACCGCTCTGGTCCACGTCGTCCTGGTGTTCCTTCATGTGGCCCCCTCCAACCCCGTATCGAAGCGGTACAGCTCGCAAATCAACGGATGGGTGTTCCCGCTCTTCGAGCAGAACTGGCGGCTCTTCGCCCCGGACCCCGACTCCTCCAACCGGCAGATCCTGGCGAGAACCGCACACACCGACCCCGGGG
Organism: Streptomyces sp. Isolate_45; assembly: GCF_024721315.2. Taxonomy (GTDB): domain Bacteria; phylum Actinomycetota; class Actinomycetes; order Streptomycetales; family Streptomycetaceae; genus Streptomyces. The sequence continues at coordinate 567 of NZ_JANFAK020000243.1, forward strand.
GATCGATGCGGGTGACCCCCTGGTTCGACCTGACCGCCGTGGACCACTCGGCGGTCGACCACAACGTATTTCCGAGCCATACGTCCCAGAACCTCCTGCGCCGCGCCTGGACCTCTTACGCCGAGACACACGGAGGGAGCGACACGGCACGCTCCGAACGGGCCGTGATGTTGCAGACGTACCTGCGCAACATCGCCGCGAACCGCGTCGCCGCCCACAACGACGGCGGCACTTTCGACTTCATCCAGCTCCGCGTCGTCACCCTGCCCGTCGCCGGACCCGGCGCACCGGCCGGGAGCCGACCGCCGGCGCCCACCGAGGACCGGCTCCTGCCCTGGTGGAAGGTGACCTCCCATGGGAAATGAGCAGACCACGCAGCCCCCTTCCGCGGCAGCCACGCCGCACCGACCTGCGGCCCAGGAGACTTCGATCGCAGACACGGCCCACCGGTGGCTCCTCGACCGGATCGGCGATCTGTGGACGCTCCTCACCGACCGACCGATCTCCCTGTACGCCGCATCGGTCCTGCGCATCGGCTACGGGCTGCTCTACCTGATCTTCCTGCTGCGCGAGTTCCCGCACCGTGACGAGATCTGGGGCCCCGGCTCCCCCTGGACACCGGCGCTGGCACAACAGCTCTTCGACCAGACGGGCTGGAACAGCGTCCTGATCCTGTCCGACAGCCGCGCCTACTTCGAACTCTGCTACGTGACGGCCCTCCTCACGTCCGCGCTGTTCATGCTGGGCTGGCGGACCCGCGCCACATCCCTCCTCTTCGCCGTCGTGGTGGCTTCGTTCCATGCCAGGTCGATCTTCATGACGGACGGGGGCGACAACCTGATCCTGCTGATGGCCCTCTACCTCGTCCTCACCGCCTGCGGTCGGCGCTGGTCCCTGGACGCACGCCGAGAGCGGCTCAGGACGGCTCGCGCGGACAACGCGCCGGAGCCGGTGCGGAGCCTCTACGCCCGGCAACTCCTCGACGCCCGAACCACCTTGACGACGGTGGTGCACAACTGCGCCATCCTCGTCATCGCGGCGCAGGTCTGCTTCCTCTACGGATCAGCCGGCCTGTACAAGATCCAGGGCCCTACCTGGGGCGGGGGCACCGCTCTCCACTACGCGCTGAACCTCGAACTCTTCCAGCCCTGGCCCGCGCTCTCCCACCTCGTGGACGAGTACCCGATGGTGATCGCGATCGCCGGCTACGTGACGGTGCTCCTGCAGGTCGCCTTCCCGTTCGTACTCTTCGGGAAGCTCAAGTACCCCGTTCTGACCGTGCTGCTGGGCATGCACGTCGGCATCGCGGTGCTCCTTGGACTGCCCCTCTTCTCCGGCGCGATGATCATCGCGGACGCCGTTTTCCTTCCCGACCGCTTCTACGCCTTCCTGCCCCGCCTGTGGCGACGCGCCGCACGACGCACGGGGATGTGGCGGCCCGCGCCCGGCCGAGCGGCGGAATTCGGATCCGTACCACCGCAGGGCAGGCCGGGCGTCCCCGACTCCAAGCAGCAGCTCACCCCTGCACGGAGCGACACCACGCCGACTACGTGGCTCGCGCCCGACCGGAGTTGAGCGTCCGGACCGCGGCACTGGTCACGGGCCGGACGGCACGGACGGGAGCGGTGATGCCCCAATGACGGGGCGGGCGGGAATGCACCCGCCCCCGGCACCGAACGGCCGGCCCGGGGCTTTCCCACACCGCCACATCGGGGACAGGCATCACCCGCGTGCCTCGCCCCGCAGTCGAAATGATGCAGACCGCAACCGTGCGTGTCAGCGTCATCCGAGAGGAACCCGCACCCCACGCACCAATTAGGGAGTCGACGTCATGGGCGGTACGCAGGACAAGCCCAAGGAGCCGGGCAAGGGCAGCGAGGCACAGGAGCACCATCGCTCCGGAGATCCCGCTCACCCCCAGCCGGGCAGGTCGTCCCGCGAGCAGGGACAGAAGCAGGGACAGAAGGAGACTTCGCGCCGCCGCGAGGACGACCTGCTGCGCGAAGAGGACCTGCACGACGAGAACCTCTGACCGGAACCACGCACACTTCCAGAGCGCGGTCGCCGGTCCGGGGTCACCCCGGGCCGGGACCTGCCAGATGCCGCCCGACAAGCCGCAGCCTCGTCCACGCAGGGCTGGTGGGACGGGGTCCTGCCTGACTGCCGGCTGCTGGTCGAATGGCCGGAGCACGCCGAATCCCCAACCGACTACTGGCTCTCCAGCCTCCCGGCCGACACCCCGATCACCGAACTGGTCCGGTCGGCCAAGGTCCGCCGGCGCATCGAACACGACTACCGGGAACTAAAGCACGGCCTGGGCCTGGACCACTTCGAGGGACGATCCTGGCCGGGCTGCTCGATGCCGAGTCGCCAGGCCTCACACAGAGCATGGCGGACCTCGTCGCGGGACTTGCGGCGCGGTGGTCGCGTCGTCCTGGGCGTCGGGCAGGGCGGCCAGGCCACGGCCGGCCCGCTGGAGCCGGTCCATCAGGTCGGCGGCCCGCTCGGAGTCCGGAGCCGGGGGCGCCAGGTGGATCTCGGGGAGGGCGACGCCGCGGCGCAGCTGCTCCATCCGTGCCGGAAAACCGGCGACCAGCCCGGCGTCCCGGCGCGCTCGAGGGGTATCACGATCGCCTCGGAACACGGCGCCGCGAGATCCTTGGGTGGCCCGAAGCCCGCGCCGATCCGACGTCGAGTGCTCAGCGCTTGGTCTCGTACCTGGTCAGCACCACGCCGTCGGGAAACGTCCGGGTCTCCACCAGGCTCAGGTTCACCCATTTGTCCAGGGCTGTGAAGAACGGCGTGCCGCCGCCAACCAGGACCGGATGGGTGACGATCACGTACTCGTCGATCAGCCCGGCCCGCATGGCCGCACCGGCGAGTGTGGCACCGCCGATGTCCATGGGGCCGCCGTCGTCGGCCTTGAGCCCGGTGATCTCGGCGACTACGTCGCCTGTGACCTGACGGGTGTTCCAGTCGACCGTGCTGGTCGTAGAGGAGAACACCACCTTCGGCATGTCCCGCCAGCGGCCGGCGTACTCGATCGCCGCCGGTGTGGCACCCGGCTGCTTGTCGGCGGTCGGCCAGTGGGAGCTCATCGCCTCCCACAGCTTGCGCCCGTACAGCGCCAGGCCCCTCGAGACCACCCGGTCGGACCACCACTGGAACAGCTCGTCGCTCGGCACGCTCCAGCCGAGGTCGTCGCCGGGCGCGGCGATGTAGCCGTCCAGGCTCATGTTCATGGCAAAGATCAGTTTCCGCATGGCATCAGCCTCCCGTGAGTCGGTATTCGACGTACAGACCAACGCGGCGCGGAAAATCATCGGTCAGGCCGCGCTGCCTCAGTAAAGACCGGATTTACTGGGGCGGAGCCCCTACCGTGATCATCGCGACCTGCGGCGGGTTCTCCGGACGCCACGGGCAATTACTGTGGCAGTGCCGGAAGGGCCTTGGGGAGGATCGACCGATGAGTAGCGACTTCGCCAAGCGGTGGCGGGCGTAGCCGTCGACCGCTGGCGCAACGCGGCGAAGTCGGCCTGCATGCCTCGACGGCTTCGGGGTATGCCTGCTCTTTATCGTGTTCGGCCAGCGCCCGGTAGACGCAGGCGACGGAGGGGCTGTGCCCCTTGCGTTTGCCGGTGAGGATGATCAGGTCGGGCTGGATCTGCTCGACGGATTCCCCGGCGCCGGAGCACGGTGGGAGCATGTCGTCGTTGATGACCGGTGGCCGCCCGTCGTGTCGAGGCCCTCCAGCGTGGAGTCGCGGACGTTCTCCCGTTCGGTCTGCGCCATTGCCGCGAAGAACCCGAACAACAGACGGCCTGGCCCGCTGAGGGCATACGTCCCCTGAAGGGGGGGTGAGCGTGCCGGCCCGGCAGGTGTTGGAGGTGAGGGCGGTCGCCGACAAGCGGCCGCACGCCACCGTCGCAGGGGCCGCTCGCCGAGCGGGCGCGGCTCCCCGCGGCCGTCCGTCGCAGGCCGTCCGTCGCAGGCCGTCCGTCGGCCGGCGGGCGGGGTGGTGAGGCGGCGCGGTCGCATTTTTTTCGGACGATGCGCAACCGTTCCGCCGTCCCGCGTGTCACAGCATGCAGGAGCGACCAACTCCCATGACCAGCAGGGGGAAACATGAAATTCACCCGTTCAGTCCTGACCACCTCCGCGTTCGCCGCCCTGGCCCTGGGGGCCACGACCGCGCTGGCGGCGCCCGCCACCGCCGCGCCCAACACCACGCCGCAGAAGGTCTGCGGGAGCGCCTACAAGACCGTGAACTCGGCCGCCATCGGCTCGCTGGGCACCGTCTACCTGACGTACAACGCCTCGAACGGCAAGAACTGCGTGGCGACCATCCGCAACAACCCGGGTGCGGCCGTGGACATGGCCCTGTGGATCGAAGTCAACGCAACCTCGGAGCGGGGCGAGGACTACGGCCGGTACACGTCGTACGCGGGCCCGGCCTACGTGTACGGCAAGGGCCACTGCGTCGACTGGGGCGGCGGCATCAGCAACGTCCACGTGCAGGTGTACAACTCCAACTGTGGCGCGCGCAAGGAGCACCGGGTCACCGAGGTCCGCTGACCCGAACTCCTCCTGACCGCGACGTTCTGTGCCGTCGTGCCGTCGTGCGGTCGTCGGGGGGCAGGACCCACGACCCGACGACCGCACGGGAACCGCCGTGGTCCGGCTCGCCCCGGCAGACTCGCCGAGTTCTGCCGGGGCGAGGGCGCGTCCGGCCTCCTCCCTCGGGCGCGCGGCCGTCCGGTCGGCGCGTCGCCGCAACACGGGCCGCCGCCTCCGGGACCACGGACAGGTCCCCCACCGGCAAGCGCAAGGCCGCAACCCCGGCCTGGCCGGCATCTACCGGGCGCTCGCCGAGCACGAGAAGCGCCAGGCGTACCCCGGAGCCGTCGCTCAAGCCCACACCGACTTCGCCGCCATCGCCCAATCGGATCACCAGAAGTGATGGATGGCCACTCACTGATACTCGCCATCTGGTCGTAGCCGTACGAGATCAGGGCCGTGGTGGAGTCGAGGCCGGTGATCGCGCCGCGTACGGCGACGCTGGTGATCTTCGAGGCGGTGTGTGCGGCGGCGGGGTCCGCGCCGGAGCGCTTCGTTGGGGGTGAGTCCTCATCCGGCCCGGTCGTCCCGCCGGCGTTCGGCCAGCCGGACGGTCACGCTCGCGGGCCGCCTAGGATCCTGGGCGGCGCGGCACAAGAACGAGGGTGACCCATGTACGACCGAATACTCGACAGCGAACGCGGCCGCACCGGCCTACGCAAGGTCGTTGAGCACTACCGCCGGATCTACGTGGCTTGCGAGGAGGAAGACCGCCGATACTACAAGTCTCTGGACCTGGACAAGGCCATATACGCGGCGGGGCATCTGCTCCGGCACGACGACCAGCGTCACGACCACGCCCAAACCTGCTCCGGTGCGACCCTCGATCTGTTCACCGGCCGGCTTCAGGCGCGTGCCGCGCATCTAGCCGGACACGACGTCTTTCCGACCGTCCACGAGACCGTAGTGGAGGCCGCGGGCGGCTCTTTGGCGCCGCACCTGCTCTACGACGCCGCTCTAATGCTCTCGTGGCACTTGGGCTTCGAGCCGGCCGAGGTGTGGCTGCACTCGGGCACCGAGAAGGGCTACCTGGCTCTCGGGGTTCCCGAGGGGCACGGTAAGACCACCGTCGCCATCGGCGAGCTGCCGCACATCTTTCGCGAGCTGGATGCTTGGCAGGTCGAGGACATCTTGTGCATCTACAAGCGGTGCTTCCGCCGGATCCGCAACGGTGGCGAGGTCACAGACCAGCTGCTCAGTAAGTGCGGGAACGCGCAGGGGATGCGCTGCAAACACCCACAGTGCCCCGCCGCCGGCTGAGGCATGCGGATGGACCAGCGCACCCGCGCCGTGCTTCGGTCGCTCACTTCCACCCCCTCGCTGAAATGGATCGCGCACTCTGTCCCCCCGGAGTTCGCGCAGCGGGCATAGGCTCTGGGGCCATGAACGTAAACGGTGACCCCGGGACCCCTGAAGTCAAAGACGCCTACGAGATAGGGCCACTGACGTACCGCCAGGGCTACGTCATGGTGTGGGCGGATGAGCACGGATGCAGGGACGAAGCGCTGATGCACGATCGCGTGATCGTCGCCGCCTACACCGGCACCCCGGAGAAGAAGGGCGACCAACTGTTCCGGGCATGGGTGGATGCCAACGAACTCCCCTCGACCCTGGCCCACTGGGCCACCGTTCTCGGCTGAACTTCAGGACGCCAGAGCAACACGTGCGGACAGTATCGCCCCAGCCTTCGCGCGGTGATTGTCGTCAGGTGCTGCGTGAACTCCTGCGCTTCGAGGCGGTCTTCTTGGTTGCGTCCGTCGCGGCCTTCGAGGCGGCCGTCTTCTTCGACACAGCGGCCTTCGTCGTCGTCTTCTTCTTCTTCGGCCGCCGCGAGATGGTGGACGGCGGCCTCTTGGGCCCCGCCCGACTGGCCTTCGCCTGGGTGACGGACTGCTCCAGCACCATAAGGTCGACGACCTGAGCGGAGGCCGGCTCGGGCGCCGGGGCGGTCGTGGGCCGGGTGCCGGCGGCCTTGGCCCCGATCACTTCTCCACTGCTGATCCCCGAGCCGGAGAAAGTCCGGCGCCCCGGTGAGGAGACCGGCCTGCAGGCCGCCGTTGCGGCTGGCCCGGCCCCGGTGGTGGTTCCGCGTCGCCGTGACGGCCGCTCTCTGCCGCCGATGTGACAGTGGCTGAAGCGCAAGCTCGACGACATCGCACCCGGAATCCGCCGCGTCATCGACCCCAGGCCGATCACCACGGCGTCGAACACACCCAAGTGCCGCTTCAACTCGCCCGTGCCCGAAGGCCCCGACACCGCGCCCATCACTCGCTCCCCAACGACACTCCGGCAGACGTACCGGCGCACCGTATGGGAACAAGGTGACGGGACAGGGACCGCACCCGGATGAGCCAGAGACGGCAACTTGCTACCCCGGCCCAAGTGGAACGAGAACGCGACTGCGCCACACGGTTACTCCGACGACGCTGTCGCAGTGAAACCTCTCCGGCTGCCGTGGGCCACGGAGCAGACGGGGAACCCACTCCTTCGACCGGACGCACGGGACGGTCGCACAGAAGGAGAAGTCCATGGCGAAGCAGAGCTTCGATCCCAACAGGCTCACGTTCGAGCAAGGAGTGGAGCGCATCAAGAACGCGGTCCGCGAGAGCGGACTCGACGTCGAGAGCCGCATCATCACGTCGAAGGACGAGGGGGTCGAGAAGGCGCTCAAGATTCTCGAGGTCGACAATGTCCCGCCGGGGTTCCGCAAGTGGCAGCTTCCGGTGTACATGGCCTGTGAGTCCCAGCTCTACATCACGGTTGCCGAGCCGGGTGCACAGGCGTCCCCGCACGCGCACAACGACGGTGCCGGCATCCGGTTCATCGCGAGCGGGTCGATCGTCTACAACGGCTATGAGCTCACGGCCGGCGACTGGATGTACGTTCCGGCGGGCATGGAGTACTCCTTCGAGGTCGGCCGCTACGGCGCGCTGATGTGTTACTGCTACTGCTGTTCTTGCGCCTGATAGGGGCAGAGCCTGACACCCTCAGCGCCGGGGCCTGCCGGGCCCCGGCGCTGAGGGCGCCCGCGAGGTAGCGGTGGGCCACCCAGGCCCGAGACGGCCACCCGGCGGTCGTGGAACCCCGTTGGGCGGACGTCGCACGCCAATGCTTCTATGCCGACGTGACCGGCCGGTCACGCTTGGCCCGCAGGACCCACGTATGCTCAGCCGCCGAATACCGCACCCTCGGAATACTGTCTCTCCACCAGTTGCCTGCCACGACTGCCCTGCGGTGAACCGGCCCTGCTCAATCCAAGCCCTGATCGTCTCGTAGACCCTCTGCGTCTTGGGTCCCATTCTTGGCGCACACTCCCGGTCCGTCGGCTGGTGGTGGTCGGCGTAACGGGGGAGGGGCGCGCTTGGGTTGGTCACCTGTCGTCTCGCTTTCGTGAAGTCGCCCAACGGGCTGGGTGATGCTGGGGGTGATGCCCGGAAGGCGCCTACCTAACGCAGGGTGAATCGATCAGGGGCGAAAATTCGCATCCTCGGGGGTCCGCGAGGTCTCGCAACTGTAGGCTGCCGGGAGTTGGTAGGACTGCTGCTCAGGGGCGGGGTATGCCTGAGGCCGGGAACCCGTATTTCCTTCTGATCGGATCTCACAACCAAGATTTCTCGGTGAATAAGCTGAAGGTTGCTGGTGTCCGCTACAGAAGGAGGAGCTTCTATTCCGAACCTTCAAACTGGGAAAAGATCATTAAAATTCTGGAGGATCCTGCCCTTAGACCGTGTCCTATGTGGTGAGGCGGACGAGCCGTTTGTAGCAGCAGAGGGCGGCGGCGAGACCGAGAAAGGCCAGG
>NZ_JANFAK020000244.1 GCF_024721315.2 Streptomyces sp. Isolate_45
CCGCGGCCGGCGGCGTCGGCGGCGGCACGGGCCCGGTTGCCGCGCGAGTCCTCGGGCTCCAGCGGGATCGGGGATCCGCGCAGGGGCTCGTCGGCGGTGCGGGGCAGGGTGAGCCGGAACTGGGAACCGCCGCCGGGTTCGCCCCAGGCCTGGAGCCAGCCGCCGTGCAGTCGGGCGTCCTCGACGGCGATGGACAGGCCGAGGCCCGTTCCGCCGGTCGTACGGGCCCGCGCGGGGTCGGCGCGCCAGAAGCGGTTGAAGACCCGGGTGGCCTCGCCGGGCTTGAGGCCGACGCCGTAGTCCCGTACGGCGACGGCGACGGCACCGCCCGCGGACGCGAGCCGGACCACGACGTCGCGGCCTTCGCCGTGCTCCACCGCGTTGACGACGAGGTTGCGCAGCACCCGCTCGACGCGTCGGGCGTCGGCCTCGGCGATGACGGGCTGGGTGTCGCCGAGGACGCGGATCCGGGTGCCCTTGTGCTCGGCGAGCGGTTCGGCCCCGTCGATGACGCGGCGCACGACGTCCCTCAGGTCGATGGGTTCGGCCTCCAGGGCGGCCGCGCCCGCGTCGAAGCGGCTGATCTCCAGCAGGTCGGCGAGCAGCGACTCGAAGCGGTCGAGCTGTCCGGCGAGGAGTTCGGCGGAGCGGGCGGTGACGGGGTCGAAGTCGACGCGGGCGTCGTGGATGACGTCGGCGGCCATCCGTACGGTCGTGAGCGGGGTGCGCAGCTCGTGCGAGACGTCGGAGACGAAGCGGCGCTGCATCCGCGAGAGGTCCTCCAGCTGCTGGATCTTGTTCTGGAGGTTCTGGGCCATCTTGTTGAAGGCCTCGCCGAGGCGGGCGATGTCGTCCTCGCCGGTGACCTTCATCCGTTCCTGGAGCCGTCCGGCGGACAGCCGTTCGGCGATCCCGGCGGCCATCCGGACCGGGGTGACGACCTGGCGCACGACGAGCCAGGCGATGGCGCTGAGCAGGACGACGACGAACAGGCCCGCGGTCGCGATGGTGCTCTTGACCAGGTTGAGGGACTCCTCCTCCTGGGTGAGCGGGAAGAGGTAGTACAGGTCGTACGGGGAGCCGTTGATGTCGGTGAGCTGTTTGCCGACCACCAGTGCGGGCTCGGGCGCCTTGTCGCCGACCCCGGCGGTGTACCGGATCTCGGAGAAGGTCTTGAAGGTGCCGGTGGCGTTGTTGACGGCCCGGCGCAGCTCGATCGGGACGCTGGCGGTCGGGTCGACGTTGCCGGAGGCGCGGGCGCCCTTGACGCCCTGGGCCCCGGACGCCTGCTCCCCGGCGCCGAGCGCGGCGACCTCGAAGGCGGTCTGCCCGCCACTGGCGAGCTGTTTCACGAGGGAGTTCATCCAGGTGCTGGCGTCCCGGCCGACCTTGTTGTCGGTGGCGTCGGGCCCGTCGACCGACAGCGGGGTGTTCGCCTTCTCCTGTGCGACCGCGAACCCGCCGGCGGCCTGGCTCTGCGCGGCCTCCTCCTTGGCGTCGAGGAGGCCCTTGCTGACCTGGGCGACGACGACGAAGCCGAGGGCGAGGACCACGGCGAGCGACATGAGCAGCGTCGCGACGACCACCCGGAGCTGGATGTTGCGCCGCCACAGCCGGACAGTCGGAAGCAGCGGCCGGCGCACGAGGCGCGCGCACAGCCGCAGCACGGGGCCGCCGGCCGCTCCGTCCGTCATCCGGCGGAGCTGTCGGCCGCCCCACGGGGCTCCCCATCGGGAGCCTCCACGGGGCTTGCCGGGCTGCACGTCAGCTCGGTCCGGCCTTGTAGCCGACACCGCGCACCGTCACGACGATCTCGGGGCGCTCCGGGTCCTTCTCGACCTTCGAGCGCAGACGCTGTACGTGCACGTTGACCAGACGGGTGTCCGCGGCGTGCCGGTAGCCCCAGACCTGCTCCAGCAGCACCTCGCGGGTGAACACCTGCCAGGGCTTTCGGGCGAGGGCGACCAGCAGGTCGAACTCCAGTGGGGTCAGTGCGATGGAGGCGCCGTCGCGCTTGACCGAGTGTCCGGCCACGTCGATGACGAGGTCACCGATGGCCAGCTGCTCGGGTGCGGGCTCCTCCGACCGGCGCAGACGTGCCCGGATGCGGGCGACCAGCTCCTTCGGCTTGAACGGCTTGACGATGTAGTCGTCGGCCCCGGACTCCAGGCCCACGACCACGTCAACCGTGTCACTTTTGGCAGTGAGCATGACAATCGGCACGCCCGACTCGGCCCGGATCAGCCTGCACACCTCTATGCCGTCCCGTCCGGGCAGCATGAGGTCGAGCAGCACGAGGTCCGGCTTGGCCTCCCGGAAGGCAGCCAATGCCTTGTCACCGTCCGCTACGAACGACGGCTCAAAACCTTCTCCACGCAACACGATGCCGAGCATCTCGGCCAGTGCGGTGTCGTCGTCGACGACAAGGACGCGTCCCTTCATGCTTGACATCATCCCATTAGCTAATCGTTACCCGGCGGTGAGCTGTCCCACAGCCAAAAGGGCTGGAAATCGCCCCTCGGACCTGCGTGGTGATCAGGGCGACCAGTCTGCCCCGGATCCGCGCGACAATTGAAGGGACGGGCTGCCCGAGATCTTGGAGGGGGAGGGCCGGTCCGTCCGGTGTTCCCCCATGGCACGATGGCAGCCGACCAGCGCGCCCGCCACGGCAGGTGCACGTGAAGGAGCGACGATGAACGACTCTCCGGGCTGGGCCACGCCCGGATCCCCGTCCGACGGCGAGGGCTCCGACGGCGGCCGGCCGGCCGCACAGCCCGCCGACGCCCCCAAGTGGTCCGCCTCCCAGCCCCCGCCCGGACAGTGGTCGAGCCCCGCCGCGGGCCAGACCCCGCCCCCGCAGCAGCAGGGCGCCGGCTGGGGCCCGTACGCCCCCCAGCCGGGGCAACAGCCCGGACCACAGCCCGGCGGCCCGTACGGCGGCCCGTACGGCCATCCGGGTGGCGCCGGTGGCTGGGGCGGCCCGCCGCCCGCCGCCAAGCCCGGAGTGATCCCGCTGCGGCCCCTGGGCCTGGGCGAGATCCTGGACGGCGCCGTCAGCTCCCTGCGGGGCCACTGGAAGACGGTCCTGTCCGTCAGCCTGGTCGTCGCCGTCCTGGTCCAGCTGGGCCTGCTCGGCGTGCAGCGCCTCATGCGGGACAGCCTCGTCGTGTCGACCGAGCAGCCCAGGACCCCCGGCGAGCTGGCGAACCTCATGGACGACACCATGGTGGCCGCCTACGCCAACTACTACGTCCAGCTCCTCGGCCTGCTCCTGGTCACCGGCCTGCTCGCGGGCGTCGTCAGCCGCGCGGTCCTCGGCCAGAGCTCCACCGTCGCCGCCCACCTGCGCAGCGTGCGCCCCCTGGTACCGCGCATGCTCGGCCTCACCGCCGTGCTGTTCCTCGGCGCGCTCGCCGCCGGCTTCCTGCCCGTGCTCCCCGGCCTGCTGACCGGCAACGCCTTCCTGACCATCCTCGGCGTCCCCGTCGGCCTCGTCCTCCTGGCCTGGTTCTTCGTCACCTTCGTCCTCGCACCGCCCGCCCTGATGATGGAGCGCGGCAAGGTCACCGACGCGCTGAGGCGTTCCGCCAAGCTGGTCAAGGGCTCGTGGTGGCGCATCGGCGGCATCAGCGCCCTCACCTGGGCCATCACCTGGCTCACCTCGATGATCATCGCGGTGCCCTTCGCGGCCATCGCCATGTTCGTGTCGCCCGGCGGCCTCAGCGACATCCTCGACGGCACCTCCGCCCAGTCCTGGAGCTTCCTGCTCGTCACCGCGATCGGCGGGCTCATCGCCCTCACCATCACGATGCCCATGCAGACCGGCGTCACCAGCCTCCTGTACATCGACCAGCGCATCCGCCGCGAGGCCCTCGACCTGGAACTCGCCCGCGCCGCCGGCGTCCCCGACCACGGCTACAACGGCGACCACGGCACGGTCCCCCCGCGGCCCGGCGGCGCCGGACCGGCCTCGGGAGGCTGACGGACGATGGGAACGGGGGGACTCATCGTCACCGGCGCCACGGCCCTGCTGCCGGGCGCCGAGACACCACCACTGACGACACCGCGCGAAGCGGCCCGTGAGGCGGCCGAACGCGAGCTGGCCAAGCGCGCCTACCACGAGGACGACCCCGGCCTCTTCGAGCGCGGCCTCGAACGCTTCTGGGACTGGATCGCCGACCTCTTCGACGGCGCCTCCTCCGTCACCCCCGGCGGCGGCTTCGGCCTCCTCGCCGTCGCCCTCCTGGTCGTCCTGGCCGTCGCCGCCCTCTGGTGGCGCCTCGGCACCCCCCGCCGGACGGCCACCGGCACGGGCGTCCTCTTCGACGACGGCCTGCGCGGCGCCGCCGACCACCGCACCGCCGCCGACGCCCACGCCGCCGCCGGCCGCTGGACCGAAGCCGTCCAGGAACGCATGCGCGCCGTCGTCCGGTCCCTGGAGGAACGCACCCTCCTCGACCCCCGCCCCGGCCGCACCGCCGACGAGGCCGCCGCAGAAGCCTCCGTGTCCCTGCCCGCCCACGCGGGCGACCTGCGCGCGGCCGCCCGCACCTTCGACGACGTCACCTACGGCGGCCGCACCGCCGACGCCGACACCTACGCCCGACTGCGCACCCTCGACCTCACCCTGGAGCGCACCAAGCCGCTCCTGACGGGACCCACCGCATGACCGGCCCCACCGAGCCCGCGGCGCCGCCCACCGAGGCCGCCGAGCCCGCCGAGCCCACCCGCCCGGGAACCCGCGCCGGCACCTCAACCGCCCTCACCCGCGCCCAGATCTGGGCGCGCGGCCGCGGCTTCCTCCTCGCCCTCGGCATCCTGGCGGCCGGCGCCGTCCTCCTGGCCGGCCTCCAAACCGGGGACCACCACGGCCGCCTCGACCCCCGCTCCGCCGATCCCTCGGGCAGCCGGGCCGTCTCCCAACTCCTCCAGGAACGCGGCGTCACCACCCGCGTCGTCACCAACGCCGCCGACGCCGCCGACGCGACCGGCCCCGGCACCACCCTCCTGATCACCGACCCGGACCGGCTCGGCCCGTCCCAGCGCCGCACCGTCCGCTCCGCCACCGACCTCTCCGGCGGCCGAACCGTCCTGATCTCCCCCGACGACGCCCTCCCCGACCTGGCCCCCGCCGCCCGCACCGCGGGCCGCGCCTACCGGGACGAACTCGACGCGGCCTGCACCCTGCCCGCCGCCGTCACCGCGGGCACCGCCACCACCGGCGGCGACCTCCGCTACTCCGCGGGCACGGCCGGAGCCACGGCCTGCTACCCCTACGACGGCGACCCCACCCTCCTCGTCCTGCCCGGCACCACCAAGGGCGGCGACACCGTCCTCCTCGGCTCCGACTCGATCCTGCGCAACGAACACCTCGCCGAGCAGGGCAACGCCTCCCTCGCCCTGCAACTCCTCGGCTCCCGCGCAGACCTCGTCTGGTACCTGCCCACCCTGTCCGACATGACGGACGCCTCCGACGGCGCCGAGGACCGCAGCCTCCTCGACCTCGTCCCGACCGGCTGGCACTGGGCCCTGCTCCAGCTGTTCCTCGCCGCCGTCGTCGCCGCCCTCTGGCGCGCCCGCCGGCTCGGCCCCCTCGTCACCGAGAAGCTGCCCGTCGCCATCCGCGCCTCCGAGTCCACCGAGGGCCTCGCCCGCCTCTACCGCAAGGCCGACGCCCGCGACCGCGCCGCCACCGTGCTGCGCGCCGCCACCCGCGAACGCCTCGCCGCCCTGGTCGGCGTACCGACCGCCCAGGCCCACGACCCGCTTTCCCTGGTCCCCGCCGTGTCCGCCCGCCTCGGCGACGGCACCCGCGACGTGACCGCCCTCCTCTTCGGCACCATCCCCGCCGACGACGCGGCACTCGTCGCGCTCGCCGACCACCTCGACGCCCTCGAAAGAGAGGTCCGCACTTCATGACGGCCACCACGGACAGCGCCCGCACCTCCCTGGAAGCGCTCCGCACCGAGATCGCCAAGGCCGTGGTCGGCCAGGACTCCGCCGTCACCGGTCTCGTCGTCGCGCTCCTGTGCCGCGGCCACGTCCTCCTCGAAGGCGTCCCCGGCGTCGCGAAGACCCTCCTCGTCCGCGCCCTCGCCGCCTCCCTCGAACTCGACACCAAGCGCGTCCAGTTCACCCCGGACCTGATGCCCAGCGACGTCACCGGCTCCCTCGTCTACGACGCCCGCACCGCCGAGTTCTCCTTCCAGGACGGCCCGGTCTTCACCAACCTCCTGCTCGCCGACGAGATCAACCGCACGCCCCCCAAGACCCAGTCCTCGCTCCTCGAAGCGATGGAGGAACGCCAGGTCACGGTCGACGGCGTCCCCCGCAAGCTCCCCGAGCCCTTCCTCGTCGCCGCGACCATGAACCCCGTCGAGTACGAGGGCACCTACCCCCTGCCCGAAGCCCAGCTCGACCGCTTCCTCCTCAAGCTCACCGTGCCGCTCCCCTCCCGCGAGGACGAGATCGGCGTACTGACCCGGCACGCCGCCGGCTTCGACCCGCGCGACCTCGCCGCCGCGGGCATCCGCCCCGTCGCCGGCCTGAAGGAACTCGAAGCCGCCCGCGAGGCCGTCACCCGCGTCACCGTCTCCCCCGAGATCACCGGCTACGTCGTGGACATCTGCCGCGCCACCCGCGAATCGCCGTCCCTCACCCTCGGCGTCTCCCCGCGCGGCGCGACCGCCCTGCTGGCCACGGCCCGCGCCTGGGCCTGGCTCGTCGGCCGTGACTACGTCACCCCCGACGACGTGAAGGCCCTCGCCCTGCCCACCCTGCGCCACCGCGTCCAACTCCGCCCGGAGGCCGAGATGGAGGGCGTCAAGGCCGACGCCGTCATCACCGCGATCCTCACCCACGTCCCCGTCCCGCGCTGATGGCCCTCACCGGACGCGCCGCCCTCCTGGCGGCCCTCGGCACCCTCCCCGTCGGCATCCTCGAACCGAGCTGGACGGGCATCCTCGCCGTCAACGGCAGCCTCGCCCTGGCCTGCGCCGTCGACTGCGCCCTCGCGGCACCCGTCCGCGGCCTGCGCCTCACCCGCTCCGGCGACACCTCGGTCCGCCTCGGCGAGAGCGCCGACGTCCACCTCACCATCACCAACCCCGGCCGCCGCACGCTCCGCGCCCGCCTCCGCGACGCCTGGCCCCCCAGCAGCTGGCAGCCCGGGACCGAAGGCCCCGCCTCCCGCCACGAGTTGACCGTCCCCGCCGGGGAACGCCGCCGCCTGACCACCCGCCTGCTGCCCACCCGGCGCGGCGACCGCCGGGCCGACCGGGTCACGATCCGCTCGTACGGTCCGCTCGGCCTGATGTCCCGCCAGGGCACCCACGTCGTCCCCTGGACGGTCCGCGTCCTGCCGCCCTTCGCCAGCCGCAAACACCTCCCGTCCCGCCTGGCCCGCCTACGCGAGCTGGACGGCCGTACGAGCGTCCTGACGCGCGGCGAGGGCACCGAGTTCGACAGCCTCCGCGACTACGTCCCCGGCGACGACACCCGCTCCATCGACTGGCGCGCCACCGCCCGCCGGAACGAGGTCGCCGTTCGCACCTGGCGCCCCGAACGCGACCGGCACATCCTGATCTGCCTCGACACCGGCCGCACCGCCGCGGGCCGCGTCGGCGACGCACCCCGCCTGGACTCCGCCATGGACGCGGCCCTGCTCCTCACCGCCCTGGCCACCCGCGCCGGCGACCGCGTGGACCTGCTGGCCCACGACCGGCGCCTCCGCGCCCAGGTCCAGGGCCGCTCCGCCACCGACACCCTGCCCGCGTTCGTCAACGCCATGGCCCCCCTCGAAGCGGAACTCGTCGAAACCGACTCCCGCACGCTGGTCTCCACGATCCTGCGCAGCGCCCCGCGCCGCTCCCTCGTCGTCCTCCTCACCAGCCTGGACGCCGCCCCGATCGAAGAGGGCCTGCTCCCCCTGCTCCCCAGCCTCACGCAGCGCCACACGGTCGTCCTGGCCTCGGTCGCCGACCCGCACGTGGCGGGCATGACCCGCGCACGCGGCACCGTCGACGCCGTCTACGAAGCCGCCGCGGGCACCCGGTCCCAGGCCCGTCGCCGCCGCACGGCCGACCAACTCTCCCGCCACGGCGTCCACGTCGTCGACGCCACCCCGGACACCCTGGCCCCGGCCCTGGCCGACGCCTACCTCTCCCTCAAGGCCGCCGGCCGCCTCTAACACGTCGGACTGGCTACGCTGGTGGCACCCACCAGGAGGACACATGGTCGACCTCACTCCCGAGCAGATGCGCCGAATGCACGACTTCGCGGAGCAGCTCGCAGAGCTGGCCGAACACCAGGAAGACCAGTGGAAGGTACAAACCACAGACGGTCAGATCTTCCTCACCATGATGAGCCCCACGGCTCCCCACGGACTCAACGTGGTGCGACTGCGCCGTCAGATCGAGGCCCAAACACCCGAGGTCATGGCGCTCAATGACACCAACATGGGCGATCCTCTGACCGGCTTGACCAAGGTCCCCGACCTCATGGTCATCGCGGAGGAGGACACGGACGACACCGCGAAGGTCGTCAACTCCCGTGACGTCCTGATGGTCGTGGAAGTCGTCTCCCGCACGAATTCACTCACCGACATCCGCGACAAGCTGCACGACTACCCGAGGATGGGAGTCCCGCTGTACGTCGTCGTCGACCCCCGTAAGGACAAGAAGGCCGTCACGGTGCACAGCGACCCCTCCGACGGCCCGGACGGAACCCGCTACCGCAAGACGGTCCCCCACGCCTTCGGCGACACCGTCACGGCCGGCCGTTGGACCCTCGATACGAGCAGCCTCAAGAGCTACCCCGCCGACTGGTAGGACGACGGCGGCCGACATTCCCAAAACCCCTTAAACGCAGAAAAGCCCCGCACCAGATAACTGGTGCGGGGCTTTCCCACAATGATTGTTCGGCGGCGTCCTACTCTCC
>NZ_JANFAK020000245.1 GCF_024721315.2 Streptomyces sp. Isolate_45
CCGCCGCGCCGGGTCCGTACGCCCCGCCCGCCCTACGCGGCCGAGGCGCGGCGGGTCCGCAGCAGGAAGTCCTCGACCCGGGCGCGGTCCGGCTCGGCGGGGAGCGGGCCGCCGGCGAGGGCGGCGTCGGACTCCGCCGAGAGGCGGGTCATCCAGGCGTCGACCTCGGCCCAGCCGACCTCGCCCCGCCTGACCGCGAGGAGGCGTTCCCGTTCGGGGCCCGCGTCGATCGTGAGGCGGCCCGTGCGGAGCAGGTCGCGGCAGGAGCCGAGGAGCCGCAGCAGGTGCATGGCGTGCTTCCAGCGCGGGGCGCCGTGGACGCGGACGTCGGCGAGGAGCTTGCCGTGCTGGGACTTCGCGTACTGGGTGAAGCTGGTGTGGGCCCGGCGGGAGAGGAAGGCCCCGCGCAGGGCGAGGAGTTCCTCCCCCACCGGGGTGACCCGCTGGACGAGGGGGGAGTGCAGGCACTCCAGGACGTTCGGATTGGACCGCAGCGCGAGCTCGCAGAAGCGTTCCAGCTCCCAGGAGAACTCCTCGTCCCGGGGCCCCTCGACGTGCGTGGGCGGCTTCTCGAACCGCCAGAACAGCGGCGTGGGGGCGAGGTAGACACCGCGCACGTCGGTGTCGCTCGCCTCCGTCGCCAGACCGAAGGCACGGGAGCCCATGACGCAGCTGTAGATCGTGTGGTCCCGTACCAGGGTGAGGTCATCCATCCCGGGAGGTTAGGCGGGCCGGGGCCCGCTAGGCGAGCGAGATACCGCCGTCGGCCGCCACCGTGATCTTCTTCTCGGGGAGCGGGCGGGTGGCCGGACCCTTGGTGGCCGCGCCGTCCGTGACGCTGAACGTGCTGCCGTGGCAGGGGCAGTCGATCTGCCCGTCCCGGACCTTGTCGACGAGGCATCCCTGGTGCGTGCACACGGCCGAGAAGCAGCGGAAGGACCCGGCGGTCGGCTGGGTGACCACCACCTTCTCCTCCTTGAGGACCTTGCCGCCGCCGACCGGCACCTCCGAGGACTTGATCAGTGCCTTCGCCGCCGGGGCCGCGGAGGACGCTTGCGGCTCACCGGTGGACGCGCCGCCCGGCTCGCTCGCGGGCTCGTCCGTGCCGCCGCCGCCGCCGCAGGCGGCGATCGTGCCGCCCGCCAGGGCGGCGGCTCCGGCCGCGAGTACGGTGCGCCGGGCGGTCTGCGTGGGGTCGCTCATGTGATCTCCTCGCTGGGTTGCCGGGATGGCGTGGAGCATCCTGGCGCGTGGCGGGCCCCAGGTGAAGCCCGCCACACCGGTTCATCCCACCGGCTGCCACGGCGTCAGTTCCGCCGGGCGGCCGGGGGCTCGTACGACTTCCCACACGCGGGCCACCGCGTTCCGGTTCAACGGGCCGTGGACGTGTGGGTAACGGCCGCCCGATTCACCCGACCGGCGGACCTCCGACGTCAGCGCCGCCTCGTCCAGTTCCACGGCGAGCAGGGTGCCGGGCGTCTCCCGGTAGTGGGCCTCCGCGATGGCGAGCAGGGTCGGACGGTCCGCCGAGCAGTGGACGAAACCCTCGGAGGCGAGCGAGGCGGGGGCGTACGGGAGCTCCGGCGCGGCGTTCCAGTCGGCGAGCGGGACGATGTGGAAGATCATGCCGGTCGTTCTACCGCACGGACCGGGACGCCGCTCGGGAAGCGTCCGGGGCGGGGGCACGCGTGTACGACGAGTGGCGACCCGGGGCGATTCGGGTGACATTGTCCGTGTCTCGACGCCGGGCCCTCCGCTGGGTGTGCGGCCCGGTCCCTCTTCGAAAGGCATGACCATGGCGGGTAACGACCTCGGCTCCCTTCTCGGCAGTCTGCTCGGCGGTGGCGGTCAGGGCGGTCAGGGCGGAGGCGCCGGCAACATCCTCGGCGCGCTGCTCGGAGCCCTCGGCGGCGGGGGCGGCGGCCAGGGAGCCCAGGCCGCGGGCGGCGGCAACAACCCGCTGGGCGGGCTGCTGGACATGCTGACCAAGTCCGGTCTGGTCGACCAGGCGCAGTCCTGGGTCGGCACCGGCGAGAACAAGGCCGTCAGCGGGGCGGAGATCGCCCAGGCCCTGCCGGACGAGGCCCTCCAGACGGTCGCGCAGCAGACGGGCGTCAGCCCGGAGCAGGCCGCCGACCAGATCGCCCGGGCGCTGCCGACGGCGGTCGACAAGCTGACCCCGCAGGGCTCCCTCCCGTCGGGCTCGCTGGAGGACATCATCAAGCAGCAGAAGCTGTAGGCGGTACGGCACGAGGGCCCGGCGACCGTCCCACAGGGTGGCCGCCGGGCCCTCGCGCCGTACCGGCCGGCTACCCTGAGGGAATGCCGTCCGCGATCACCCTGGAGCACCCGTGAGAACCGCCGTCGTCATCGGAACCGGACTGATCGGCACCTCCGCGGCGCTCGCGCTGACCGCCCGCGGCATCACCGTCCACCTCGTCGACCACGACCCCTCCCAGGCCCGGACGGCCGCCGCCCTCGGCGCCGGCACCGACGAGGCCCCCGAGAACCGCGTCGACCTGGCGATCGTGGCCGTCCCCCCGGCCCACGTGGCGACCGCCCTCGCCGACGCGATCGGCCGCGGCCTCGCCCGGGCGTACGTGGACGTCGCCAGCGTCAAGGGGGGACCGCGCCGGGAGCTCGCCGCACTGGGCGTCGACGCCACCGCGTACATCGGCACCCACCCGATGGCGGGCAAGGAGCGCTCCGGGCCGCTGGCCGCGACAGCCGACCTCTTCGAGGGCCGCCCCTGGGTGCTGACCCCCACCCGCGACACCGACCACGAGGTGCTGAACCTGGCGCTGGAGCTGGTCGCGCTGTGCCGGGCCGTCCCCGTCGTGATGGACGCGGACGCCCACGACCGGGCCGTGGCCCTCGTCTCGCACACCCCGCAGCTCGTGTCGAGCATGGTCGCGGCCCGGCTGGAGGAGGCGGACGAGACCGCGGTCCGGCTGTGCGGACAGGGCATCCGGGACGTGACGCGGATCGCGGCGTCCGATCCGCGGATGTGGGTGGAGATCCTCTCCGCGAACCCCGGCCCCGTCGCCGACGTCCTGTCCGGGATCGCCGCCGACCTGGAGGAGACCGTGGAGGCCCTGCGCGGACTCCAGTCGGCGGACGAGGCCAAGCGCCGGGGCGGCGCCGCCGGCATCGAGGACGTCCTGCGGCGCGGTAACGCCGGCCGCGTCCGCGTCCCCGGCAAGCACGGCGCGGCCCCCACCGCCTACGAGACCGTCGGCGTCTTCATCAGCGACCGCCCCGGCGAGCTGGCCAGGATCTTCGCGGACGCGGGCCGGGCCGGGGTCAACATCGAGGACGTGCGCATCGAGCACGCCACAGGCCAGCAGGCGGGCCTGGTCCAGCTGATGGTGGAGCCGCGCGCCGTCCCCGGCCTGGAGGCGGAGCTGCGCGAGCGGGGCTGGGCCCTGCGCCAGCAGTAGCCCCGCCGGCACCGGCCGCGGGACGGTACCGGCACGAGCGGAATCAGCGGGCGCCGCGGCCCGGTAACCTGGGGAGGGGCGCTTTTGGCGCGCCCGGACACGTACGCGCAACCAGGAAGGTGCCCGCACCGTGGAAACCGCAGCTCCGTCCGCCGTGATCGTCGCCATCGACGGTCCCTCCGGCACGGGCAAGTCCAGCACCTCCAAGGCCGTGGCCGCCAAGCTCGGACTCCGCTACCTGGACACCGGCGCCCAGTACCGGGCCATCACCTGGTGGATGATCACCAACGGCGTCGACACCGACGACCCGCAGGCCATCGCCGTCGCCGCCGGCAAGCCCACCCTCGTGTCCGGTACGGATCCGACCGCCCCCACGATCACCGTGGACGGCCTGGACGCCGCCGCCCCCATCCGCACCCGGGAGGTCACCTCCAAGGTCAGCGCCGTCAGCGCCGTCCCCGAGGTGCGCACCCTGATCACCGACCTCCAGCGCTCCATCGCGGCGGAGGCGGCCGAGGCGGGCGACGGGATCGTCGTCGAGGGCCGGGACATCGGCACCACCGTCCTGCCCGCCGCCGACCTCAAGGTCTTCCTGACGGCCTCGGCCGAGGCGCGCGCCGCCCGCCGCAGCGGCGAACTGCGCGGCAAGGAGGCCGCGGACCTCGCGGCCACCAGGGAAGCCCTGATCAAGCGGGACGCGGCCGACTCCGGCCGCAAGACGTCCCCGCTGGCCAAGGCCGACGACGCCGTAGAGGTGGACACCACCGAACTCACCCTCGACCAGGTCATCGAATGCGTCGTGACCCTGGTCGAAGAGCGGCGCGCCAAGTGAGCGCAACGCCCTCCCCCAAGGGTGCGGCGGTCGGCAGGCGCATCGGCATCGGGCTCATGTACGGGCTGTGGAAGCCCCGCGTGCTGGGGGCCTGGAAGGTGCCCGTCTCCGGCCCCGTCATCCTCGCGGTGAACCACGCCCACAACATCGACGGGCCCATGGTCATGGGCACCGCCCCGCGCCCCCTGCACTTCCTGATCAAGAAGGAAGCGTACGTGGGGCCCCTCGGCCCCTTCCTCGACGGCATCGGGCAGGTGAAGGTCGACCGGAGCGGCACGGACCGGACCGCCATCACCCGCGCGCTCGGCGTGCTCGACGGCGGCGGCGCCCTCGGGATCTTCCCCGAGGGCAGCCGCGGCGAAGGCGACTTCGCGTCCCTGCGCGCCGGACTCGCGTACTTCGCGGTCCGCAGCGGCGCACCGATAGTGCCCGTCGCCGTCCTGGGCAGCACCGAGGCAAAGGGCCGGGTCGTCAAGGGACTGCCGCCGCTCCGGAGCCGGGTCGACGTCGTCTTCGGCTCCGCCTTCGACGCCGGGGACGGCACGGGCCGCCGCACGCGGACCGCGCTGGACTCGGCCACCGTACGCATCCAGGACCGGCTGACCGCCCACCTGGCCGACGCCAAGCGCCTCACCGGGCGCTGAGCGAGACTTGACCTAGTAGTGGAACCGCGCTGCGCGGGCACCACCGATCACCACGAACGACGAGGAACGGACTTCATGAACGACCAGCACGACCACGGAGCACTTGGCGACGCCGAGTACGCGGAGTTCATGGAGCTCGCCGCGGAGGAAGGCTTCGACGTCGAGGACGTCGAGGGCGCGATCCAGGAGGCGGGCCACGGCCCGCTCCCCGTGCTCGCCGTCGTCGGCCGCCCGAACGTCGGCAAGTCGACCCTGGTGAACCGCATCATCGGCCGCCGCGAGGCGGTCGTCGAGGACAAGCCGGGCGTCACGCGCGACCGGGTGACCTACGAGGCCGAGTGGGCCGGCCGCCGCTTCAAGGTCGTCGACACCGGCGGCTGGGAGCAGGACGTCCTCGGCCTCGACGCCTCCGTCGCCGCCCAGGCCGAGTACGCCATCGAGGCCGCCGACGCGGTCGTCTTCGTCGTCGACGCCAAGGTCGGCGCCACCGACACCGACGAGGCCGTCGTGCGGCTGCTGCGCCGCGCCGGCAAGCCGGTCGTGCTCTGCGCCAACAAGGTCGACGGCCAGAGCGGCGAGGCCGACGCGGCCTCCCTGTGGTCGCTGGGCCTCGGCCAGCCGCACCCGGTGTCCTCCCTGCACGGCCGCGGTACGGGCGACATGCTCGACGCCGTACTGGAAGCCCTGCCGGAAGCCCCCGCGCAGACCTTCGGCACCGCCGTCGGCGGCCCCCGCCGCATCGCCCTGATCGGCCGCCCGAACGTCGGCAAGTCCTCCCTCCTGAACAAGGTCGCCAAGGAGGACCGGGTCGTCGTCAACGAGCTGGCCGGCACCACCCGCGACCCGGTCGACGAGCTGATCGAGCTCGGCGGCGTCACCTGGAAGTTCGTCGACACCGCCGGCATCCGCAAGAAGGTGCACCTCCAGCAGGGCGCCGACTACTACGCCTCCCTGCGCACGGCCGCCGCCGTCGAGAAGGCGGAGGTCGCGGTCATCCTGATCGACACGACCGAGAACATCAGCGTCCAGGACCAGCGCATCATCACCATGGCCGTCGAGGCCGGGCGCGCGATCGTGATCGCCTACAACAAGTGGGACGACCTCGACGAGGAGCGCCGCTACTACCTCGAACGCGAGATCGAGACCGAGATGCAGCAGGTCGCCTGGGCGCCCCGGGTGAACGTCTCGGCGCTCACCGGCCGCCACATGGAGAAGCTGGTCCCGGCGATCGAGACCGCGCTCGCCGGCTGGGAGACCCGTGTTCCCACCGGTCGGCTGAACGCCTTCCTCGGCGAGGTCGTGGCGGCACACCCGCACCCGATCCGCGGCGGCAAGCAGCCCCGCATCCTGTTCGGCACCCAGGCCGGCAGCAAGCCGCCGCGGTTCGTCCTCTTCGCCTCCGGCTTCCTGGAGCACGGCTACCGCCGCTTCATCGAGCGCCGCCTGCGCGAGGAGTTCGGCTTCGACGGCACTCCGATCCACATCTCGGTGCGGGTGCGCGAGAAGCGCGGAGCGCAGTACAAGAAGAAGAAGTAGGCGACCGCGGGGTCAGTAGCCCCGGCGCGGAGCGGGCGGTAGGGCCGCCGGGATGTGCTGCATCCCGGTCTGGTGCTGCCGCCCGCCGCCGTATCCGGACCCGGTGGTCCCGGCGTGGGCGTACGAGGCCTGCGGGGCGGGCGTGGCCGGGACCGGCACCGGGGCGTGGACGGGCTGCCAGGGGTCGCTCTGCCATGCGGAACCGTTCCATCCGGCGGTGCTGTACGAGCTGTACGAGCCACCGTGGGAGAACGCCGTGAAGCCGAGGTGCTCCTCGCCCGTCCGGTCGCCCGGCAGCGCCCTGAAGGCGCGCAGGTACTCCGAGTAGAGCGTGTCGTAGATCGGGGTGTGCGAGGCGGCCGGAGCGGTCTCCCGGTCCCGTGAAGGGCGCATCGGGGGGACGCTGCTCGGAAAGGACGGGGCGCGGGATGGGTCGTATGAATGCACGTATCAGCCAACGAACCCGAGGCCGTGCGGATGCGGGGTGACGGGGCGGAAAACGCAGATCGCCGGGGGTGCGCGGGACGGACCGCGCACCCCCGGCGCATGCCGCCCGGCCCCTTCGTGAGGGGCGGGGCGGCCGTTCCGGCGGGGAAGGTGGGAAGGGCCGATCAGGCGCCCGGCGTACCGGCCAGGGGCATGGAGGCGGCGACCAGCTTGCCGTTGCTCGCGGCCTTGTCCAGGGCGTCGCGGAGCAGGTCCTCGCGGGGCTGCTGGCCGATGGAGCCGACCGGGGCCGCGTAGATCAGCACGCGCTGGGTCTTGTTCACGGCGGCCCGCCAGCCGTCGGTGACGCTCAGCGCCTGGTGCGCCTGCCACCAGGCCACCTGCGGCCCGCCGTCGACGCCGGGCTGGAGGACGGCGTGCAGCTGCCCGCCCGCGAGCAGGACGGACCAGCCGCCCAGCGCCGAGGGGACCTCACCGGTGTCGGTGACCGGGATGAAGCCCTGCTCGATGAGGAGCGGCAGGAAGTCGTCGCCGGGGCCGGTGGTGCCGGGGCGGGCGATCGGGGCGGTCGGCTCGACGACCAGCGCCGGGTGCAGGTCACCGTTGATCAGGACCAGGCCGCTGGTGATGCCGAGTACGGCTTGGCCGCCGGGCACGGCCTGCGGGACCTCGCCGGCGGGCGCCGGGGCGGGGGCCGGGCTGTCCCCGGTGATGCTGCGGACCGCACCCTGGAGCTGCTCCTCGGAGACGGAGACGACCTGCGAGGGAATGCAGTTGGCGTGGGCGAACGCGAGGACGGCGGTCTCCTCACCGACGAACAGCACCGTGCTGGTGGGGTCGCTCTCG
This sequence comes from Streptomyces sp. Isolate_45, assembly GCF_024721315.2. Taxonomy (GTDB): domain Bacteria; phylum Actinomycetota; class Actinomycetes; order Streptomycetales; family Streptomycetaceae; genus Streptomyces. Next base: position 7,746 of record NZ_JANFAK020000245.1, read on the forward strand.
GGGTCGCCGGGGGTACGGCAGGAGGTGCAGTCGTAACTGCGCGGGGCGTCGTCGCCGGTGAGCAGCCTGTCGGCTTCTTCGTCACCGATCTCGGCACGTACCTCAAGACTGACGTCGAGCATGCGCGGCACGGGGTGGCTCCTCATTCGTGCGGAGGCCGGGAGGCTCCCGGCTCGCCGGGCTCAACGCGGGAGCGGCGGCCGGGGTCACGCCGTTTGAGGGAACGGAATCGAACCTGACACCCGGAAGAGTGAACCGGCCGAGGCGGGCTTCGTGTTCGTGCCAACTCTTGTCCGGGTGTGCCCAGTTGATGGCCTCCGTCGGCCGTTTCGGCGGTGGCGGGCGGTCCGCCGTACGGGTGGGGCCGACGGCCGCGCCGCGTGGCGGGGCGGGCGACGGGGGACCGCTGCGTAGCGTGAGCCGATGCCCGACCTCCGTCTTCGGATGCGGTGGGCCGCGACCCGGGCCGCCGCCGCGCTGGTGCTCGTCCTCCCGTCGGGCGCGGCGGCCGCCGCCGCTCCAGGCTCCCTCGCACCGCCGCCCCCGGCACCCGGACCCGCGGGCGCCGCGCACCCCGGCTCGCCCGGCGTGATCGGGCACGGGCCGGGGGACTGCGGACCGGGCGGCGAGTGGCCCTGGGACTGCGTCGCCGACTGCGAGAGCGGCGGGCGTTGGGCGGTGAACACGGGCAACGGCTTCTACGGCGGGCTGCAGTTCTGGCAGCCCACCTGGGAGGACCACGGCGGTCTCGCCTACGCGCCCCGCGCGGACCTGGCCACCCGCACCCAGCAGATCCGGGTCGCCGAGGAACTGCTCGCCACCCAGGGGTGGGAGGCCTGGCCGGTGTGCGCGAAGCGGTACGGGCTGGCGGGCCGGACGCACGTGGTGCGGCCGGGGGACACGCTCGCCGGGATCGCGGGCAAGCACCGGGTGCCCGGCGGCTGGCGCGCCCTCCACGAGGCGAACCGGGCGACGCTGGGCGAGCGGCCGCAGCACCTGACGGTGGGCACGCTCCTGACCCTCCCGCCCGCGACGCCCCCCGCTCGCCGGCCCGACCACCAGCCGGC